>NZ_QNRU01000010.1 GCF_003315235.1 Neisseria gonorrhoeae | reverse complement strand
CGAATATTAAGCGGTATCTGCGAACCGTTTTGTCTGATTACGCCCGATTTGACGATGCACTACTGTCCTATTTTGATTTTAATTGACTATATATTGGCATTTTTCGGCGGCTGTCGGACAAGCCCTGAGAAATGTTCCAAAAGCGCGGCACTGTCTGCCCGCTCGGCTTTCACACTGCAACTGTCGCGCGTCAGGCTCAAATAATAAATGCCGCCATCGCGTTCAAGCGTCCACAACGCCTGTACATCGGGTTCTGCAACAGCGGGCGGCAGACGGGACAGGTCTTCCTTTCCGACAGGGACAAAATGTCCGACAGCGGCAAACTTGGAAACCGGTTCGAAACTACCTTGAGTCAGGACGCAGGCACTCCGAAACAAATCGACGGCTACGCGTGCAAAATCCTGATGCCGTACACCGGATTGCCGGTTTTGGGCATTACACGCAGCAAGCACAAATGCCGACAGCAATAACATCAATCAGGACATCCGCATTTCAGACGGCATTTATTTGTGCTTGACGACCAGTGTGAACACGCCGTCCTGTTCGGAAGAATCCAACAGCACATGACCGGTTTGGCGGCAAAAAGCCTCAAAGTCCCCCGGCGCGCCGCCGTCGGTCGCCAGAACGGTCAATACCTCGCCCTGCCGCATTTGCGCCAAAGCCTTTTTTGCCCGCAAAATCGGCAGGGGACATTTCAATCCGGTTACGTCTAAAGTTTCGCTGTTCATGGTTCGACACCGCTTTAAAATGAAAATCAGGTCAGATTATACCCCGATTGCTTGCAGCCCTTCCCGCCAAACCATAAAATAAAGCCGTTTTCAATTTGGAGAAACTTATGCGCCGCGCCATCCTTCTGATTCTGACCCTGACTGTCGGCACGTCCCTTGCCGCCGGCTTCAGCCAAAAAGACACGCCGATCAACACCCGCTACCGCGAAACGCCCGAAGAAGCCGCCGCCCGCGAATTTAAAGAACATACCGCCGAACTGCCGCCGCTGCCCGATGCGCACTCGGACGGCTGGTTTGACATTTATGTGGATGAAAATTACGGCAAACAGCCGAAAATCCTGCTCGACAGCCTGCAAATTATGCCCGCGCCCGACGGCAGCATCCGCTACATTCTCAATATCCGCTCCGACAAAGGCTACGACAACCTGACTGCCGAAGGCATATTCTGCGCCCGCTCCTCCATCGGGTTCGGCAACGGCAAACTTTCCTCCTACAAAGTATTCGGATACGGCGATACGGTCAACAGCCGCTGGATACAGCCCCGAAACGCCGAATGGAAACCGATAGGCGGCACACTTGGGCGCAACGACGCATTGCGCGCCGTCCTGTATCAGGCATTCTGCGAGGGCGGCGTACCCGCCGACACGCAAGGTTTGGTACAACGCCTGAAAGAACGTGCCGGACGCTATGCCCCGTCGATGAAGCCGCACGACAAATAACCAGACACAAAAATGCCGTCTGAAACATCGGTTTCAGACGGCATTCGATTCATCAGCCATCAGGTGGCGGAAACTTTGTCCTGACGGCACAACAGCGTAATCAAATCACTGATGCGCCGCTTCATATCGCGGCGGTCGACAATCTGGTCGATCGCGCCTTTTTCCAGCAGAAACTCGGCGCGTTGGAAGCCTTCCGGCAGCGTTTCGCGCACCGTCTGCTCAATCACGCGCGGACCGGCAAAACCGATCAGCGCGTTCGGTTCGGCAAGCACGACATCGCCTAAAAATGCGAAGCTGGCAGATACGCCGCCCATAGTCGGATCGGTCAACACCGATATAAACGGCAGGCGTTTTTCCGTCAGCAAATGCAGCGCGGCACTGGTTTTCGTCATCTGCATCAGCGAGTTTACACCCTCCTGCATACGCGCGCCGCCGGAAGCCGCCACACAGACAAACGGACAATTATCGGCAACCGCACGGCGGACACCCTGTACGAAACGCTCGCCCACAACCGAACCCATCGAACCGCCGATAAAGCGGAATTCAAACGCGGCAACGACGACGGGCAGACCGTTCATCATCCCCTTCATCACCACCAGCGCGTCATCTTCCCCGGTCAGCTTGCGTGCCGCACTCAAACGGTCCGGATATTTTTTGCTGTCTTTAAACTTCAAAGGATCGGTCGGTTTGACATTACCCGCAACTTCCTCCCTGCCTTCCTCATCCAAAAGCAGGTTCAAACGCTGGCGCGCCGATAACGGATTGTGGTGGTTGCATTTCGGGCAGACCTGATTGTTCTGCTGCAACTCGGTCGAATAAACGGTTGCCGAACAAGACGGGCATTTGCGCCACAAACCCTCGGGAACATTGGAAGAACCGTCTTTCCCACGATTCTTGATTTTGGGTGGCAGGATTTTATCTAACCAGCTCATGGACAACTCCTAAAACATTTAGAATGCGCGACAGAATCAGCGCACGGCATCCTTTAACTCTTTGACCAAAGCACCGACGGCGGCAGCCTCGTTGCCCGCATTGTTTTCAATCTCTTTCACAATCCGGCTGCCGACAATGATCGCGGCGGCAACCCGGCCGATTTTGCGCGCGCTTTCCGCATTGCTGATGCCGAAACCGACACCGATGGGAATATCGATATACTGACGCAAATACTCTATTTTACGCGAAACCTCATCCGTATCCAAACTTGCCGCGCCCGTTACGCCCTTGAGCGAAACATAATAGACAAATCCGCCTGCCAGCTCGGCAATGGTTTTAATACGGTCTTCCGTCGTCGTCGGCGCAATCAGGAAAATACAGTCGACCTCGTTATCCTTCAGCTCGCGATATAAAGAATCGATGGTTTCGATGGGGGAATCCACCGTCAACACGCCGTCCACCCCCGCCTTTGCGGCTTCCTGAGCAAACTCCCGATAACCCATCTTATGTATGGGATTCAAATATCCCATCAAAACAACCGGCGTTTGCGTGTCGGTTTCACGGAATTTTCTGACGACATCCAAGACATCGCGCAGCGAAATCCCGTTTGCCAACGCCCGCTCCGCCGCACGCTGAATAACCGGCCCGTCCGCCATCGGATCGGAAAACGGCACGCCCAACTCCAAAATATCCGCACCGCTTGCAACCATGCCGTGCATCAATGCCAAAGTTGTCCGAATATCGGGGTCGCCCACCGCAATATAGGGAATCAATGCCTTTCCGCCATCCAAAGCGGCAAAAGCCTGCCGGATTCTGCTCATTTGTCTCTTCCATCCTATCGGCAAATACGCCGTAAAATACAATCGGTGAATTTTTCCCAGTATAACATTTGCGGTACGGATAGGCGAATACGGCAAACAGAAACCGCGCAGATCAGAGCCGCCGTTTGAACGAGGCAAAAATAAACGGCAAACATCTCGGATTAACAAAATTCAGAATCAAGACAGGGCAATACCATACCGGGTTTGCGCCAACCCGCTATAAAATTGCATAAAAAAATAGACGCTGTAAAACACAGCGTCTATTTTTTATCTGGCGGAGTAAGAGGGATTCGAACCCTCGATGCAGGTTGATCCCACATGCTTCCTTAGCAGGGAAGTGCCTTCAGCCTCTCAGCCATTACTCCTAAGGAAGCTGTAACTATAATCAACTTTTCCGATACCGTCAAGGAAAAACGGAAAACAAATATTAATCTTCTGAAATAAAATAAGATTTACCCTGATTATACCCAATTAGGCACTTCTTTTCTTCCTGAATGGAAATATTCCTGACCGCCACGTCCTCAAGCAAAATGCTTTTGTGCATCCTGTTTGATTTCCTGAAACCACGCGTCTTCAGGAAAACGTGCAAGTGCGGCATCCAATGTTGACAGCAGGTTTTGCGACAGGGCTTTGGTCAGGTATTCCTCTTCGTTGGCTTCTGCCGCTTTGTCGGGCTGTTGTACCAAACCGTCGGCACGGGCTTTGTGTCCGTGTACCAAATAATTGAGGGCGGTAATTTTTTACGCCCAAAGCTGCGGTATGTCGGGATTGTCTTCAATCATGGCGGAAAGGATGGATACGGCGGTCGACAGCCTGCCGCCGTTCATTCTAAGGTCGAGGGAACGATTGGGCGGCAGGGTGCTGAGTGTTTCTGCCATTCTGAACCAAAATTCACCGCTGACTTCATCAGGTGCGTTCAATTTGAGCATTTCATAGTAAACCTCCTGATCATCGTTTTGCACGAGACCCCATACTTCGGCAAGGATTTTCTGTTCTTCACGGCTCAAGTGTTGCCACTTTTCAATATGTTGCTGCATATCTTTTCCCTTTGAACCTGTTTTATACGGTCTGAAATACAGCGCGAACCCTGTCCAAATCTTCCTGCGTATCCACACCGGCGGCGGGGGCTTCTTTGGCGGTTTCGACGGCGATGGGGTAGCCGTGCCACAGGACGCGCAGTTGTTCCAGCGATTCGATGGTTTCCAGCGGCGAGACGCTCATTTCGGCATAGCGTTGCAGGAAGCCGGCGCGGTAGGCGTAAATGCCGATATGGCGTAGGACGGCGGTTTCAGACGGCATTTCGCGTTTTCCGGCACGCATCGCATCGCGCGGATAGGGAATCGGGGCACGGCTGAAGTAGATGGCGTTGCCGTTTTTGTCGAGGACGACTTTGACGGCATTGGGATTCATCAATTCGTCGAAATCGTGCAATTCGTGGCCGGCGGTCGCCATTTGGACGTTGTTTTCGACGAGTACTTCGGCGGTGCGGTCGATGAGTTCGGGGGCAATCAGCGGCTCGTCGCCCTGTACGTTCACAACAATCAAATGCGGCGGCAGCTTCAGCGCGGCGGCGGCTTCGGCAAGGCGCGTCGTGCCGCTTTCGTGCCGGTTTGAAGTCATGACGACTTCGATACCGTGCGCCTGACAGGCCGTCTGAATGTCGGGATGATCGGTGGCGACGACGACGCGCGCGGCTTTGCTTTTTGCCGCCTGTTCGGCAACGCGCACGACCATCGGTTTGCCGTGAATGTCCGCCAAGGCTTTTCCGGGCAGGCGCGACGAATCCAGCCGCGCCGGAATCAATACGACGAATTCGGTCATGCTTTGAGTTCCTCTTCGCTCAACGCTCGTGCTTCGTTTTCCAGCATATAGGGAATGCCGTCTTTAATCGGATAGGCAAGCTTCGCCTGACGGCTCCACAATTCCTGTTTGTCCTGATGATATTCCAGCCTGCCTTTGGTAACGGGGCAGACGAGGATGTCTAAGAATTTTTTTTCCATAAGGTTGCTTTCGGGTTTGATGGTTTAATCAATCAGACGCCCTCCGCAATATTTCAGGCGGCTATTATTTACTTCTGATACCTTTTCCCAAGCTGTCCGGCCTGCTTGCAGCCCGCATCGGGATTTTTATAGTGGATTAAATTTAAACCGGTACGGCGTTGCCTCGCCTTGCCGTACTATTTGTACGGTCTGCGGCTTCGTCGCCTTGTCCTGATTTAAATTTAATCCACTATACCGCCGCAGATGATGCGCCGTAACTCTTCCGTAAACTCGGGCAGATGATGTCGCGCGATTTTCCCTGACAATGCAGTCCAAGATACCGCTATTTCACTCATCGATTTCTTGATTAAGCGCGGATTTTTGGCAACGACGGACTGACCGACAGGCGAACCGTAAAAGGCAATCATGCCGTCAATTTCTTCTTGCGTGTATATTTCACGGGCATTCTTCAATAAGGTATTGCGGACAGCCTGTTTCACTTCGGGCGTAATCAAATCTTTCAAAACATTCTCACGATAACGATTAAAGGCTTCTGCCGCCTGATCTTTTTTCGCTTCCGGCATTTCGGCAAGGGCTTTGTCCGCATACGGTTTAAATCCGGCATTAAAGCCTTCAATCATATTTTTTTCTATATCCCGGTCGAAATTCTGCGTATCCAGCCAACGTGCCAACGACGCGTCGCCGGGCGGGGCGGCAAATGCGTTGGCACACAATGCCAGTGCGGCGAAGGGCAATAACAAGGTTTTCAGCTTCATATCCACTCCTTTAACGAATGATTAATGCAGATAAAAAATACAACCGGCTTTCTCATTCCTGCCCAAGTGGAAATCCGGAGATTTGGGATTTCTGAAGTCTCCTAGGCATTCCTGAAAATTCGAGACTTAGATTCCCGCCTGCGCGGGAATGACGGCGTAGGGCGTTCTTATTCCAGTCCGTTATCACTTCGTCCAAACCGCGCTTTCAGACGGCCTTCGGTACACCCTCCAACCGCTCCAGCACAAACTCCGCCAAATCAGGTTCGATTATCGCACAAACCGGCAGCACCCAAACATTATCGGTGCAAATGCCGTCTGAAAATTTGACCGCATCTTTTTCAGTTACCAGCACCACATCGGCAGGCGGCAAATCCCGATTGAAAATATCGGCATGGTCGGGCAGAGCAACCGTTTGGTCAAGGCGGATGCCCATGTGTGTCAGAGTATCGAAGAAACGCTGCGGCCTGGCGATACCGGCAACCGCTGCGACGCGCTTCCCTGACAATGTCGAAATATCCAGTTTTTCAGACGGACGGTTCAAACGGTAAACCGCACCCGCCTCAATACGGCTGCCGAACAAATGTTCAGACGGCATAAAACCATCCGCCGCCCTGCCGCCGACCACCACCGCATCCACGCTTTCCAATCTCGACAAAGGTTCGCGCAAATTGCCGTTGGGCAGCAAGTCCAAATCCGTACGCCCCGTATCCGCCGCCGGAAACACCGCGATTTCCACATCGCGTTGCAGGGCGTAATGCTGCAAACCGTCGTCCGCCACAATCAATTCAAGCTCCGGATGCGCTGCCAGCAACGCCCTGCCTGCCTCCACACGGCTGCTGCCCACTGCCGTCGGCGCACCTGTTTTACGGAACAGCAGCAAAGGCTCGTCGCCCGCATCTTCCGCACGGCTCGCGGCATTCAATACATAAACCGCCTTGCTCTTGCGCCCGTAGCCTCGGCTGATGATGCCGACCTTGACACCTTTTTCCTGCAAGCCCGACACCAGCGCGGCGGCAATCGGCGTTTTGCCCGTCCCGCCCGCGTGGATGTTGCCGACCACGACCACAGGCACGGACAGCTTTTCGCTTTGCCGTTTTCCCGATAAAAAATCCGCCCGCCATTTTGCCGCAATTTTGGCAAACAGCCCGGAAAGCGGCTTGAGCAGAAAAGACAAAACCGGATAAGGTTTTTGCCAATGCCGTTCGATAACGGTATGAAATTTAAAAAAATTTGGCATATTCGATACAAATCTTCGAAGCAGAATCAGCCGGCACATTAATAATGCGTACCCGATGCAGACCCACCTATAAGCAATATGAAAATCAAACCGATAAGCGAACCAACAAGGTAAATAAGAACAGTGCTTTACAGAAATTGGCACGGTTGGGGTTGCCTCTGCCGAACGCCCAAACAAAAAACATAACGATATTGACCAAAGGAATCATGAAAACAATCATCGTCAACACCCACTGCCCTGTCGTCATGACCGGGGGCGGTTTGTTTTGAAGTTTCGGGTATATCGCCAATATGATAACGGACAGGTTTCATCTCTTTCATTTTCCAGTATCTTTCATTTATCAATCTGACAACAAAATGCCGCCTGAAAACAGTTCAGACGGCATTTTAACCACAAACGGCTTACAGCTTCCATTCGCCCAACTTGGCAGCGTAAGCTTCCAAATCTGCAATCGGACGGGTTGCCACGCCGCTTTCCATCGCTGCTTTGGCGGCAGCCGTAGCGACGCGAGGCAGCAGGCGGGAATCGAACGGAGTAGGAATCAGGTATTCCGCGCCGAATTCGAATTTCTTACCGTAAGCGGCAACCACTTCTTCGGTTACTTCTTCCATCGCCAAATCTGCCAAAGCATACACGCAGGCGCGTTTCATTTCTTCGTTGATGGTGGTTGCGCCGACATCCAACGCGCCCCGGAAGATGAACGGGAAGCACAATACGTTGTTCACTTGGTTCGGGAAGTCGGAGCGGCCGGTACCGATAACCACGTCCGGACGGGTTTCTTTCGCCAGCGGCGGCAGGATTTCCGGATTCGGGTTGGCCATGGCGAACACGATGGGTTTTTCGTTCATCGTGTTCAACATTTCAGGCGTCAGCAGGTTTGCGCCGGAGAGGCCCAAGAAGATGTCTTTGCCTTTAACCGCATCGGCAAGTACGCGCCGGCCGTTGTCTTCAACGGCGTAGAATTTTTTGGATTCGTCCATGCGGTCTTTGTCTTCGCGGGTTTGGTAAATCACGCCTTTGGAGTCGCAAACGGTTACGTTTTCACGTTTCAAGCCCAAATCCAGCAGTTGGTTCAGGCAGGCAATCGCGGCGGCACCTGCGCCGGAGCACACCAAAGTCGCTTCTTCGATTTTACGGCCGGTATAACGCAGGGCGTTCAATACGGCGGCGGCGGTAATGATGGCCGTGCCGTGCTGGTCATCATGAAATACGGGGATTTTGCAGCGTTTGCGTAATTCGCGTTCGATGTAGAAACACTCGGGTGCTTTGATGTCTTCGAGGTTGATGCCGCCGAAGGTCGGCTCCAAAGCGGCGATGATGTCCACCAGTTTTTGCGGGTCTTTTTCGTCGATTTCGATGTCGAACACGTCCACACCGGCGAATTTTTTGAACAATACGCCTTTGCCTTCCATCACGGGTTTGCCCGCCAGCGCGCCGATGTCGCCCAAGCCCAAAACGGCCGTACCGTTGGAAATGACGGCGACCAAGTTGCCTTTGGCGGTGTATTTGTAGGCATTTTGCGGATCGGCATGGATTTCCACACAGGGGGCGGCTACGCCCGGAGAGTACGCCAACGCCAAATCTTTGTCGGTCGCCAGAGATTTGGTCGGGGTAACGGAAATTTTGCCCGGAACGGGTAATTCGTGGAACTTGAGGGCGGCTTCTTTCAATGAGTTTTCCATGTGTCAATCCTGTTGCGAGAAAAAGATTTGAATCGAACTGTCCGAAACGCTTTCGGGTCATCATGTTACGGGCGGTTCGTTAATATTGCCGACGCATCCTGCCTTGTAACCGAGCGTAATTCTATCATGCCGAAAGTTTGGCGCATACCGCCATTTTCACCTGCGGCACTGCCGTTTGGTTTTCGGCGCGGGCGGATGCGCTTGTTTCAATATTTGCCGCATCAACAGCCGAAATGTCCGTCCAACACTTTTTCTATGCTGTTTCTGACTTCATCCAAGCTGCGGTTACTGTCGATAACGGCGTACCGTTCGGGACAGGCGGCGGCTCGGTCGAGATAAACGCCGCGCACACGCATAAAGAAATCCGCCTGCTCCTGCTCGAACCGGTCTTTCTCGCGCGCCTGTCCGATACGCGCCATCGATACTTCCAGCGGCACATCCAACAGCAGGGTCAAATCGGGGCGCAAACCGCCCTGCACCCAATGTTCCAAAATTTCAATGTCTTCAGACGGCATCCCCCGCCCGCCGCCCTGATAGGCGAAGGTCGCATCGGTAAAACGGTCGGACACGACATGGATGCCGTCTGAAAGCGCGGGCAGGATGACTTCCTCGATGTGCTGCATACGCGCGGCGAACATCATCAGTGTTTCCGCACGCAAACCGGCTTTGGTTTCAGGGTTGAGCAGGATTTCGCGCAAGGCCTCACCGACCGGCGTTCCGCCCGGCTCGCGCGTGAACAGCACGGGCAGCCCCCTCCGTTCAAACCATGCCTTGATGACGGCAAGGTTGGTGGATTTTCCGGCACCGTCTATGCCGTCCAAAGTGATGAATTGCGGTTTCATGCTTGCAGTTCCGGTAAGGGTATGCCGTCTGAAAACACAAACTTTTCAGACGGCATGGTTTATTTTTTCAAAATATATTTGCGGACGGCGGCGTTGTGTTCGGTCAAATCATGGCTGAACTGGCTCAAGCCCGTGCCGTCCATTTTGGACACGAAATACAGGTATTTTTCGCCGGACGGGTGGGCGGCGGCATCGAGTGCCGCCTTGCCGGGCAGCGCAATCGGGGTTGGCGGCAGGCCGCCGCGCGTATAGGTGTTGTACGGCGTGTCGCGGCGCAGGTCGGCTTTACGGATTTTGCCCTTGTATGCCGCACCCATGCCGTAAATCACGGACGGGTCGGTTTGCAGGCGCATACCGATTTTCAGGCGGTTGACGAAGACGGAAGCGACATGGTCGCGGTCGGCCTCATGCCCCGTTTCCTTTTCGATCAGGCTCGCCATAATCAGCATTTCATAAGGGTTTTTATAAGGCAGCCCGTCCTGCCTGCCTGCCCATGCCTCGTTCAGGCGGCGTTGCATCGCCTTGTAGGCGGTTTGGTAAATCTGCAAATCGCTGCCGCCCGCATCGATTTCGTAGCTGTCGGGAAAAAACTGCCCTTCAGGATTGCCGCTGAAGGCATCGGGCGCAACTTCCGCCATCAGTTTTTCATTGCTCCAGCCTTTGGTGTCGTGTCCGATGTCGGGCGTTGCGTCGATGACTTTCCTCATATGCGAAAAACGCGAACCTTCGATAATCTGCACGGTAACGGAATCCGGCCTGCCGCCGCGCATTTTCTGCAAGATATCCCAAGCAGACACTTCCGAAGGCAGTCTGTACGTCCCCGTATGCAGCCTGTTGTGCACACCCAAAACGTAGGCCGCCGCCGTCAAAACATGCCTGCTGAACACGATGCGGTCTTCGGCAAGTTTCCTGCCGACCGACGAAATACCCTGATTTTTGGCAATCTTGATTCGGTATGCCCTGCCGTTGTCTTTAGGGACAAAAAGCAGCGCGGCGAAAACGGCTGCCGATACGGTCAAAAAAACGGCAGTCCATTTCAACATTTTTTTCAACATGGTAGGATTCCCAGCATTCGGAATACGTCTTAAAATTCGGGCGACAGTATAACCCAAATTGCCCGCCGGACAGGAAGAACATCATGGACAATCACGCCGGAGCACACTGGCAAAACGGCTGGCTTCAAAGCATACGCCATACCCCGTCGCCCAATTTCAGCCCGAGGGAAACGGGAGAAACGGTTTCCCTGATCGTGCTGCACAACATTTCGCTGCCGCCGTTCGAATACGGCACGGATGCGGTGGAAAAGCTGTTTGCCAACCGGCTCGACCCCGACGGACATCCGTTCTTCAGCCTGATACACACTTTGCACGTGTCCAGCCATTTCCTGATTGCACGCGACGGCGAAACGGTGCAGTTCGTATCATGCGGCGACATGGCGTACCACGCCGGCGCATCCTCGTTTCGGGGGCGGGAGAAGTGCAACGCGTTTTCCATCGGCATCGAACTGGAAGGCTGCGATTTCGAACCGTTTGCCGAAGCGCAATACCGTTCGCTCGAAACGCTGTTGGCAGCCCTCTGCCGCCGCTACCCCATCACGGCGGTAACGGGACACCAAGACATCGCACCCGGCCGCAAAACCGACCCCGGCCATTTTTTCGACTGGCGGCGGATACGGGAAAAAGGGTTTCCCGTGGACAGAAATGCCGTCTGAAAACCACAGATTTCAGACGGCATTTCGGAAAATTTCCGCTTATTTCGACACACTGCTGTCAGACCCTGCAATTTTCGTTATAATTCAAACGTTATAACCGGCCGTTCCGTCAGACTGCCGGAAACGCAAGCCCGATTTAACCGCAGTACCCGCACTTTGCGCATCCTGCATCCCGAAATTTAAAGTGATTGCCATGATTTACATCGTACTGTTCCTCGCCGCCGTCCTCGCCGTTGTCGCCTACAATATGTATCAGGAAAACCAATACCGCAAAAAAGTGCGCGACCAGTTCGGACACTCCGACAAAGATGCCCTGCTCAACAGCAAAACCAGCCATGTCCGCGACGGCAAACCGTCCGGCGGGCCAGTCATGATGCCGAAACCCCAACCGGCGGTCAAAAAACCGGCCAAACCCCAAGACTCCGCCATGCGCAACCTGCAAGAACAGGATGCCGTCTACATCGCCAAGCAGAAACAGGCAAAAGCCTCCCCGTTCAAAACCGAAATCGAAACCGCCTTGGAAGAAAGCGGCATTATCGGCAACTCCGCCCACACCGTCTCCGAACCCCAAACCGGACATTCCGCACCGAAACCTGCCGACGCGCCGGCAAAACCCGTTCCCGTTCCGCAAACGCCGGCAAAACCGCTGATTACGCTCAAAGAGCTGTCGAAGGTCGAGCTGCCCTGGTTTGACGTGCGCTTCGACTTCATCTCCTATATCGCGCTGACCGAAGCCAAAGAACTGCACGCACTGCCGCGCCTTTCCAACCGCTGCCGCTACCAGATTGTCGGCTGCACCATGGACGACCATTTCCAGATTGCCGAACCCATCCCGGGCATCCGCTATCAGGCATTTATCGTGGGTATCCAGGCAGTCAGCCGCAACGGACTTGCCTCGCAGGAAGAACTCTCCGCATTCAACCGCCAGGCGGACGCATTCGCACAAAGCATGGGCGGTCAGACGCTGCACACCGACCTTGCCGCCTTTATCGAAGTGGCTTCCGCACTGGACGCATTCTGCGCGCGCGTCGACCAGACCATCGCCATCCATTTGGTTTCGCCGACCAGCATCAGCGGCGTAGAACTGCGTTCCGCCGTAACGGGCGTGGGTTTCGTTTTGGAAGACGACGGCGCGTTCCACTATACCGACACGTCGGGCTCGACCATGTTCTCCATCTGCTCGCTCAACAACGAGCCGTTTACCAATGCCCTTTTGGACAACCAGTCCTACAAAGGCTTCAGTATGCTGCTCGACATCCCGCACTCTCCGGCAGGCGAAAAAACCTTCGACGATTTGTTTATGGATTTGGCGGTACGCCTGTCCGGTCAGTTGAACCTGAATCTGGTCAACGACAAAATGGAAGAAGTTTCGACCCAATGGCTCAAAGACGTACGCACTTATGTATTGGCGCGTCAGTCCGAGATGCTCAAAGTCGGTATCGAACCGGGCGGCAAAACCGCCCTGCGCCTGTTTTCATAACTCCGCAAACACAAAGGCGGATACATCGGCAACGGTGCATCCGCCTTTTGTTTTCAGGTAAAATCCGACCATTTCCAACACGTTTTACCGTTCAGACGGCATTTGTCCATGCCGTCTGAACCTGTACGAATCCATGAACCCGACCGCACAACGCATACACGAACTCACCGACCTCCTCAACCGCTACGCCTACGAATACTACACCCTCGACGCGCCCAGCATACCCGATGCCGAATACGACCGCCTGTTCCGCGAACTCGAAGCGTTGGAACGAAACCATCCCGAGCTCAAGCTGCCCGACAGCCCGACCCAGCGCGTCGGCGGCGAGCCTTTGGCAGGCTTTGCCGAAGTGCGCCACGAAGTGCCGATGCTGTCGCTGACCAACGCCTTTTCCCCGCAAGATGAAAACGGCGTGTTCGACCATGCCGAAATGTACGCCTTCGACCAACGCGTGCGCGACGGCTTGGACGGCGGCAATCCCGAATACGTTATCGAACCCAAATTCGACGGCCTCGCCATCAGCCTGCTCTACCGCGACGGCGTATTGGTGCAGGCGGCGACACGCGGCGACGGTACGACCGGCGAAGACGTTACCCGAAACGTCAAAACCGTCGCCAACATCCCCCTGCGGCTGCACGGTGAAAATACGCCCGAACTCATCGAGGTACGCGGCGAAGTGCTGATGCTCAAAGCCGACTTTGCCGGGCTCAATAAACGCCAAGCCGAAAACGGGCAAAAACCCTTTGCCAATCCGCGCAACGCCGCCGCCGGCAGCCTGCGCCAACTCGATTCGCGCATCACCGCGCAACGCAAACTGCACTTTTTCCCCTATTCGATTGCCCGTCAGCAAGGCGGTTTCGAAGCTGAAGAACACATCCAAGAACTCGCCTATTTCCAAGAACTCGGCTTCAGTCTGCCCAATGGCAATTTCGGCTGTTTCAAAAATATCGGCGAAGTATTGGCGTTTTACGAACACATGCAGCAAAAACGCCCCGAACTGCCCTACGAAATCGACGGCACGGTCGTCAAAGTCAACAGCTTGGCGCAACAGCGCGAACTCGGCTTCATCTCCCGCGCGCCGCGCTGGGCGGTTGCCCACAAATTCCCTGCCGAAGAAGCCCTGACCATTGTCGAAGCGATTGACGTGCAAATCGGCAGGACGGGCGCGGTAACGCCGGTTGCCCGCCTGCAACCCGTATTCGTCGGCGGCGTAACCGTTACCAACGCCACCCTGCACAATCAGGACGAAGTATCGCGCAAAGACGTGCGCGTCGGCGATACCGTCGTCGTGCGCCGCGCCGGAGACGTGATTCCCGAAGTCGTGCGCGTGATTTTCGAACGCCGCCCGATGCAGGAAACCGCCGTTGCCGTTTCAGACGGCATCGGGCATCAGCAGGACGACCTGTTTGCCGAAACACCGTCCGCCAAGCAAACCGAATCCGTTCCGCTCCATAAGCCCTACCGCCTGCCGGCCCGCTGCCCCATCTGCCGCAGCGAAATCGAACGCGAAGAAGGCGAAGCCGTCGCCCGATGCAGCGGCGGTATGCTTTGTCAGGCACAACGCGCGCAAGGCTTAATCCACTTCGCCTCGCGCAAAGCGATGGACATCGACGGCTTGGGTGAAAAACAAATCGAACAGCTGGTCGCCCAAGACCTCGTCCGCCATTTCGCCGACCTCTACCGCATCGATATTCCGACCCTGCAAAAAATGAAGGAAACGGCGGATAAAGGGTCATCTGAAAACGAAAACGGCGACGCAGAAACGGTTTCAGGCGACCTGTCTAAATACAATACCCAAAACGGCAAAAAACAACCGACCAAGTGGGCGCAAAACATCCTCGCAGGCATAGAATCCGGCAAAACGCCCGAACTTGCCCGCTTCCTGTTCGCGCTCGGCATCCGCCACGTCGGCGAACGCACCGCCAAAACGCTGGCGCAGGCATTCGGCACATTGGAACGCGTCCGCCGCGCCCCCGAACCCGTCCTCGCCTGCCTGCCCGACATCGGCACGGTAGTGGCGCGTTCCATTGCCCACTTCTTCGCCCAAGCCGAACAGCAGGCGATGATAGACGAGCTGCTCGCCGCAGGCGTTGCCCCGCAAGCCCAAGCCGTCAGCCTGCCTGCCGCACAATATGCCGGGCCGCAACGCTGGATTACCCGCCTGCCCGGTTTCAAAATCAGCGAAAACAAAGCCCAAGCCTTATGGGAACTCGCCGGACAAAGTATAGAAGGACTGCAAAACGACAAAGCCCTCCCTGCCGACTGGCAGGCGTGGCGCAGCAAAGCGCAAAACACCGCCCTGCTCGAAAACCTAAAAACCTTCTTCGCGCAAATGCCGTCTGAAGACGAGGCGGCGCAAGGTTCAGACGGCATCAATAAAGCCGTGGCAGGCAAAACCTTTGTGTTAACCGGCACCCTGCCCACCTTCAAACGCGACCAAGCCCAAGCCCTAATCGAAGCCGCAGGCGGCAAAGTGTCCGGCAGCGTGTCCAAAAAAACCGACTACGTCGTCGCCGGAGAAGCCGCGGGCAGCAAGCTGGAAAAAGCCAATGCCTTGGGCGTTTCCGTCCTCAGCGAAGCCGAACTGCTTACCCTGCTCTGCTGAACCCATGCCGTCCGAACCGCCTTCAGACGGCATCGTCCACTTTTCCGAACCGCACCATGCACACCATTTCCTTTCCAAACCGCACCCGACTCACCGCCCTGCCGCCCCTGTCGCTCTATATCCACATCCCGTGGTGCATCAAAAAATGCCCGTATTGCGACTTCAATTCCCACAGCCTGAAAAACGGATTGCCCGAAGCCGCCTATATCGACGCGCTGCTGACCGACTTGCAGCTTGAATTGCCCAATATTTGGGGCAGGCCGGTGGAAACGATATTTTTCGGCGGCGGTACGCCCAGCCTGTTTCAGGCGGAATCGATTGACCGTTTGTTAAGCGGCGTGCGTTCGCTGTTGCGCTTGCAGCCCGAAGCGGAAATTACGTTGGAAGCCAATCCGGGTACATTTGAAATCGAGAAGTTTCAAGGATTTAAAGACGCAGGCATCACGCGGCTTTCTATTGGTGTACAAAGCTTCAACGACGATATGCTCTCAAGGCTGGGGCGCGTCCACAACGGCAAGGAAGCCTTAACCGCCATAGCTACCGCCCTGAAATTATTTGATAAAGTCAATATCGACTTGATGTATGCCCTGCCGAACCAAACCGTTCAGACGGCATTAGACGACGTGCAAACCGCCATCGCCACAGACGCAACCCACATCAGCGCATATCATCTGACGATGGAGCCGAACACGCCGTTCGGTCATACGCCGCCGAAAGGTTTACCGCAAGACGAAGCGGCGCTCGACATCGAAGACGCGGTACACGGCACACTGGAAGGCGCGGGTTTTATCCACTACGAAACATCGGCTTTTGCGAAACCCACCATGCAGTGCCGCCACAATTTGAACTACTGGCAGTTCGGCGATTATTTGGGCATAGGCGCGGGCGCGCACGGCAAAATCTCCTATCCCGACCGCATCGAGCGCACCGTCCGCCGCCGCCACCCCAACGACTACCTCGCCTTAATGCAAAGTCAGCCGGGCGAAGCCGTCGAACGCAAAACCGTCGCCGCCGAAGATTTGCCGTTCGAATTCATGATGAACGCCCTGCGCCTGACCGACGGCGTACCCGCCGCGATGTTGCAGGAGCGCACGGGCGTACCCGCCGCCAAAATCATGGTGCAAATCGAAACGGCAAGGCAAAAAGGCCTGCTGGAAACCGACCCGACCGTATTCCGCCCGACCGAAAAAGGACGCTTGTTTTTAAACGATTTGTTGCAGTGTTTTTTATAAGCGCAAACAAATCGGCGGCCGCCCGGGTAAAACCCGCCCCGAACGCGGCCGGCAAATATGCCTATCGATGGGAAACGCAGCCGCATCCCCCGCCGGGCGTTTCAGACGGCACAGCCGCCGCCGGAAATGTCCGACGCCTAAGGTAACGCCGCACACAAAAAACCGTACGCCTGCGCCTGCAACAATCTGACAAATGCCGCCGCCCCGCCTTTGCGGTTTTTTCCAAACCGTTTGCAAGTTTCACCCATCCGCCGCGTGATGCCGCCGTTTAAGGGCAACGCGCGGGTTAACGGCTTTGCCGTCGGCAAAGCAGCCGGATGCCGCCGCGTATCTTGAGGCATTGAAAATATTACGATGCAAAAAGAAAATTTCAGTATAATACGGCAGGATTCTTTAACGGATTATTAACAATTTTTCTCCCTGACCATAAAGGAACCAAAATATGAAAAAAGCACTTGCCGCACTGATTGCCCTCGCACTCCCGGCCGCCGCACTGGCGGAAGGCGCATCCGGCTTTTACGTCCAAACCGGTGCCGCACACGCCAAAGCCTCAAGCTCTTTAGGTTCTGCCAAAGGCTTCAGCCCGCGCATCTCCGCAGGCTACCGCATCAACGACCTCCGCTTCGCCGTCGATTACACGCGCTACAAAAACTATAAACAAGCCCCATCCACCGATTTCAAACTTTACAGCATCGGCGCGTCCGTCATTTACGACTTCGACACCCAATCGCCCGTCAAACCGTATTTCGGCGCGCGCTTGAGCCTCAACCGCGCTTCCGCCCACTTGGGCGGCAGCGACAGCTTCAGCAAAACCTCCGCCGGCCTCGGCGTATTGGCGGGCGTAAGCTATGCCGTTACACCCAATGTCGATCTGGATGCCGGCTACCGCTACAACTACGTCGGCAAAGTCAACACTGTCAAAAACGTCCGTTCCGGCGAACTGTCCGCCGGCGTGCGCGTCAAATTCTGATATACGCGTTATTCCGCAAACCGCCGAGCCTTCGGCGGTTTTTTGTTTCCGGCACATATACCGCCTAAAACTACACAAGCCGGCGGTTTTGTACGATAATCCCGAACGCTGCGGCTTCTGCCGCCCTATTTTTTGAGGAATCCGAAATGTCCAAAACCGTCATCCATACCGACAAAGCCCCCGCCGCCATCGGCGCATACAGCCAGGCCGTGCGCGCCGGCGGCACCGTTTACATGAGCGGTCAGATTCCGCTCGATCCCGCCACGATGACTGTGGTCGGCAACGGCGATTTCCACACCGAAGCGCGCCAAGTGTTCCAAAACCTGCAGGCCGTCGCCGAAGCGGCAGGCGGTTCGCTGGACGACATCGTCAAACTCAACGCCTACCTGACCGACTTGGGCAATTTTGCCGTCTTCAACGAAGTGATGGCGGAATTTATCACCGAGCCGTTCCCCGCCCGCGCCGCCGTCGGCGTTGCCTCGCTGCCCAAAGGCGTGCAGGTCGAAGCGGAAGCCGTCCTCGTTTTGAACGCATAATTCCACGTTCGGACGGCATAAGATTTCCAACCGTGCCGTCCGAACCGCAACACTTTCCCACTTCACAACACCCGCAATGGCACATTACGCAATCGGCGACATCCAAGGCTGTTTCGACGAACTGACCGCGCTGCTCGGCAAAATCGGCTTCAACCACGGCACGGACACCCTCTGGCTGACGGGCGACATCGTCAACCGCGGCCCGAAATCCCTCGAAACGCTGCAATTCTGCATCCGGCACGAAAACAGCGTGCAAATCGTCCTCGGCAACCACGACCTGTACCTGCTCGCCGTCGGCTGCGGCGAAGGCGCGCTCAAACGCAGCGACACAATCGAACCCATACTCAAACACCCCGACGGCGGAAAAATGCTCGACTGGCTGCGCGCGCAACCGCTTTTGATACGCGAGGGCGGCCGCGTGATGATACACGCCGGCATCCTGCCGCAATGGCGCATAGCCAAAGCCGAATCGCTCGCCGGAGAAGCCGAAGCCGAACTGCGCGGCAAAAAATACGTCAAATTCTTCTCCAAAATGTACGGCAACAAACCGGCCGCATGGGACGAAGGTTTGGAAGGCTATGCCCGCCTGCGCTTCATCGTCAACGCCTTCACGCGGATGCGCGCCCTGACCTTTAAAAACGAACTGGATTTCGACTACAAATCCACAGTGAAAAAAATGCCGCCTTACCTGCGCCCGTGGTTCAAAGCCCCCGATCGGCAAAACCTCGACCACACCATCATCTTCGGACACTGGTCCTCGCTGGGCTACACGAATGCCGACAACGTCATCTCGCTGGACACCGGCGCGCTGTGGGGCGGGCAGCTGACCGCCGTCAACCTCGAAACGGAAGAAATTACCCAAGTCCAAGCCGCCGGCGGCATAGACTGGAAAAGCTTCGCAAAATAACGGACCGCCCCACTATGCACAAAATCCTGCCCATCGCCCACGTCCTCTCCCGCCTGGGTATGCTGTTTTCCTTTATCCTGCTGATACCCGCCGCCCTCTCCTACGCCTTTTCGGACGGCGCGTACACCGCATTCGCCACCACCGCGACCGTTACCCTTTCCGGCTCGTGCATCGTCCGGCTCGCCACCCTCCGGTTCAGGCGCGAACTGCGCCCGCGCGACGGCTTCACCCTCGTCCTGATGTTGTGGCTGGCGTTTGCCGCTATGGCTGCGATGCCGATGTACCTGTATTTCCCGAATATGGGCTTTACCGACGCATTTTTTGAATCGATGTCGGGACTGACCACCACCGGCGCGACCGTCATCCCCCACGTCGACGGGCTCGCCCCCTCCGTCAACTTTTGGCGGCATATGCTCAACTGGCTGGGCGGGATGGGCATCATCGTCCTTGCCGTCGCCATCCTGCCTATGCTCGGCGTAGGCGGCACGCAGTTATTCAAAGCCGAAATCCCCGGCATTGACAAAGAAAGCAAAATGTCGCCGCGCATTTCCCAAGTGGCGAAAAAACTCTGGTTCGGCTACACCCTGATCACCATCCTCGCGGCAGCCTGCCTGCATTTTGCCGGGATGGGTTGGTTCGATGCCGTCTGTCACGCGCTGGCAACCCTCTCGCTGGGCGGGTTTTCCACCCACGATGCCAGCATCGGTTATTACAACTCCCCCCTCATCGAAGCAGTCATCATCGTTTTCACTATTTTCGGCGGCATCAATTTTGCCAGCCATTTCGCCGCCCTCAACAGCCGCAGCCTCAAAACCTATTGGAAAGACGAAGAATGCCGGACGATGCTGCTGCTGCTCTCCGGCAGCATCCTTGCCGCCGCCCTGTACCTGTGGCACACCGGCCATTACGCCGGCTTCGGCGAATCCCTGCGCTACACCGCCTTCAACTTCGTCTCCATCGGATTGGCAAACGGGCTGTCCAACACCGACTTCGCACAATGGCCGCTCCTGATTTCCCTGTGGATGTTTTTCCTCGCCAACATCCTCGCCAGCTCCGGCTCGACCGGCGGCGGCATCAAAACCATACGCGCCCTCGTCCTGTTCAAATTCAGCCTGCGCGAAATGATGGTGCTGCTGCACCCCAAAGCCGTCCGCACCGTCAAAATCAGCGGCAAAGCCATACCCGACCGCCTCGCGCTGACCGTTATGTCCTTCATCTTCATCTACTTTATGACCGTCGTCCTCTTCAGCTTCCTGCTGATGGCGAGCGGTATGGAATTTACCACCGCCTTTACCGCCGTCATCGCCTGCATTACCAACGCCGGCCCCGGACTGGGCGAAGTCGGGCCCGCCGGCAATTACGCCGGTTTGGACGTGATGCAGAAATGGATCTGCGTTACCGCAATGCTCTTGGGCAGGCTGGAAATCTTCACCGTCTTCATCCTCTTCACCCCCGCCTACTGGAAGAAATAAAAATGCCGTCTGAAAACTTTTCAGACGGCATATTGTCCTTTAAAGAAGCGGAAGCTCTACAAAAGGAAAGAACCGTTTAAATTTATGATAAATTTCAGGATGTTTTTTTAAGGCTTTTAATGCTTTTTCTTTTGAAATAGGCGGATCATAGACATCTATCCCCCTTAAGAAGGCAATGCCTGTCAAGGCATTTTTTTTCGATTTTGATAGGCTGTAACTCGAAACAAAACCTACAATATTGTCAATGTCTCCAATTCCCCCATTGAAATCCGCCAAGTCAAAAATATAAAAAGGGATGTCCTCGATGGGCATATCGCGTATTACTTGTTCAATCCATAACTTGAATTCATTTAAATCAATAGATTGAGAGAATAAGCATTTAATTGCAAATCCTAAATCATCACTATCCTCTTTTATGATTTTCCACATAGTTACTTTCCTTTACTCATCGCTCTCCAACCGATATGGCCGGTATCATGATGCAAGTCTTCATTAATCAATTGCATCCTTCCAGTGTCTTGATGATGATGCCAAGTGTAATCCGGTATTTTAGATTCTCCTTTTTCGATTGCCTTTAGTTGCTTTGTTGTAAAAGCAGAACTACGTACTTCTCCTCGTTTAATGGCTTCCGCCAAATCCTTGGTTGCCAGCCTCATTTGCCCTGTAGAATCCTTCAATCTGAACTCCTTATGCTTACATAAACATAATTACCAGTTTCAGTATCTAAAAAACTTGCTTAAATTACTTAAATTAGCTAATAAAAATCATCGCGAGAGAATTTTTTTCCAGTCGGTATAATATATTTCTTATCTATATATATACAATATTTTATATCAAAAAGTAAAATAGTATAGCCATAGATTATACCATCTTCTTCGCTTATACCTAATACCACTCCTTTTTTTCCTTTAATAGTCTCACCATTTTCTAACAAATCATTAGGGCAAGAATCTTTTATAATAACTTCAGAGTAGAAATCTAATTTTAAATTAGTCATTTGTGTGTAATCTTTCCATCAATTGATATATTTAAATGCTTACCATCCCTACTAGCCCATCCAAGTTGCTCTCTTCCTGTTAATCATGGCACAGCGTATAAGCGTGGATTTGCAGTCCAATCTATATCGCTGATTCTATTCATTAAGCTAATTATGCTTATTCCTCAATCACAGTCTCCACCACCGAATGAATACTTTTAGGCAATTGCAAAAAAGCATTCCAAGCAATTAAAGCAGTTTTAAAAGTATGCAGCGAACAGCTTAAATCAGGCCAGCCGTCTTCTTCATCAAATTCGTTGTGATAGAAAACTACTTTTTCAGCAGAAATATCCCAGCAAAAACCTTGTCCACCTCCTGAATAAACTTCATTGGGATTATTTTCTGCTTGATGGATAAATTCTAAATTTTCATCTATGTCTTTTTGTAGATAAAGGTCTCCTGTTAAAACATAAATAATATATTGATACACCGTTCCTCGTGTATTTATCTTTTGATTAGAAGAATTATCTAAAAACTGGCAGTAGTTAAATAATTCACCAGAACTAAACTGATCATAAAAACATTTTATTTTATACATTTAAAAACACCTTTTTAATCAATACTTCATTTACTATTATAAAGTGGATAAGCTGTTCGATTAGGTTCCGTAAATCCTTCTATTTCAACACCAGATTTACTTGTACCTCTCCATTTTTGACCTTCTAATTCCTTTCTTTTCTCCCAAGCCGAAGTAACTTCAGCCCTAATTCTAGCCTCATCCCAATCTTTTGGGAACATAGAATGATTTGTCATAGGTTTTCCGCCCCTTCCTTTTTTCATTTCCCAACTTCCATCAGGCTTTTTAATTTCCACTGTCGCTTGATAAACCCCATGTTTATCAGGTGCCGAGGTTTGTTGTATCACCCGTACATCACCACGGGTTAGACTATGCCCTCCTGTTACTGTGCCTTTCTTATTGATATCACCACCTATAAAATGATTAAAATCTAACCCTGTTTTATTTTCCCATTCTCGTTGCGCATGGGCTTTAAACTGACTACTCTGACTCCTTCTTCTCGTTTCCTGAACATTTTTCTCCACCTGCTCACGAGTTGTCAATTTATTAAGCTTCCTATCAACCTCCCATCTCGGTTTCGCATCAAACACAGGCTTAGCCTTAGGTATACCGCCCCCCGATAATTCTTGAATATCGAGCTTCGTATCATATTTCACGTGCTTCTCAAAATTCGGAAACCCTTTACCGTCAAACGGTACGCCTGTCTTCGGGTGGCGTTGGTCTGCCAGTTTGACATTTTTGCCGTTTGACGGCGGCACGGTTGAGGAGGTGATGTTTTCTTTGCCGTAACGCTGCTCCAAGTTTGAACGGATATTTCGGGAATGGTAAGGGGACGGGTATTTGGCGTATGCCGCATCGGCAAAATTGTCGCTGACGGCGGATTTCCCTTTCGGCAATGCGATCGCGCCCATCTGCGACCGCTTGATAGGATGTGCCGTGATGCCGCCCAAGCCGTATTTTCCCCGGACAGCTCCAATCCCTTTGATGGGGATGGCTGCCATAAAGATATTGCTGACGGCTTCTATGCCTTGTGCGGCATTGGGGTTTTGGACTGCCCAATCGCGGATGGCTGCTGCGGCATAGTCTTTGAGTTGCGCCATATCTGCCAAATCGTTGATGCGCGCCATCTTGTTTTCGGTGGAAAGCAGACCCAAGCCGTGCATGACAGCAATGTTTGAGCCTTCGCTTATACCCTGCACGGCATCGCCTGCGCCGACAATTTCTCCTGCCGCGCCGATGATGTTTTTGACGATATCTGCAGTGCCGTTGAAGGCTTCGGCGGCATTGCCCGATCTGTCCAGCTCGGGGCTGTATCGGGTGGCGCGTTTGAATCCGTCGCCTACTCCTTGCGTCAGCATAGCGCCGGCATTGTGGAAACGGTCGGCAAGCCGTTGTCCGGTGCTGCGGTTGTCGGTCAGGTTGAGGCGGATATTTTGGGCAACGCCTTTTATGTCGTAGCTGTATATATCCCTCGCGCCTTTGGGAGCGGGATAGCCGCCGCCCTGTGGCCCGTCATAGCCGTCGGCGGGATGGTGTTCGTATCCGTCCCAATGGATGCGGTAAAGGCTGAATCCGTCAACGGGACTACCGGCTTCGTCAGAATCGGAATGTAAGGCATGGTTGTCGAAGGGGGAATGGACTTCGTGCCCGTGATCGGAAAAGCGGACAATGTAGCCGATATTTCCTTTAATGGCCGCCTGTTGAATCATCAGGTTGCCCAACTGATGGCTTTGTATGTTTCCCAATCCGATATGGCCGCTGCGCTCGGCAAGCTCCCCCCTGCTGCCGAATAGGTGGTATTTCCCGTCGGGTTCGAAATGCTGACGGTCGAGAACCTGCCGGATAAAGGGATCGTTTGCCAAATCTGAGGCGTGTGCATGCATCGGCAGGCACACTGCCAGTATGGACAGAATAAGGGATATTTTGCGGGAAATGCCCAATTTGATGTTCCTTAAGATGGTACGGAATGAAACTATAGTGGATTAAATTTAAACCAGTACGGCGTTGCCTCGCCTTGCCGTACTATTTGTACTGTCTGCGGCTTCGTCGCCTTGTCCTGATTTTTGTTAATCCACTATTAAGATAAAGAGATGCCGTCTGAACGGTTTTCGGACGGCATTTGAATGTCTGTCGCCGCGTACTCTACATCATAATCATACGGACGGCAAAAAAGCCGCTTTTGAAAGCGGCTTTCGGAATTTTTGGTCGGAGTGAAAGGATTCGAACCTTCGACCCCTTGCACCCCATGCAAGTGCGCTACCAGACTGCGCCACACTCCGACTCGGTAAGTCGCGGATTATAGTTTCCGCCCGTCACTTTGGCAAGCATTAAAATCACAACCGCCCTTATCTTTTTGACACAAAGGAAAATTTACCGGCAAACACCGGCGCGTCCCATCCGTGCAGAAAAAAGGATACGGAAAAGGATAAACGCCATAACGTGCGGCGTTTGCTATAATCCGCCCCTTCATTACCGCAGCCCGCCGAAAGATGCCGATGGCAAAACCGCTCAAATACCCCGTTTCCGCACTGGTCGTCCTTTATAGCGGGGACGGCGGCATCCTGCTCATCGAACGCACGCATCCGAAAGGATTTTGGCAGTCGGTAACCGGCAGCCTCGAACCGGGCGAAACCGTCGCCCAAACGGCAAGGCGCGAAGTTTGGGAAGAAACCGGCATCCTGCTGGAGGACGGGCAGCTCCAAGACCGGCACGACAGCACGGTTTACGAAATCTACCACCACTGGCGGCACCGCTACCCCAAAGGCGTGTTTGAAAACCGCGAACACGTCTTCCGGGCCGAAATCCCGCGCGATACGCCCGTCGTCCTGCAACCCGAGGAACACGTCTCCTACGGCTGGTTCGGCTTGGAAGAAGCGGCGGAAAAAGTGTTTTCCCCGTCCAACAGGCGCGCGATTTTGGAACTGGGCAGGTTTTTGGGCAAACGGTAACACGCGCCCGGTTTCCCTTTCAGACGGCATCGGACGCATTTCCAGCCGGACGTTTGTGCTATACTTTCAAACTTCAAACCTTCCCAAATAAAGGAAACCAAATGGCAGACTTCAACCAAATCCTGACCCCGGGCGACGTGGACGGCGGCATCATCAACGTCGTCAACGAAATCCCCGCCGGCAGCAACCACAAAATCGAGTGGAACCGCAAACTCGCCGCATTCCAACTCGACCGCATCGAACCCGCCATCTTCGCCAAACCGACCAACTACGGCTTCATCCCCCAAACTTTGGACGAAGACGGCGATGAATTGGACGTGTTGCTCGTTACCGAACAACCTCTGGCAACCGGCGTATTCTTGGAAGCGCGCGTTATCGGCGTGATGAAATTCGTCGACGACGGCGAAGTGGACGACAAAATCGTCTGCGTACCTGCCGACGACCGCAATAACGGCAACGCCTACAAAACTTTGTCCGATTTGCCGCAACAGCTCATCAAACAAATCGAGTTCCACTTCAACCACTACAAAGACCTGAAAAAAGCGGGTACGACCAAAGTCGAATCCTGGGGCGGTGCGGAAGAAGCGAAAAAAGTCATCAAAGAATCCATCGAACGTTGGAACAAACAGGCATAATGCCCGCCATGCCGTCTGAACGCCGCTTCAGACGGCATTTTTCCAGCCTCTAGGGAATGCCGTCCTAATCGGCTATAATCCGAACATCCCGTTTCCGACCGAACGCCATGAACCGCCGAAAAATCTATCTGTTGTCTGTTGCCTTGTTCACACTGGCATTTATGCTGCCCGTCCTCTTGGGTGCTTATCTGCTGACCGCCGGCAGCAAAACCTTCGCCGTCGCGTCCTTCCTTTTCGCATTCGGCGCGCTGTTCGGGCAAATCGGCGCACTCGCCCTCTACCTGCGGCACAAATCCCTACGCGCCGCCCCATCTTCATCACAGGGAAACCGCTATGTCTGAAAAACCGGAAAAAATCGTTTTGGCAAGCGGCAATGCCGGCAAGCTCAAAGAATTCGGCAACTTATTCAAACCTTACGGCATCACCGTATTGCCGCAATCCGCATTCGGCATACCCGAATGCCCCGAACCCTATCCCACCTTTGTCGAAAACGCGCTGGCAAAAGCCCGGCACGCCGCCGGACACAGCGGGCTGCCCGCACTCGCCGACGACAGCGGCATCTGTGCCGCCGCCCTAAACGGCGCGCCGGGCATCCATTCCGCACGTTACGCCGGCAGCAATCCCAAATCCGATACCGCCAACAACCTGAAACTTGCCGCCGAACTTGCCGGCAAGGCCGACAAAAGTTGTTCTTATGTCTGCGTATTGGTTTTTGTCCGTCATAAAGACGACCCGCGCCCGATTATCGCCGAGGGCATATGGCACGGACAATGGCACGACACGCCGCTCGGGCAAAACGGTTTCGGTTACGACCCGTATTTTTATCTGCCCGAACACGGCAAAACCGCCGCCGAATTGGATTCGGAGGTCAAAAACCGCGAAAGCCACCGCGCGCAGGCACTCGCCGATTTAATTCGCAAACTCGCCCTTTAAACATCAAAACAATACAAAGGAAAAAGAATGAAACCGATAAAAAAAGCCGTCTTCCCCGTTGCAGGGATGGGAACCCGCTTCCTGCCCGCCACCAAGGCCAACCCGAAAGAAATGCTGCCCATCGTCGACAAGCCGCTGATCCAATACGCCGTAGAAGAAGCCGTGGAAGCCGGCTGCACGGAAATGGTGTTTGTTACCGGGCGCAACAAGCGCAGCATCGAAGACCATTTCGACAAGGCATACGAACTCGAAACTAAGTTGGAAATGCGCCATAAAGACAAATTGTTGGAACACGTCCGCAACATCCTGCCGCCGAACATTACCTGCCTCTACATCCGTCAGGCGGAAGCACTGGGATTGGGACACGCCGTCTTGTGCGCCCGCGCCGCCATCGGCGACGAACCCTTCGCCGTCATCCTTGCCGACGACTTAATCGATGCGCCCAAAGGCGCGCTCAAACAAATGGTCGAAGTGTACGGGCGCAGCGGTAACAGCATTTTGGGCGTAGAAACCGTCGAACCGTCGCAAACCGGCTCATACGGCATCGTCGAAACCGAACAGCTCAAACAGTTCCAACGCATTACCGGCATTGTCGAAAAACCCAAGCCCGAAGACGCGCCCTCCAACCTTGCCGTTGTCGGACGCTACATCCTTACCCCGCGCATTTTCGACCTTTTAACCGGCCTGCCGCGCGGCGCGGGCAACGAAATCCAGCTTACAGACGGCATCGCCAAGCTGCTCGATCACGAATTTGTCTTGGCGCACCCCTTTGAAGGCACGCGCTACGACTGCGGCAGCAAACTCGGCTATCTCGAAGCCACCGTCGCCTACGGTTTAAAACACCCCGAAACCGGCGAACCCTTCCGCCGCCTTTTGGAAAAATACCGCACCGAATAACCCCATCAAGGAATCCTTATGCACGACAAAACCTGGTCCGGACGTTTCAACGAACCCGTTTCCGAACTCGTCAAACAATACACCGCCTCCATCGGTTTCGACCAACGCCTTGCCGAATGGGACATCCAAGGCTCGCTCGCCCACGCGCAGATGCTGACCCGGTCGGGTGTGCTGAGTGAAAACGATCTGACCGACATCCGTCGGGGCATGTCGGAAATCCTCGAAGAAATCCGCAGCGGCAAAATCGAATGGCCGCTCGATTTGGAAGATGTCCACATGAACATCGAACTCCGCCTGACCGACAAAATCGGCGACGCGGGCAAACGCCTGCACACCGGCCGCAGCCGCAACGACCAAGTCGCCACCGACATCCGCCTTTGGCTGCGCGACCAGATTACCGTTATCCAAAACCTGATTCAAAACCTTCAGACGGCATTATTGGATTTGGCGGAACAAAACGCCGAAACCGTCATGCCCGGTTTTACCCATCTGCAAGTCGCCCAGCCGGTCAGCTTCGGACACCACATGCTCGCCTACGTCGAAATGCTCGGACGCGATTTCGAACGCATGGCCGACTGTCGCAAACGCGTCAACCGTATGCCGCTCGGCGCTGCCGCCCTTGCCGGTACGACCTATCCGATTCAGCGCGAAATCACCGCCGAATTGTTGGGTTTCGAACAAATCTGCCAGAACTCGCTCGATGCCGTATCCGACCGCGATTTTGCCATTGAGTTCACCGCCGCCGCCTCGCTGGTTATGGTTCACTTGAGCCGCCTGTCTGAAGAATTGATTTTGTGGATGAGTCCGCGTTTCGGCTTTATCGACATCGCCGACCGCTTCTGTACGGGTTCGTCCATCATGCCGCAAAAGAAAAACCCCGACGTACCCGAACTCGTGCGCGGTAAATCCGGCCGAGTCATCGGACACCTTATCGGCCTGATTACCCTGATGAAATCGCAGCCCTTGGCATACAACAAAGACAATCAGGAAGACAAAGAACCGCTGTTTGACACCGCCGACACGCTCATCGACACGCTGCGGATTTACGCCGATATGATGCGCGGCGTAACCGTCAAACCCGGCAATATGCGCGCCGCCGTGATGCAGGGTTTTGCCACCGCCACCGACTTGGCGGATTATCTGGTCAAAAAAGGTATGCCCTTCCGCGATGCCCACGAAGTCGTCGCCCAAGCCGTACGCCACGCCGATGAAGCCGGCGTTGATTTGAGCGAATTGCCGCTCGAAGCCCTGCAAGGCTTCAGCAAGCTGATTTCAGACGACGTGTACGGCGTTCTGACACCCGAAGGCAGCCTCAACGCGCGCAACCACTTGGGCGGCACCGCGCCCGAACAGGTACGCCTCCAAGTCAAACGCTGGCGGGAAATGTCAGCTTAACCCCCAAATGCCGTCTGAAGAAATGTTCAGACGGCATTTTTAAAAGGCAAGAATACTATGACCGATACGGATACCCAAGCCGACCGCTTCGAGCAGATGATGCGGCAGGCGGTGGACAAACTTTTTGAACAGCATGACGGCAAACTCGAAAGCATGGACGGACGGGAACAGGAGCTGGTTTTGATTTGGCGGGCGGAAGCCGACATCGGCAACGGCGGCATACTGCAATTTGTCTGCAACTGGGGTTTTCCCGCCGCCGAAAAGACTTGTTCCGTTCTGAAAAAAATCGGCGCGGTACACAGCGCAATGCTGATCCATCGGGCGGCAGACGCATTGGGAAAAGAAATCCGCCACCTCCAATCGGAAGGTAAAAACCTAAAAGAAATGTGGGATATATAGTGGATTAACAAAACATCTCGACAACAAAACCGCCTCGCTGCCGAACAGTCTGGATGAACAATATTGGCAAGATCCCGACAAACTGTATCTGCCGGGATGGCAATACTATTCCGGCAACCTTGTTCAGACGGCGTTTTAAAGGGAGAGGTTCTCCAGCATTCCGACAAATCAAAATGCCGCCTTTACCCACATTCCGCCACACATTGCCCGCCGCTTCCGCCTTACGGGCGCGATGCACGGAAAAAATACAAGTCAGAACAAACAATAACCGGATCGGATAATAACAAATTTAAAAAATAATTATTTGCATTTATAAAAAAGAAGGAATACACTACACCCCGTTATGTCTTAACAAGGTATACACCCTCATTCATTTAGGAGAAAATCGATATGAAAACATCTATCCGATACGCACTGCTTGCCGCAGCCCTGACCGCCGCCACCCCCGCGCTGGCAGACATTACCGTGTACAACGGCCAACACAAAGAAGCGGCACAAGCCGTTGCAGATGCCTTTACCCGGGCTACCGGCATCAAAGTCAAACTCAACAGTGCCAAAGGCGACCAGCTTGCCGGCCAAATCAAAGAAGAAGGCAGCCGAAGCCCCGCCGACGTATTCTATTCCGAACAAATCCCGGCACTCGCCACCCTTTCCGCAGCCAACCTCCTAGAGCCCCTGCCCGCCTCCACCATCAACGAAACACGCGGCAAAGGCGTGCCGGTTGCCGCCAAAAAAGACTGGGTGGCACTGAGCGGACGTTCGCGCGTCGTCGTTTACGACACCCGCAAACTGTCTGAAAAAGATTTGGAAAAATCCGTCCTGAATTACGCCACGCCGAAATGGAAAAACCGCATCGGTTACGTCCCCACTTCCGGCGCGTTCTTGGAACAGATTGTCGCCATCGTCAAACTGAAAGGCGAAGCGGCCGCATTGAAATGGCTCAAAGGTCTGAAAGAATACGGCAAGCCTTACGCTAAAAACTCCGTCGCCCTTCAAGCGGTTGAAAACGGCGAAATCGATGCCGCCCTCATCAACAACTACTACTGGCACGCTTTCGCGCGTGAAAAAGGCGTACAAAATGTCCACACCCGCCTGAATTTCGTCCGCCACAGAGATCCCGGCGCACTCGTTACCTATTCCGGCGCAGCCGTGTTAAAATCCTCCCAAAACAAGGATGAGGCGAAAAAATTCGTCGCCTTCCTCGCCGGCAAGGAAGGACAGCGCGCCCTGACCGCCGTCCGTGCCGAATATCCTTTGAATCCGCACGTGGTATCCACCTTCAATTTGGAACCCATCGCCAAGTTGGAAGCACCCCAAGTGTCCGCCACCACTGTTTCCGAAAAAGAACACGCCACCCGGCTGCTTGAGCAAGCCGGTATGAAATAAGCCGTTTTCGGATTGTCAAACGGGCGGACATTTATACTGTCCGCCCGTTTTGCCGATGAAAAACACTATGTCTCCTAAAAAAATACCCATTTGGCTTACCGGCCTCATCCTACTGATCGCCCTGCCGCTTACCCTGCCTTTTTTATATGTCGCTATGCGTTCGTGGCAGGTCGGCATCAACCGCGCCGTCGAACTGTTGTTCCGCCCGCGTATGTGGGATTTGCTCTCCAACACCTTGACGATGATGGCGGGCGTTACCCTGATTTCCATTGTTTTGGGCATTGCCTGCGCCCTTTTGTTCCAACGTTACCGCTTCTTCGGCAAAACCTTTTTTCAGACGGCAATCACCCTGCCTTTGTGCATCCCCGCATTTGTCAGCTGTTTCACCTGGATCAGCCTGACCTTCCGCGTCGAAGGATTTTGGGGGACAGTGATGATTATGAGCCTGTCCTCGTTTCCGCTCGCCTACCTGCCCGTCGAGGCGGCACTCAAACGCATCAGCCTGTCTTACGAAGAAGTCAGCCTGTCCTTGGGCAAAAGCCGCCTGCAAACCTTTTTTTCCGCCATCCTCCCGCAGCTCAAACCCGCCATCGGCAGCAGCGTGTTACTGATCGCCCTGCATATGCTGGTCGAATTTGGCGCGGTATCCATTTTGAACTACCCCACTTTTACCACTGCCATTTTCCAAGAATACGAAATGTCCTACAACAACAATACCGCCGCCCTGCTTTCCGCTGTTTTGACGGCGGTGTGCGGCATCGTCGTATTTGGAGAAAGCATATTTCGCGGCAAAGCCAAGATTTACCACAGCGGCAAAGGCGTTGCCCGTCCTTATCCCGTCAAAACCCTCAAACTGCCCGGTCAGATCGGCGCGATTGTTTTTTTAAGCAGCTTGTTGATTTTGGGCATTATTATCCCCTTTGGCGTATTGATACATTGGATGATGGTCGGCACTTCCGGCACATTCGCGCTCGTATCCGTATTTGATGCCTTTATCCGTTCCTTAAGCGTATCGGCTTTAGGTGCGATTTTGACTATATTATGTGCCTTGCCCCTTGTTTGGGCATCGGTTCGCTATCGCAATTTTTTAACCGTTTGGATAGACAGGCTGCCGTTTTTACTGCACGCCGTCCCCGGTTTGGTTATCGCCCTATCCTTGGTTTATTTCAGCATCAACTACACCCCTGCCGTTTACCAAACCTTTATCGTCGTCATCCTTGCCTATTTCATGCTTTACCTGCCGATGGCGCAAACCACCCTGAGGACTTCCTTGGAACAACTCCCCAAAGGGATGGAACAGGTCGGCGCAACATTGGGGCGCGGACACTTCTTTATTTTCAGGACGTTGGTACTGCCGTCCATCCTGCCCGGCATTACCGCCGCATTCGCACTCGTCTTCCTCAAGCTGATGAAAGAGTTGACCGCCACCCTGCTGCTGACCGCCGACGATGTCCACACGCTCTCCACCGCCGTTTGGGAATACACATCGGACGCACAATACGCCGCCGCCGCCCCTTACGCGCTGATGCTGGTATTATTTTCCGGCATACCCGTATTCCTGCTGAAGAAATACGCCTTCAAATAACAGCTTGAGGAAGCACCGCTATGACCGCCGCCCTGCACATCGGACACCTGTCCAAAAGTTTTCAAAACACCCCGGTTTTAAACGACATTTCGCTCAGCCTCGACCCGGGCGAAATCCTCTTTATCATCGGCGCGTCCGGCTGCGGCAAAACCACCCTTTTACGCTGCCTTGCCGGTTTCGAACAACCCGATTCCGGCGAAATTTCGCTTTCCGGCAAAACCATCTTCTCGAAAAATACCAACCTTCCCGTCCGCGAACGCCGTTTGGGTTACCTCGTACAGGAAGGCGTGCTGTTCCCCCACCTGACCGTTTACCGCAATATCGCCTACGGTCTCGGCAACGGCAAAGGCAGGACGGCGCAAGAGCGACAGCGCATCGAAGCCATGTTGGAATTGACCGGCATTTCCGAACTTGCCGGACGCTATCCGCACGAACTTTCGGGCGGACAACAACAGCGCGTCGCCCTCGCCCGCGCCCTCGCCCCCGACCCCGAACTGATTTTGTTGGACGAACCCTTCAGCGCGCTGGACGAACAGTTGCGCCGCCAGATTCGCGAAGACATGATTGCCGCCCTGCGCGCCAACGGAAAATCCGCCGTTTTTGTCAGCCACGACCGCGAAGAAGCCCTGCAATACGCCGACCGGATTGCCGTGATGAAACAGGGGCGCATCCTCCAAACCGCAAGCCCTCACGAATTGTACCGACAACCTGCCGACCTTGATGCCGCCCTGTTTATCGGCGAAGGCATCGTGTTCCCCGCCGCGCTCAACGCCGACGGCACCGCCGATTGCAGATTGGGCCGCCTACCCGTCCAAAGCGGCGCACCCGCAGGCACGCGCGGTACACTGCTCATCCGTCCGGAACAGTTCAGCCTTCACCCCCATTCCGCACCCGCCGCCTCCATTCACGCCGTGGTTCTCAAAACCACGCCCAAAGCGCGGCATACCGAAATCAGCCTCAGGGCCGGACAAACCGTCCTCACGCTCAACCTCCCTTCCGCCCCCACCCTGTCAGACGGCATTTCCGCCGTCCTCCATTTGGACGGTCCCGCCCTGTTCTTCCCCGGAAATACCCTCTGAAAGGCGGCAGCATCCACAAGCCTGCGGATATTTATCTTGTTGGAAACAGAATTTGTTTGCTATATTCAACCTGCGCGCCCCAAGCCAAACACGGCACGCACGGCACGCAGGCAGCCGTTTCTGCCCATATGCCGCCCCTTCCAACCACATATGCCGCACACCGCAGCATACGAAAGGATATATTATGGCAAAAGTACTCGTCGTACCCGTATCTGCCGGACTGAACACCTCCGCCGCCGCACAAGCCTTTGCAAAAGCACTGGACGCACAAGTTTTCCAAGCCGTTGACGCAACCGCCGAAACCCTGCTCGCGCAAGGCAAAAGCGACGACTGGTTCGACGCACTGGTCGGCAAAGTTGCCGCACTCGATGCCGCCAACCTCGTCATCGAAGGCATCGCGCCCGATGCCGACAAAATCTATCTCGCAGGCAAAAACGTCGAACTGGCATTGTCCCTTGACGCGGCAGCCGTCTTCGCCGTCCGTTCCGACAATACCGATGCCGACGCGCTGGCACACCAATTGAACCTTGCCAAACAGTTCTTCGCCGCCGCGCCGGGCGTATTGGAAGGTTTTGTCGTGGACGGTGCGGCAGCCTCCGTTGCCGAAGCGGCAGCCGAGAAAACCGGCCTGACCTTCTTCGGTTCGAGCGACGCGCTGAAAGACGTATCCGTATTGGCAGGCCGCGAAGCAAAACGCCTGTCGCCGGCGCAATTCCGCTACAACCTGATCGACTTCGCCCGCCAAGCCGGCAAACGCATCGTCCTGCCTGAAGGCGCAGAACCCCGCACCGTCCAAGCCGCCGCCATCTGCCACGAAAAAGGCATTGCCCGCTGCGTCCTGCTTGCCAAACGCGAAGAAGTCGAAGCCGTTGCCAAAGAACGCGGCATCAGCCTGCCCGACTCTTTGGAAATCATCGATCCCGCCTCATTGGTCGAACAATACGTCGAGCCGATGTGCGAACTGCGCAAATCCAAAGGCCTGACACCCGAAGACGCGCGCAAGCAACTGCAAGACACCGTGGTACTCGGTACGATGATGATGGCGCAAAATGATGTGGACGGTTTGGTATCCGGTGCGGTTCACACCACCGCCAACACCATCCGCCCCGCTTTGCAACTGATTAAAACCGCACCGGGCGCAAGCCTCGTATCCAGCGTATTCTTTATGCTGCTACCAAATCAGGTTCTGGTGTTCGGCGACTGCGCGGTTAATCCGAACCCGACCGCGCAACAGCTTGCCGACATCGCCATCCAGTCTGCCGATTCCGCAAAAGCCTTCGGCATCGACCCGAAAGTGGCGATGATTTCCTACTCCACCGTCAACTCCGGCAGCGGCCCCGATGTCGATACCGTCATCGAAGCCACCAAACTTGCCCGGGAAAAACGCCCCGACCTCGCCATCGACGGCCCGCTGCAATATGACGCGGCAACCGTGCCGGGCGTAGGCAAATCCAAAGCCCCGGGCAGCCCGGTGGCAGGACAGGCAACCGTTTTGGTCTTCCCCGACCTGAACACCGGCAACTGCACCTATAAAGCCGTCCAACGCAGTGCCAACGTCTTGAGCGTCGGCCCGCTGCTGCAAGGCCTGCGCAAACCGGTCAACGACCTGTCTCGCGGCGCGCTGGTGGAAGACATCGTGTTCACCATCGCCCTGACTGCCGTTCAGGCAAAACAAATGGAAGGCTGACAAACGGCTTTCCGGGTTTGAACCCTATGCCGTCTGAAGACAGATTCCCGTTTTCAGACGGCATTTTTATCAGCCCGGCACATTTGTTTGTTAAAATCGCAGCCATATTGCAAAAAAGAGGAGGAAGCCATGCAAACCGCCATTATCGATTACGGTATGGGCAACCTGCATTCCGTATTGAAATCCGTCCGGACGGCGGGGCAGCTTGCCGGAAAAAATACCAAAATCTTTTTAAGCGGCGACCCCGACCGCGTGTCCCGCGCCGACAAAGTCATTTTTCCCGGGCAGGGCGCGATGCCCGACTGTATGGCGGCACTGACGCGCGGCGGCTTGGACGAGGCAGTCAAAGATGCCTTAAAAAACAAACCGTTTTTCGGAATCTGCGTCGGTGCGCAACTTTTATTCGACCACAGCGAAGAAGGAAACACCGACGGCTTGGGCTGGTTCGGCGGCAAAGTCAGACGCTTTGCCCGCGACCTCCGCGACCCGCAGGGATGCCGTCTGAAAGTCCCGCATATGGGCTGGAACACCGTGCGCCAAACCCAAAACCACCCGCTTTTTCAAGGCATCCCCCAAAACACGCGTTTTTATTTCGTCCACAGCTACTATTTCGCCCCCGAAAATCCCGAAACCATATTGGGCGAAAGCGACTACCCGTCCCCGTTTGCCTGCATCGTCGGCAAAGACAACGTATTCGCCACGCAATTTCACACCGAAAAAAGCCACGATGCCGGGCTGACGATGTTGAAAAACTTTTTAAACTGGTAAGCCCGACACGGCCCCGCACAAGGAGAAAAACTATGCTGCTGATACCCGCCATCGATTTGAAAGAAGGACGTTGCGTCCGCTTGAAACAAGGGCTGATGGAAGAGGCGACCGTCTTTTCCGATTCGCCCGCCGACACCGCGCTGCACTGGTTCGAACAAGGCGCGCGCCGCCTGCACCTGGTAGATTTGAACGGCGCATTTGCCGGCGTTCCGCAAAACCTGCCCGCCATCAAAGACATCCTCGCCGCCGTCGCCAAAGACATCCCCGTGCAGCTCGGCGGCGGCATGCGCGATTTGAAAACCATCGGACAATATTTGGATTTGGGACTGAACGACGTGATTATCGGCACGGCGGCAGTCAAAAACCCCGACTTGGTGCGCGAAGCGTGCAAAGCCTTCCCCGGCAGGATTATCGTCGGACTGGATGCCAAAGACGGTATGGCCGCCATCGACGGCTGGGCAACCGTAACCGGGCATCATGTAATTGATTTGGCAAAACGCTTTGAAGACGACGGTGTCAACAGCATCATCTACACCGACATCGGGCGCGACGGTATGATGAGCGGCGTGAACATCGACGCGACGGTCAAACTCGCCCAATCCGTCCGCATTCCCGTCATCGCCTCCGGCGGACTGACCGGCTTGGACGACATCCGCGCCCTGTGTGCCGCCGAAAAACATGGCGTAGCAGGCGCGATTACCGGCCGCGCGATTTACGAGGGCAGCATCGATTTTGCCCAAGCGCAGCAACTGGCAGATTCCCTCGACTAAAGGCATCCGATTATGGCACTGGCAAAACGCATCATCCCCTGTCTCGACGTAAAAGACGGGCGCGTCGTCAAAGGCGTGAACTTCATCGGTTTGCGCGACGCGGGCGACCCCGTCGAAGCCGCCAAACGCTACAACGGCGAAGGCGCGGACGAATTGACCTTCCTCGACATCACCGCCTCATCCGACAACCGCGACACCATCCTGCACATCATCGAAGAGGTTGCCGGACAAGTCTTCATCCCGCTGACCGTCGGCGGCGGCGTACGCACCGTTGCCGACATCCGCCGCCTGCTCAATGCCGGCGCGGACAAAGTCAGCATCAACACCGCCGCCGTTACCCGTCCCGATTTAATTAACGAAGCCGCCGGATTTTTCGGTTCGCAAGCCATCGTCGCCGCCGTCGATGCCAAAGCCGTCAACCCCGAAAACACACGCTGGGAAATCTTTACCCACGGCGGGCGCAATCCGACCGGTTTGGATGCGGTGGAATGGGCGGTCGAAATGCAAAAACGCGGCGCGGGCGAAATCCTGCTCACCGGTATGGACAGGGACGGGACGAAACAGGGTTTCAACCTGCCGCTGACCCGCGCCGTTGCCGAAGCCGTCGACATCCCCGTCATCGCCTCCGGCGGGGTCGGCAATGTCCGGCACCTGATTGAAGGCATAACCGAAGGCAAAGCCGATGCCGTACTTGCCGCCGGCATTTTCCATTTCGGGGAAATCGCCATCCGCGAAGCCAAACGCACTATGCGCGAAGCCGGCATCGAAGTGCGCCTCTGACCGCCCCGACTATGCCGTCTGAAAGGAAATATGGATAAAAACCTGCTTGAAGCCGTCAAATTTGACGAAAAAGGTTTGGTTTGCGCCATCGCCCAAGATGCCGAAACCAAACGTGTTTTAATGGTGGCGTGGATGAACGCCGAAGCCCTGCAAAAAACCGTCGAAACCGGCTTTGCCCACTATTACAGCCGTTCGCGCCAAAAACAATGGATGAAGGGCGAAGAGTCGGGACACACGCAAAAAGTCCGCGAACTGCGCCTCGACTGCGACGGCGATACCATTGTGATGCTCATCGCCCAAAACGGCGGCATCGCCTGCCACACCGGGCGCGAAAGCTGCTTTTACAAAAAATGGAACGGCGGTGCGTGGGAAACCGCCGATGCCGTCCTGAAAGACGAAAAAGAGATTTACGGCAGCACGCACTGACCGCCTCCAACATTGAATTATCAGGCATTTTTTTGTACAATTTCGCCGTCTCAAACACTGTCCGGGCCGTCTGAAAAGCGGCCTGAACCTTTTTGCAAAGAAAACCATGTCCCAAGAAATCCTCGACCAAGTGCGCCGCCGCCGCACGTTTGCCATCATCTCCCACCCCGATGCGGGTAAAACCACGCTGACCGAAAAACTGCTGCTGTTTTCGGGCGCGATTCAAAGCGCAGGCACGGTGAAAGGTAAGAAAACCGGCAAATTCGCCACCTCCGACTGGATGGACATCGAGAAGCAGCGCGGCATTTCCGTGGCATCAAGCGTGATGCAGTTCGACTACAAAGACCACACCGTCAACCTCTTGGACACGCCGGGACACCAAGACTTCTCCGAAGACACCTACCGCGTTTTAACCGCAGTGGACAGCGCCTTGATGGTCATCGACGCGGCAAAAGGCGTGGAAGCGCAAACCATCAAACTCTTGAACGTCTGCCGCCTGCGCGATACGCCGATTGTTACCTTCATGAACAAATACGACCGCGAAGTGCGCGATTCTTTGGAACTCTTGGACGAAGTGGAAGACATCCTGCAAATCCGCTGCGCGCCCGTTACCTGGCCGATCGGTATGGGCAAAAACTTCAAGGGCGTGTACCACATCCTGAACGACGAAATCTATCTCTTTGAAGCGGGCGGCGAACGCCTGCCGCACGAGTTCGACATCATCAAAGGCATAAACAATCCCGAATTGGAACAACGCTTTCCGTTGGAAATCCAGCAGTTGCGCGACGAAATCGAATTGGTGCAGGCGGCTTCCAACGAATTTAATCTCGACGAATTTCTCGCCGGCGAACTCACGCCAGTGTTCTTCGGCTCTGCGATTAACAACTTCGGCATTCAGGAAATCCTCAATTCATTGATTGACTGGGCACCCGCACCGAAACCGCGCGACGCGACCATGCGCATGGTCGGGCCGGACGAGCCGAAATTTTCCGGATTTATCTTTAAAATCCAAGCCAATATGGACCCGAAACACCGCGACCGTATCGCCTTCTTGCGCGTCTGCTCCGGTAAATTCGAGCGCGGCATGAAGATGAAACACCTGCGTATCAACCGCGAAATCGCCGCCTCCAGCGTAGTAACCTTCATGTCGCACAACCGCGAACTGGCGGAAGAAGCCTACGCCGGCGACATCATCGGCATCCCGAACCACGGCAACATCCAAATCGGCGACAGCTTCTCCGAAGGCGAACAACTGGCGTTTACCGGCATCCCATTCTTCGCACCCGAACTGTTCCGCAGCGTCCGCATCAAAAACCCGCTGAAAATCAAACAACTGCAAAAAGGTTTGCAACAACTCGACGAAGAAGGTGCGGTTCAAGTATTCAAACCGATGAGCGGCGCGGATTTGATTTTGGGTGCGGTCGGCGTGTTGCAGTTTGAAGTCGTAACCTCACGCCTCGCCAACGAATACGGCGTGGAAGCCGTGTTCGACAGCGCATCCATCTGGTCGGCGCGCTGGGTATCGTGCGACGACAAGAAAAAACTGGCGGAATTTGAAAAAGCCAACGCAGGCAACCTCGCCATCGACGCAGGCGGCAACCTCGCCTACCTCGCCCCCAACCGCGTGAATTTGGGGTTGACGCAAGAACGTTGGCCGGACATCGTGTTCCACGAAACGCGCGAACATTCGGTCAAACTCTAAAAAGAAATCGGCAATAAAATGCCGTCCGAAGCCGAAAAAAAGGCTTTCAGACGGCATTTTTGCCTGCAACTCAAACGCAGCCGGTCAAAATCAAGGCGCATCGGATACCGTTATCGGGCATCCCAACCGCGTGAATTTGGGACTGACGCAAGAACGCCGATGTGATTTCACATCCCGTACTGTTTCGACAGCTTCACATAATGTGCGGCGGAATATTTCAAAAAGGCTTTTTCCTCATCGGTCAGCAGACGAACCTGCCTCACAGGCGAACCGATATAAAGATAGCCGCCCTCCAAACGTTTGCGCGGCGGAACGAGGCTGCCCGCGCCGATCATCACGTCATCTTCAATAACGGCATCGTCCAAAACGGTGCTGCCCATACCGACCAAGACGCGGTTACCGATTCGGCAGCCGTGCAGCATCACTTTGTGCCCCACGGTAACGTCTTCGCCGATAACCAGCGGCGACCCTTCGGGTTTGGCGGCGGTTTTGTGGGAAACGTGCAGGACGCTGCCGTCCTGTATATTGCTGCGCGCGCCGACGGTGATGCTGTTCACATCGCCGCGCAACACGGCGCACGGCCACACGGAAACATCTTCGGCAAGCGAGACTTCGCCGATGACGACGCACGCCTCGTCTATCATGCAGGTTTCGTGGATTTCGGGCGTGCGGTTTTGGAAAGTTCTGATTGCGTTCATTTTTCCTCCTTCGGTAAGGTATATATTGTTAAAGGATTTATTAAATATTCCCCCTGATTGCTTTTAAAATCCTGCCTGTAATATCGACCCCGAATAATGTGATTATCGGGAATATCAGCTTATATATCAGCTTATTGGACTTTAACAGCATAAACCTTAAATGATATGCCCTTCTTTTTATATCAGAATCACACGCTATATTTTTACTTGTCATTATAAAAAGCAAAACGAGATATTCGTAGGAAAGAAAAGAATAAAGATAACTCGATATATCCCTATTAAATTCCATTTCCGCATTTTTCTCCAAAATATATAATAATGACTTTATACCTTTTTCCGAAACAGTTCCCGTAATAGAATCTTTTCTTCCCTGCCGATAATAGTAATAACAACCGTCCAAATAAGAAAAAGTTGTTGCCGCATTAAACAACCTCATTGACCATTCGATATCTTCAGCATAAATTCCTTTTTCAAAAAATAGTTTTTCTTTAATAATCAATTCTCTTTTTATAATCTTATTACACGCCGAACCCGGAAATTTTCTAAATCGGCACAATCCTTTCAAAACTTCGACTTTGGATTGATTTAATATTTTTTCAGGCTGATAATCTTCGCCAAAATATGAAACTCTTCCCTTATCATATTTAACTGCATTTAAAAAAACCACATCCGGCATATCACTATCATCTTTACCAAGAAAATCCAGCAAAACCTGACAATTAATAAAATCATCCGAATCAATAAATGCTATATATTTTCCATTTGAATTTTTTATTCCGGTATTTCTCGCCTCCGACAATCCTTGGTTATCCTGATATATATATTTGGTATTTGGTGTTTGGTGTTTGGTGTTTGGTGTTTGGTGTTTGGTGTTTGGTGTTTGGTGTTTGGTGTTTGATATTTTATCTATATATTTATAACATATATCTTCACTTCCGTCTTTTGACCCGTCATTCACAAGAATAAGTTCGACATTTTCATTACTTAATATAGGTTCTATAGAATTTAAACACGCTTCCAAATAACTTTCGACATTATAAATAGGAACGACAATACTTAAATTCATATCCATCTCATCTTTCTAAATAATCCTAATCCTGACTTAATGCGGACACGCCGTTTCCTGCCGCCCGAAAGGTTTCAGACGGCAGGGATTCCGGTTATTTGCCCGCTTTGAGCCCTTGCCACAGCTTCACGCCCAGTTTGACGGATTCTGCGGATTTGGGTGATACGATGAAACTTTTTTCCATCAGTTCTTTGGTCGGGAAAATCGATGCGTCGGAGGTGTATTTTTCATCCATCAGCTCGCGCGCGGGACGGCTGGCGGGCGCGTAGGTAACGAAGCTGCCGTTTTTCGCAGCCACCTCGGGCCGGAGCGTGTAGTCGATATAGCGGTGGGCGTTGGCAACGTTTTGCGCGTCGCGCGGAATCATAAAGGAATCCACCCACACGCCTACGCCGGTTTTCGGGGTCAATACTTTGATTTCCACGCCGTTTGCGGCTTCTTCGGCACGGGTTTTGGCAATGTTCAAATCGCCGCCGTAACCGATGGCGGCACACAGGTTGCCCGCCGCCATATCGTCGATATAGCCGGAAGAGCTGAAGCGTTTCACGTCGCCTCGGACGGCTTTCATCATATCGACGGCGGCTTTGATGTCTTCGGGATTTTCACTGTTGGGGTCTTTGCCCAAATAGTGCAACGCCAAGGGAATCTGTTCGATTGCGCTGTCGAAATAGCTGATGCCGCAGGATTTGAGTTTGGCGGTGTATTCGGGTTTGAACACCAAATCCCACTCGTTTTCGGGCAGCTTGTCCGTACCCAATGCCTTTTGCACCTGCCGCGTGTTGATTGCCAAGGTGTTGATGCCCCAGAAATAGGGGACGGCGTATTCGTTGCCCGGATCGACGGCTTCCATCATTTTCAGCAAATCTTTATCGATGTTGCCGTAATGGGGGATTTGCGCCTTGTCGATTTTCTGATACGCGCCCGCTTTGATTTGCCGGCCGACGTTGGCGATGGACGGCGCGGTCAGGTCGTAGCCGGATTTGCCGGTCAGGACTTTTGCCTCCAGTGTTTCGTTGCTGTCGTAATAGTCGGAACGCATCTTAATGCCGGTTTCTTTTTCAAAGGCGGCGACGGTTTCGGGATCGACATAATCCGACCAGTTGTAGATGTTGAGTTTGCCCGATTGTTCGGCTTCGGGCTTGGCGGAGGGGGTTTGGGCGGCGGTATCGCTTCCGCCGCCGCACGCAGTCAAGGCAAGGCTCAGGATTGCCGCCACCAGTGTTTTTTTCATGGTTTTCGACCTTTCGTTCAAAAATAAAAAACATTGCAGGGACGGACGGGCCGCCTGCATCGGAAGCTGTGGGGGCGGCCGGTCGGCTTTCTTGGCCCTTGGTGCAGCAAGGTTTGCATTAAACGGCAAAAACAGCCGGGGCGCAACCGTTAATTTTCACGGATTTGCCGTTCCGTTGCCCGATCGGCCGATAATGCGGGACATTGTTCCGCCTGCGTGAAAATGCCGTCTGAAGCCTCGGCGGCGTTCAGACGGCATCGGGGCGGCCGGCATCAGTTGCTCAACACGTCCACGCCTTTGGGCGGGGTAAACTTGAACGCGCCGCGCGAGAGTTGGGGATTGGTATTCAAACCGCCGAAACTGATGGAGGTTTGGTTGCCGAAGCTGTCTTTAAGCTGCATGGCGGCGAGGTTGCCGCCTTTGAAGCCGATGCGGATGTATTGGTAGCCGGCGTTGTTGCGTTTGGGCGTTGCCCGCACATAATCGATGCCGTTGGACGAACCGTCCTCTTTCAGCGTGTAACTGCTTTCGAGGGCGGTTTTGTTCGACAGGATGGCGGCGGGGCTGCCGCCGATGGCCTGGTCTTGGGACGACTTGGTCACTTGTGCCAAATCAACATCGTAGAGCCAAACGGTTTGACCGTCGCCGACAATAGTCTGTTTGTAGGGCAAAGTGTATTCCCATTTGAAGAGGCCCGGGCGCAGGATTTTGAACGTGCCGTGCGCGGTTTGGGTTTTCTTTTTGCTTTGGACGGTTTGGGTGAAGCTGCCGCTGATACCGTCGGCATCGTTGTTGAATTGCTTGAGCGCGTCCACCGCGCCCGCCTGTGCGGAAGCGACGGCGACGGTCAGGGAGCAAACGGCGAGGAATTGGAACAGGTTGTGCGGTTTCATCATTATTTTTCCTTGTCGGGATGGGTGTGGCGCAAAGTATCGGCGCGGCAAAACAATCATACGGGCGGCGTTACGGGCGGTTTGCATTTTGCAAACCGCGTTTTCCGAGGGCTGATTTTTTTGACCGCTCGGAAAAAGCAGGCACGCCACGCTGCCCTTTCAATTGTATGCCGCGTTATAGTGGATTAACAAAAATCAGGACAAGGCGACGAAGCCGCAGACAGTACAACATAGTACGGCAAGGCGGGGCAACGCCGTACTGGTTTTTGTTAATCCACTATATTTGACGGTTTGGGCGCGGAATGCCGAATCGCGGAGATTATATGCCTCATCTTGTTTTTTTTAAACGCTATAATATTCGTTTTCCGAACACGGCGGACTTGAGATGAACCCCGATATTTATGCTTTGCTGGAACGCGCCCTGCTTTCGGGCGACCCCGATGAAAAAGGACGGCTGACGGATGAGGCGTTTGCCGCCGTTCAAAATGCGGACGGGGCGGAGGCAAACGCGCCGCCGGCGGACTTCCCCCGCGCGGGACGGCCGGACACGCCTGTTTTGGTCGCGCCCTCGCAACTGACCCCGCGCAAAATGAACACGGCAGAAGGCTATGCGGCGATGCTGCACGCGATTACGCATATCGAGTTCAACGCCGTCAATCTGGCTTTGGACGCGGCATACCGTTTCCGCACGCTGCCGTTTCAGTTTGTCCGCGACTGGGTGAAAGTGGCGAAGGAGGAGGTGTACCACTTCCGCCTGGTGCGCGACAGATTGCGCGCTTTCGGCTTCGATTACGGCAGTTTCGAGGCGCACAACCATTTGTGGGATATGGCGTACAAAACCGCCTACGACCCGCTGTTGCGTATGGCGTTGGTACCGCGCGTGTTGGAGGCGCGCGGACTGGACGTTACGCCGGGGATACGCGCGAAGGTGGAGCAGCGCGGCGATTCGGCAACCTGCGGCGTGTTGGACATCATTTACCGCGACGAAGTGGGACACGTCGCCATCGGCAACCGGTGGTATCAACACCTCTGCCGCGAACGCGGTTTGGAACCTGTCGCCCTGTTCCGCAGTCTGATTGCCCGTTACGATATGTTTATCTTCCGCGGCTATGTGAACATCGAAGCGCGGGAAAAAGCGGGCTTCAGCCGCTTCGAATTGGATATGTTGGAAGATTTCGAGCAGGGTTTGAAACAAAATAAACATGCCGTCTGAAACCTTTCGTCCCGCACTTTATAAAAAAGGAAAACACATGATACAAGCCGTATTGTTCGACCTCGACGGCACGCTCGCCGACACCGCCCTAGACCTCGGCGGCGCACTCAACACCCAACTCGCCCGCCACGGACTGCCCGAAAAAAGCATGGACGAAATCCGCACCCAAGCCAGCCACGGCGCGGCAGGATTGCTCAAACTCGGCGCGAACATCACGCCCGAACACCCCGACTATACCGCATGGCGCACCGAATATCTGGAGGAATACGACAGCCGCTACGCCCAAGACACCACTCTCTTCGACGGCGTGAACGAACTCATCGCCGAACTCGACAGACGCGGCATCAAATGGGGCATCATCACCAACAAACCCATGCGCTTCACCGACAAACTCGTTCCCAAACTCGGATTCGCCGTTCCGCCCGCCACCGTCGTCAGCGGCGACACCTGCGGCGAACCCAAACCCAGCATCAAACCCATGCTGCACGCCTGCGGAAAAATCCACGCCGACCCGCAACACACCCTCTACGTCGGCGACGCGGAACGCGACATCCAAGCCGGACGCAACGCCGGTATGAAAACCGTCCTCGCCGAATGGGGCTATATTTCCGATGAAGACGATACCGGCTCATGGCAGGCGGATTTCCACATCCGCACGCCGCTCGATCTGCTCGAATGTCTGGACAAAATACAGCCCTGAAAAATATCCGCCCCACAAACATAAAACTGCCGTCTGAAACCTGATTTCAGACGGCATTTCCACCTTCAAACCGAATCAAAGCCCGTCAAAACCTGCGTTTGAGCTTGCACGCCTGAAGGATGTGTACCGCCAGTTCCTCAACCGACTTGTCCGTCGTATTCGCAAACGGAATGCCATGCCGTCTGAACATACTCTGCGCGTCCGCCACTTCGCTGCGGCAGGTGTCGATGCGCGCATAAGCCGAATTCGGGCGGCGTTCCTGACGGATGGCCTGCAAACGTTCCGGCTGGATAGTCAACCCGAACAGTTTGTCTTTATACGGCTTGACCATACGCGGCAGATCGGCCGATTCCAAATCGTCGGGAATCAGCGGATAGTTTGCCGCACGGATACCGTATTGCAACGCCAGATACAGGCAGGTCGGCGTTTTGCCCGAACGGGACACGCCCATCAGAATCACATCCGCCTCCTGAAGGTTCTTATCGCTGACCCCGTCATCATGGTTCAAAGAAAAATTGACTGCCTCCATACGCGCATCGTAACGCTTCGTATTGCCGATACTGTGATGCCCCTGCCCGGATACCGTTGCTTCGGTATTGAGTTCCTTCTCCAACAGTCCCAAAAAAGTCTCAAAGAAATTAATCTGAAAAGCATCCGCCCCTTTAATAATCCGGCGGATTTCGTCATCAACCACACTGACAAACGCAATCGGACGCTGACCGTTTTCCTGCCGGCTCCGATTGACCTTCTCCACCACCGCGCGCGCCTTTTCCGGCGTATCGACAAACGGATGCGTATGGCGTTTGAACGACAGATTGCCAAACTGGTTCAGCAAAGCCTCGCCGATATTCTCGGCAGTCAGACCGGTGCGGTCGGAAATATAAAACACTTGGCGCGGACTGCTCATCACCCCCTCCTTAAATACAGAATAAAAATATCATCATAACAGCAGCGGCAGACAAGGGAGAAGCACCCCAGCCGCCCCTACCTCGGATTACACCCCAAAAAACAAGGGGCTGTACTAGATTATCCCTAAATTCCACACCGATCCCGCAGGATTTTTAGCTGCCGGGACGGTGTGCCGGAGTTAAATCGAAATTCGCATTCCCTCAACAACGGCGGGAAAGGTTTACGATCGATTCCGTTGTATTTCCGCAAGGCGCGTTTTGCCTGATTCCAAAAGTTCCCAATGCCGTTAATGTGGTTCCGACGGTCTGCAAATTCCTTGGAACGGTTGATGCGGCAACGGATAAAACCGCCCGCGTCCAACTTGCCGCGGCTGCCCGGGCTATCGGCATAAACAATACCGTCCGGCATGATTTTCTTTTTGACGGCAGGGAGCAACGTTTCAGGCTCGGCATTGTCCGCGGCAACGGTATAGGCCCGCCCGTTGCGTTTCGGAATGCCGAAGACAACCGCTTTTCCTGCCGCGCCGCGACCGCGTCCGCCTTTACGCCGTACGCCGAAACAGCTTGCGCCCGGCCCGGCGGGGCCCTCGAAAACCTCATCGGCAGCCAAGGCCAAACGATGGTTGGCAACCGTGCGGATTTTACGGTAAAACAGTGCCGCCGAATCGGGATGGATACCCAAAATATCGGCGGCAGAACGGGCGGTAACTTCCGGTACAAAAGAACGGAGCGGTTCTTTTTGTACTTCTTTCTTTAATTTGCAGTGTGTTATCTTCATATTTCGAGGGCAACATATCTGCTAATCTGGTACAGACCCAAAAACAAATCATATTTTAAAACAAATTATCTCAAAATCAGATTTCTTTAAAATAAAATTCCAAAAAAAAGAAACAGGAAAAATACGGCATAAAACATTAACCTATTCAAAACCATCTGTTTTACAAAGGAAATACCCGAAAAAAACAATATGCCTGCCATCGGTTTCAAACCGCTACACAGCCGGAACCCGCTATTTTTCAGACGGCGCAGCGGTTGTCCGGACAGATAAAAACGTGACAGCGGCGGAACGAATCGCTTAAAATAAGCAAGCGGATTTGTTTCTTTTTTAACATATTTTGGATTGGACACACAAATGGCCGACAACTACGTAATCTGGTTTGAAAACCTGCGTATGACAGATGTTGAACGCGTGGGCGGTAAAAACGCCTCGCTGGGCGAAATGATCAGTCAACTGACCGAAAAAGGCGTTCGCGTCCCCGGTGGCTTTGCCACCACAGCCGATGCCTACCGCGCATTTCTCGCACACAACGGTCTGAACGAACGCATTTCCGCCGCTCTGGCAAAATTGGATGTCGAAGACGTTTCCGAACTGGCACGCGTCGGCAAAGAAATCCGCCAATGGATTTTGGACACGCCCTTCCCCGAACAGCTCGATGCCGAAATCGAAGCGGCATGGAACAAAATGGTTACCGATGCCGACGGCGCGGACATTTCCGTTGCCGTACGCTCTTCCGCAACCGCCGAAGACCTGCCCGACGCATCATTTGCCGGCCAACAGGAAACCTTCCTGAATATCAATGGCTTGGATAACGTTAAAAAAGCGATGCGCCACGTTTTCGCCTCCCTGTACAACGACCGCGCCATTTCCTACCGCGTCCACAAAGGCTTCGAACACGACATCGTCGCCCTTTCCGCCGGCGTTCAACGCATGGTGCGTTCCGACAGCGGCGCATCAGGTGTGATGTTCACCCTCGACACCGAATCCGGCTACAACCAAGTCGTCTTTGTTACCTCCTCTTACGGTCTGGGCGAAAACGTCGTACAAGGCGCGGTCAACCCGGACGAATTTTATGTGTTCAAACCCACGCTCAAAGCAGGCAAACCCGCCATCCTGCGCAAGACCATGGGTTCGAAACACATCAAAATGATTTTCACCGACAAAGCCGAAGCCGGCAAATCGGTAACCAACGTCGAAGTCCCCGAAGAAGACCGCAACCGCTTCTCCATTACCGACGAAGAAATCACCGAGTTGGCACACTACGCGCTGACCATCGAAAAACACTACGGCCGCCCGATGGATATCGAATGGGGACGCGACGGCCTGGACGGCAAACTCTACATCCTGCAAGCCCGCCCCGAAACCGTCAAATCCCAAGAAGAAGGCAGCCGCAACCTGCGCCGCTACGCCATCAACGGCGAAAAAACCGTCTTGTGCGAAGGTCGTGCCATCGGTCAAAAAGTCGGTCAGGGCAAGGTGCGCCTGATTAAAGATGCTTCCGAGATGGATTCCGTCGAAGCCGGCGACGTACTGGTTACCGACATGACCGATCCGGATTGGGAACCCGTGATGAAACGTGCTTCCGCCATCGTGACCAACCGCGGCGGACGCACCTGCCACGCCGCCATCATCGCGCGCGAACTGGGTATTCCTGCCGTCGTCGGCTGCGGCAATGCGACCGAACTCTTGGAAAACGGTCAGGAAGTTACCGTATCCTGTGCCGAAGGCGATACCGGCTTTATCTATGCCGGCCTGCTGGACGTACAAATTACCGATGTCGCCTTGGACAATATGCCAAAAGCACCCGTCAAAGTCATGATGAACGTCGGCAATCCCGAACTCGCATTCAGCTTCGCCAATCTGCCCAGCGAAGGCATCGGCTTGGCGCGTATGGAATTTATCATCAACCGCCAAATCGGCATCCACCCGAAAGCCTTGTTGGAATTTGACAAACAAGACGACGAACTGAAAGCGGAAATTATCCGCCGCATCGCCGGTTACGCATCCCCTGTCGACTTCTACGTCGATAAAATCGCCGAAGGCGTGGCAACGCTTGCCGCATCGGTTTATCCGCGTAAAACCATCGTCCGTATGTCCGACTTCAAATCCAACGAATACGCCAACCTGGTCGGCGGCAGCGTATACGAACCGCATGAAGAAAACCCGATGTTGGGCTTCCGTGGTGCGGCGCGTTATGTTGCCGAGAGCTTCAAAGACTGTTTCGCCTTGGAATGCAAAGCCTTGAAACGCGTTCGTGACGAAATGGGTCTGACCAACGTCGAAATCATGATTCCGTTCGTCCGCACTTTGGGCGAAGCCGAAGCAGTGGTTAAGGCATTGAAAGAAAACGGCTTGGAACGCGGCAAAAACGGCCTGCGCCTGATTATGATGTGCGAGCTGCCGAGCAACGCGGTATTGGCGGAACAATTCCTGCAATACTTCGACGGCTTCTCCATCGGCTCGAACGACATGACCCAGCTGACCCTCGGCCTCGACCGAGACAGCGGCTTGGTGTCCGAATCGTTTGACGAACGCAACCCTGCCGTCAAAGTGATGCTGCATCTTGCCATCTCCGCCTGCCGCAAGCAGAACAAATATGTCGGTATCTGCGGTCAAGGTCCGTCCGACCATCCGGACTTTGCCAAATGGCTGGTTGGAGAAGGCATCGAAAGCGTGTCTCTGAACCCGGATACCGTCATCGAAACTTGGCTGTATTTGGCGAATGAATTGAACAAATAATCAATTCCCATACCCCCAAGCCTGAAAAGCGCGGGGGTATTTTTTCCAAGCAGCTCCGTTCAGACGGCATTTCCTGTCGATGCCCCGTCCGCGATAATATTTGACACCCACGCGCCGACTGCCTACAATTCCCCCCTCTCCGAGCAACCGGCAACAGTCAGCTTCTTCTTTCAGACGGCATCCACCCGTCTTTTCCTTTCTATTCTATATATCATTGATTATGCACGTCTCCGAATTACAAACCCTGCACATTTCCAAACTCTTAGAATTGGCGGAAGAACACGGCATCGAAAACGCCAACCGATTCCGCAAACAAGACCTCGTATTTGCCATCGTCCGCCAGATGATGAAAAAAGGCGAGGGTTTTACCTGCTCCGGCACGCTCGAAATCCTGCCCGACGGCTTCGGCTTCCTCCGCAGCGCGGACACGTCCTATCTTGCCGGCCCCGACGACATCTATGTCTCGCCCACTCAAATCCGCCGCTTCAACCTGCATACGGGCGACACCATCGAAGGCAGCGTGCGCGTCCCCAAAGACAACGAACGCTATTTTGCCTTGGTCAGACTGGATTCCATCAATGGCGACCACCCGGAAGTATGCCGCCATAAAATCCTGTTTGAAAACCTGACCCCGCTGTTTCCGACCGAACAGTTGAAGCTGGAACGCGACTTAAAGTCCGAAGAAAACCTGACCGGACGCGCCATCGACCTGATTTCGCCCATCGGCAAAGGTCAGCGCGCCCTCTTGGTTGCCCCGCCCAAAATCGGTAAAACCGTGATGCTGCAAAACATTGCCCACGCCGTTACCGCAAACTATCCTGAAGTCGAACTCATCGTCCTCTTGATTGACGAACGCCCCGAAGAAGTAACCGAAATGAGCCGTTCCGTCCGAGGTGAAGTAGTCTCCTCCACCTTTGACGAACCGGCGCAACGCCACGTCCAAGTTGCCGAAATGGTGCTTGAAAAAGCCAAGCGTATGGTGGAACACAAAAAAGACGTGGTCATCCTGCTGGATTCGATTACCCGCCTTGCCCGCGCCTACAATACCGTCGTCCCCGCCTCGGGCAAAATCCTGACCGGCGGTGTCGATGCCAACGCGCTGCACCGCCCCAAACGTTTCTTCGGTGCGGCGCGCAACGTGGAAGAAGGCGGTTCGCTGACCATTATCGCCACCGCATTGGTTGAAACCGGCAGCCGTATGGACGATGTGATTTACGAAGAATTCAAAGGTACCGGCAATATGGAATTGCACCTCGACCGCCGTATGGCGGAAAAACGCCTCTTCCCCGCCATCAACATCAACAAATCCGGCACGCGCCGCGAAGAGCTGCTTGTGCCGAACGACCAGTTGCAACGTATGTGGTTACTGCGCAAGTTCCTGCACCCGATGGACGAAATCGAAGCTACCGAGTTCTTAAACGGAAAAATCAAAGCATCTAAAAATAATGATGATTTCTTTGAACTGATGCGCGGAAAATAAACGCGCCGCCCGCATTAATGCGAAATGCCGTCTGAAGCCTGAAAATCGGGTTTCAGACGACATTTTCATTCGCACGGCCGGCGCAGCTCCCCCCCCCCGCTAACGGCGCAACCGCCGGCAGTGTCCGTGTCCGCCTGCCGAAGGCGCGGCCTTTGCAAAACCGGCTCGAACGCATCCCTACCGGCAATGAAAACCGATGCGGGAACTTGATTCAAGGTTGCGCCGAACCGCGCCCATTTTTGTATAAATTTTATTTTTTATTTCCAATTAGAAATTTTTAATATATTAATCAATAAATTAATTTTATAAAATAAAAATATTGTCAACAATCTTTTGACTTATCGCCCAAACCTCTGTATATTTTCCTACAGTAAATTGTTGACAATCCATACGCCCGCATATGCGCCGCCTAAGGATAAATCCTCCCGCCGGACAACGGGGGCAAGGGATAGGATGCGATATTTCCATATTCAAACAAGGGATTTGTTTCACGCACAGGGCGGCACATCGGCAAAATCCCCGCGCCGGTCCGGCAGGGCTTGCGCCCATCCCGGACAAGCCCCGACCCCGCCTTTCCGAAAGACGGGCCCAACCATTAAGGAAACTTTAATCAAAATGAAAAAACACATATGGGCGGCATCTTTGCTGCCGGCATCCCTATCGGCAGAACCTTTAAACTGGTGGAAACCTTATTCCGCCGTCAATTCGGGCGATACCGCCTGGGTGATGACTGCGGCTGCCTTGGTACTGTTGATGACGCTTCCCGGGCTGGCTTTATTCTACGGCGGTATGGTGCGGAAAAAAAACCTGCTCTCGACGATGATGCACAGCTTTTCCATCGCGACATTGGTGGGCATCCTTTGGGTCGCCGTCGGCTATTCTTTGGCGTTCACGCCGGGAAATGCCTTTATCGGCGGTTTGGGGCGCGTATTTTTAAGCGGGATGCAGATAGACGCTGCCGCACGGATGCTGACCGTGTCGCCCAATGCGCCGACTGTTCCCGAACCGGTATTTATGTTTTTTCAGATGACGTTTGCCATTATTTCGACCGCCATTATTACCGGCGCGTTTGCCGAACGAATGAAATATTCGGCAATGATGCTGTTTTCGGGCATATGGTTTTTATTGGTTTATGTGCCGGGCGCGCATTGGGTGTGGGGCGGCGGCTTTATGAGCAAGGGCGGCGTATTGGATTATGCCGGCGGTACGGTGGTGCACATCAATGCCGGTATCGCGGGACTCGTCGCCGCCTTGGTTTTGGGCAGGCGCATAGGCTACGGGCGCGAGGCGATGCCTCCGCACAATATGGCGATGACGCTGATTGGCGCGGCAATGTTGTGGTTCGGCTGGTTCGGCTTTAACGCTGGTTCGGCGCTTGCGGCAGACGCGGCGGCGGGGATGGCGATGGCGGTAACGCAGGTGTCGGCCGTATTCGGCGCGGCAGGCTGGCTTGCCTGCGAGAAAATAGCGGGACACAAACCTTCTGCTTTGGGGCTGGCTTCCGGCGCAGTTTCCGGGCTGGTCGGCATCACCCCTGCCGCCGGCTTTACCGGTCCGTCGGGCGCGGCCGCCATCGGTATATTGACTGCCGCCGCGTGCTTTGTGTCCGTCACCGTCGTCAAACACAAATTGCGTTACGATGATTCTTTGGACGCTTTCGGCATACACGGATTCGGCGGGCTGGTAGGCGGAATATTGACCGGCATCTTTTTCGACAACCGCATTTTCGGCGGGGATGCGGCAGTTTGGCAGCAGTTGTGGATACAGGTAAAAGACGGGTTCATTATGGCGGCATACAGCGGGCTGATGAGTTGGGCGATTTTGAAGGCTGTGGGGAAAATCTGCGGCGGTCTGCGCGTCGGCAAGGATGTCGAACGCGAAGGTTTGGATCTGAATATCCACGGCGAACACGTGGAATAAGGACGGCTATGCCGTCTGAAGCCTGAAAATCGGGTTTCAGACGGCATTTTTCACGTTTGCCGCCGATGGGGATAAACATACTGCCTGCGACGCTTAACGGCTGTCTTTCCACTGATAATATTTCGAGCCGAGGAAAGAACCGAGTTTGCGCAAAAACGGTTGCAGGATAATATTCGGCTGGCACAACTGTTCAAACGGTTTCAGACGGCATTCGTCCCCTAAAATTGCTTCGGCAACCGCCAGACCTGCAATGCCCGTTATCGCCATCCCGTGCCCGGAATAACCTTGCGTATAAAAAACATTCGAGGTCAAACGTCCGAAATGCGGGACAAGGTTGGCGGTAATATCGCACTCCCCGCCCCACGAATATTCGATTCTAACATCGGCAAGCTGCGGAAAAACTTTAAGCATATCTTGGCGGACAAGCTCGGTCATACGCGAAGGATTGTCGATAAATTCGTTATCCTTACCGCCGAAAAGCAGCCTGCCGTCCGCGCTGAGGCGGTAATAATCCAAAATATGGCGGTTGTCGCATACTGCCATATTGTTGCGGATAAGCCCTTTTGTGCGCGCGCCCAAGGGTTCGGTGGCAATAATAAAGGTGCTGACGGCAATCGCCTTGCGTTCCAAAGGCCGGAATATCGGGTTCAAACCGACATAAGTATTGACGGCATAGACCACATTTTTACACTCGACGCTGCCTTCAGGCGTGTAAACCAGCCAACCGTTTTGATACGGTTCGATGCGCGTCATCGGGGATTGCTCGAAAATCTGCGCGCCGGCTTCGGCAGCGGCGCTGGCAACACCCAACGTGTAATTGAGCGGATGAAGATGCCCGGACAAGGGATCGAACTGTGCGCCTTGGTACATATCGCTGTCAAGCTGCTGTTTCAACTCGGCTTTATCCCAAAGTTGATAATGACTCGCACCGTAATGCCGTTGGGCGTGTTCATGCCACTGCTGCAACTCTTCCCAATGCTGCGGACGGACGGCAACCGTGGCATAACCGCGCTGCCAATCGCAATCGATGGCATGTTTGCGGACGCGTTCGTCCACCAGTTCGACCGCCTGCAAAGACTGTTGCCAAAACCATTGCGCCTGCTCCAAGCCGACCTGTTTTTCAATTTCCCCCATACCGCAGGCGTAGTCGCTGATAACCTGCCCGCCACTCCTGCCGGACGCGCCGAAGCCGATACGTGCGGCTTCCAAAACGACGGCTTCATGTCCGTGTTCCGCCAGCGGCAATGCGGTACACAAACCGCTCAAACCGCCGCCGATAATGCAGGTTTCGGCTTTCAGACGGCATTGGAGTTTCGGATAAACAGTATGCGGATTAACCGAACTAAAATAATAAGAAGGCAGATATTCTTGAAAATCAGGGCGAATCATTGTGTTTGCTTTATCGGGTATATTTTCGGACGGAATGATACAGGCTGTCGGGCCATATCGTCCAAACAGAAAATCGGTTGAAAAAAAACAGGCTGACCCAGTCATGCGGTCAGCCTGCCTTATTAATTAATTTGCTTTCTCGGCAGCCAATTTTTCTTGGCGGTAGGCTTCTGCCGCTTCTCGGTTGCGCTTGGTTGCCTGCCTCATCATCCAATAATTGACGATGATGACCAATGTTCCGATGATGCCGATCAGGATGGTTGCCAAGACATTCATCTGAGGATCGAGACCCAACTTGATCTTGGAGAAAATAACCTGCGGCAATGTGGATGAACCGGGGCCGGAGAGGAATGAGGTAATTACCAAATCATCCAAAGACAAGGTAATGCCGAGTAGGAAGCCTGAAGCAATGGCAGGGGCAATCAAAGGCAAAGTGATGACAAAAAAGATTTTCAGCGGACGCGCGCCCAAGTCCATTGCGGCTTCTTCGAGCGACTGGTCAAGCTCGACCAGCCGCGAACGGATGACAACGGTAATGTATGCCATGCACAGCGTCGTATGTCCGAGGAAGATGGTGAAAAAGCCGCGATCGAAGTAGAGATGTTGCAACCATTCGCTGCCCTGCAAAAATATCTGCACCTGAATAATCAGCAGCAGCATAGACAGACCGGTAATCACGTCGGGCATGACCATGGGCGCGGAAATCATACCGGCAAACAGCGTGCTGCCGCGAAAGCGTTTGATACGCGCCATCGCATAGCCCGCCAGCGTGCCCAAAACGACGGCGGCAAGCGAAGACACAACGGCAATCCGCAGCGACAGCCAAGCGGCTTCCAAAATGGTGTCGTTTTCCAGCAATGCGCCGTACCACTTGGTCGAAAAGCCGCCCCAAACGGTAACAAGTTTGGATTCGTTGAACGAATAGATGACCAAAACAACCAGCGGGATATACAGAAACGCCAGCGATAGTGCCAACATCAGTTTCAAGAACCAAGATAATTTGGATTTCTGCATTATTTGGCTCCTTCTTCCAATTCGCGGTTTTCATAGTGCTGGAACAGGGCAATCGGTACAACCAGTAGCGCGACCATCACGACGGCGACGGCAGAAGCCAACGGCCAGTTGTTTTGATCAAAGAATGCCTGCCACAATACTTTACCGATCATCAGGTTTTCCGAACCGCCGACCAGCTCGGGAATGACGAACTCACCGACAGCGGGGACGAAAACCAGCATCGAACCTGCAATAATGCCGGTTTTCGACAAAGGCAGGGTAATCGTCAAGAACGATTTGACCGGTCCCGCGCCCAAGTCGGAAGCCGCTTCGAGCAGGCGGCTGTCCAGTTTCACCAGCTGCGTGTAAAGCGGCAGAATCATAAACGGCAGATAGGCATAAACCATTACCAAATTTAACGAAAACGCATTATAGAACAAATCTAATGGTTCGCTGATAATACCCATCTTAATCAATAAGTTGTTTATGATGCCGTTATGCCCGAGCAAACCCATCCACGCATAGACACGCAGCAGGAACGATGTCCAAAAAGGTAACATGATGGCAAGCAGCAAACCATTGCGGACGGAAGGATTGGCACGGGAAATCGCATAGGCGGTCGGGTAACCGACCAACAGGCAAATCACCGTCGTCGTCAGCGCAGTCTTAATTGAAGACCAATAAGTCATCAGATAGATATTACTGTTTTCACTGTCGCCGAAGGGGTTAAGGGTATGCCAAAAATTTTGGAAAATATCGGCATAGTTTTGATAGCTGACGGCGATGTTCAGGCGACCCAAATCCTCATCTATCGTCGTTAAAGGAGTAAACGGTGGAATGGCGATTTCTTGTTCGGCAAAGCTGATTTTCAGCACGATGGCGAACGGAATCAGAAACAGCACCAAAAGCCAAATATACGGTACGGCAATCACCGCACGCTGCCCCGGACGGCGGAACAGTTTGTTTTTCAGTTTATTAAGGTTCATCTCACTCCCCTTAAATCAACGGAACAACGGAGTCGGTTGGTTTTCCGGCCAGCTGATATAGACGGTTTCATCCCAAGTCGGCGGCGTGATGTTACGCACATACCAGTAAGGTGCAGGAACTTGGCTTTTGACGACGCGCCCGTTGGCGAGTTTGATATGGTATATGGCGAAGCTGCCCAAATAGGCAATTTCTTTTACCGTGCCTTTCGCCCAGTTGTAGTCGCCCAAATATTCGGGTTTTTCTTTATATAAATCAATATCCTCTGGTCGAATACTAACCCAAAGATCCTGCTCGCTCGGGCCACCCAAACCATGGTCGATACGGACGTGGTTTTCCAAACCTTCGCATTCGATAACGGCATAGTCGGCATGATTTTCAATCACCACACCGTCAAAGATGTTGGTTTCGCCGATAAACTCGGCAGTGAAGCGGCTGTTGGGATAGTCGTACACGTCGCTGGGCGTGCCGACCTGCTGCAACTGACCGTCGGACATAATGGCGATGCGGGTCGCCATCGTCATCGCCTCTTCTTGGTCGTGCGTAACCATAATGCAGGTTACGCCGACTTGTTCCAGCGTATTGACCAACTCGAGCTGGGTTTGCTGGCGCAATTTCTTATCCAACGCCCCCAAAGGTTCGTCAAGCAACAGGATTTTCGGACGTTTTGCCAAACTGCGCGCCAAGGCGATACGTTGCTGCTGACCACCGGACAATTGGTGCGGTTTGCGTTTGGCAAATTTGGTCATCTGAACCAGACGCAGCATTTCTTCGACGCGCGCATCGATTTCGCCTTTAGGCATTTTGTCCTGTTTCAGACCGAAGGCAATGTTTTGCTCCACCGTCATATGCGGAAAAAGCGCGTAACTTTGGAACATCATATTGATGGGGCGGTCATAGGGTGCAAGTTTGGTAATATCTTGACCATCAAGGATGATTTTTCCCTGATTGGGACTTTCCATACCCGCCAGCATACGCAGCAGCGTAGATTTTCCGCTGCCGGAACTGCCCAAAAGGGCGAAGATTTCGTTTTGATAAATGTTCAAGTCGATGTTATCGACAGCGTAATTGTCACCAAACTTTTTCACCAAACCTTGGATTTGCAGATAAGGTTTGGCTGAAGACGCTGTGGTTGCGGTCATAATGGCAATACTCCAATAAAAAGACGAGTACCGGCAAAACGGATTTTCGAATGGGTGATAAAAAGCTGTTTGATTGCTGGCGGGAGTCGCAACGTCTGATGCCGTCTGAAACTCTTGTGAAGCGCACGGGCAGCATGAAATAAAAAGGGGTTCTAAAGAACCCCGCATTATATTAGTTTATAAGGTTTTTAGGGTAATAAATATGGGTTTGAGCTTGTCGGAAAGCAACAGAAAAGAAAACACCGCCCATTTTTCTGGGCGGTGTCGGAAAGCGCAATTATTTACGCAGACCCAAGCGGGTAATCAACGCGCGATACGTATCGGGCTGGGTACGGCGCAAATAGGCCAACAGGCGGCGGCGTTGGCTGACCATTTTCAACAGGCCGCGACGGCTGTGGTGGTCTTTGGGGTTGGCTTTGAAGTGGGGGGTCAGATCGTTGATGCGGAAAGTCAACAGGGCAACTTGTACTTCAGAAGAGCCGGTGTCGCCTTCTTTACGTTGGAAATCTTTAACGATTTGTGCTTTTTGTTCTACGGTCAGTGCCATAATGGAAAAACTCCGAAAAATAAAAAGAACCCCAAATGGGATTCGGACAAGTTTGCCAAGCCTCGACAACGGCAAACTCCCTATTCCTGAAACAGGAACAGCGCATTATCACACAATTTTTGCTGTTCTGCACGATATTTTGCGATGTCGGCGAAATGCCGTCTGAAAACGGAGACATCTTCCGGTTTCAGACGGCATTTGACATCAGACCACAATTTCTTCCTTCTGTTTCGCTTCCTTGGCGATATTGTCGCGGCTCAAACCGAACATCAGCAAGAGCGGGCTGGCAACCAATACGGAAGAGTAGATGCCGAACACGATACCGATGGTCAGTGCCATAGAAAAGCCGCGCAAGGCTGCACCGCCGAACACCAGCATAGAAACAACCATCGCCTCGGTCGAACCGTGGGTAATGATGGTGCGGCTCATCGTTGCGGTAATCGCGTTGTCAATGACTTCCGGCACGGTATGTCCGCGCATCGCCGGCTTGCGGAAATTTTCACGGATACGGTCGAAGACGACGACGGATTCGTTCACAGAATAGCCCAATACGGCAAGGATACCTGCCAAGACGGTCAGCGAAAATTCCCATTGGAAGAAGGCAAAGCAGCCGAGAATAATCACGATGTCGTGCATATTGGCGATAATGGCAGATACGGCAAAACGCCATTCGAAACGCATCGACAGGTAAATAATGATGCCGATAACGACAAAACCTAAAGCCATCAATCCATTATTTACCAATTCCTCACCGACTTGCGGACCGATAAATTCGACTTGGCGCAAAGTAACGTCGGGACTGTCTTTTTTCAGCAAATCCATAACCTGATTGGACAACTGTGCGGAAGTAACACCTTCTTTGTTCGGCAGGCGGATCATGATGTGTTTGTTCGTACCCAATGCCTGAACCTGTACATCACCCATTTTCAGCGTATCGAGGCGTTCGCGCATCTTATTGACATCCGCACCCTGCTGATATTGGACTTCCATTACCGTACCGCCGGTAAATTCGACAGAGAAATTCAGGCCTCTGGTAACCAAAAAGAATACGGCGGCAATAAAGGTAACCAACGAAATGAAGGTTGTCAGTTTGCCGTAGCTCATAAACGGAATATCGCGTTTGATTTTAAAGAGTTCCATAGCTTACTCCTTACCTGCCGCAGTTTCGGCTTCAGGTTTCCATACCGCACCGATGGAAATATTCTGCAATTTGCGGCGGCGGCCGTACCACAGATTGACCAACGCACGGAATACGACGACGGACGAATACATCGAAGTCAGAATACCCAAGCAGTGTACGACGGCAAAACCTCTTACCGGTCCGGAACCGAATACCAAAAGCGCGATACCGGCAATCAGCGAAGTCAGGTTCGAATCAACAATGGTCGCCCATGCGTGTTGGAAACCGAGATTGATTGCCTGCTGCGGCGGCACGCCGGCACGCAATTCCTCTCGGATACGTTCGTTAATCAAGACGTTGGAGTCGATTGCCATACCCAAAGTCAACGCCAGCGCGGCCATACCCGGTAACGTCAACGTTGCCTGCATGGCAGACAAAATACCGATTAGGAACAGTATGTTGGCACTCAATGCAATAGTAGAAAAGAAACCCATCAGGCGGTAATAAACCACCATGAATGCAGCAACGATGGCAAAACCCCATAAAGTCGAATGGAAGCCTTTTTCGATGTTCTCCTTACCCAAAGACGGACCGATGGTACGTTCTTCGACAATCTGCATCGGTGCGGCAAGAGAACCGGCACGCAACAGCAAAGACGTATCGTTGGCTTCGGCTGTCGTCATGCTTCCGGAAATTTCCACGCGTCCGCCGGTAATGGCAGTACGGATAACCGGTGCGGTTACAACCTCGGATTTTCCTTGGTCGATCAAAACCATCGCCATGCGTTTGCCGACATTTGCGGCAGTCAGTTCGCCGAAAATGCTGCCGCCCGCGCTGTCCAAGCTCAGACTGACGGCAGGTGCGCCCATTTGGTCGAAACTCGGTTGCGCATCGTTGATGTTGTCGCCGGTCAGCTCGACCTGTTTGCTGATCAGCAGAGTTTCGGGATGCTCCCCGCCGCTTGAAAGCAGCTCATAACCGCTCGGCACGTTGCCTTCCAATGCCTCGCGCAACTTGGCAGGATCGTCCTCCACCATGCGGACTTCCAAAGTCGCGGTACGGCCGATGATGTCTTTTGCCTTGGCAGTATCTTGCACGCCGGGAAGCTGTACGACAATGCGGTCCAAACCTGACTGTTGGATAATCGGCTCTGCCACACCCAATTCGTTTACACGGTTATGCAGTGTAGTGATGTTTTGCTTCACCGCATCTGATCGTACTTTATTCACCGCCTCTTCCGAAAGCGCCAATACAATATTGCTGCCTTCTGAATTTAACGTTGCCTCAGGAAACAGCTTGAGTAACTGAGGCAGTGCCTTTTGCACATCGCCGGCATCCTGCAAAGGGACGGTCAGGCTGTTTTCAGCCTGACGCACCGTGCCGCTGCGGATTTTTTCACGGCGCAGTTCGCGGCGGATGTCGCCCGAATAACGCTCAAACGTTTTCTGCATCGCGGCTTTCATATCGACCTGCATGGTGAAATGCACGCCGCCGCGCAGGTCCAAACCCAAAAACATCGGATTGGCTTTGATTTTCGCCATCCATTCGGGGCTGTCCGCCAACAGGTTGAGCGCGGTAATATACCCTTCGCCCAAAGTGTTTTCGATAACGTCGCGCGCTTTAAGCTGCGTTTCTGTGTCTTTGAAACGCACTTTCAGTGAATTATCCACAACAAACATCCCGTCGGTCTGAATGCCCGCGTTTTTCAGCGCAGCATCCACTTTGGATTGAGTCTGTTCGTTGATGATGATGGCTTGTCGGTTGGTCGATACCTGCACGGCGGGCGTTTCGCCGAATAGGTTGGGCAGCGAATACACTGCGGCAACCGCAATCGTGAACACAATCAGCAGATATTTCCATAAAGGATAACGGTTCATCATTGTTCCTTAATGGTTGAAACCCCACCCTTTCGGTGGTGTCGGAATCGGGCTATTTCAGAAGAGGCAAAACCCCTCCCTGCCAGGCAAGACCGAAAGGCAGCATCCTGAATATGCCGCCCTGCGTGTCGGAACATGGTCAAGCCTTCGGTTGGAATTCAAAACAAAGTGCCGCATTCGGGCTTTCCCGATGCGGCTTGTCAGCACAAATCAATCGACTTTTGCGGCAATCGCATTGCGTTCCACTTCGACCTCGATTTTTGTACCCTGTCCGATATCCACGGTAAAAAACTGTTCGCCGACTCTGGTTACCTTACCCTTGAAACCTGCCGCCAAGACCACTTTGTCGCCGGCTTTCAAGGCGGCAAGCATTGCCTGATGCGCTTTGAATTTCTTTTGTTGGGGGCGCATGATCAGGAAGTAGAACACCACCATAATCAACACCAAAGGAGCAAATTGTGCAACAGCTTGATTCATAATTTATCCGTTCTTTCTAAATATGATTGAAAATCGAGCGGGGTATATAATAGCATAAGACCGTAAACAATATATCGGGTTTGCCGCCCATACCCAACCGTATGCCGTCTGCACCCCCTTTCCCGAACCCATGCCGCTGACCCGCCTGTTCCTGAAACTCTACGCCCTGTTGCGCCTTTTTTTGGGCAAAAACGCCCAGACCGCCTGGATTTTCCACCCCTCCTGCACCGGGCACGACCCCGGGGCAAACCATCCCGATTCGCCCGACCGCATCCTCTGCATCGAGCAGGCATTGCGCCGCGCCGGTATTTGGCAGCACCTCCAAACCGTAGAGGCGGAAGAAATCAGCGATACGCGCCTTGCACTTGTCCGCTCGAGCAAATATCTGAACCGTTTGGAATCTTGCCTACCCGAAGACGGCAAGATTTGCCGTTTGGACGACGACACCGTTATCAGCAAAAACTCCCTGTCCGCCGCCCGTTTTTCCGCCGGTTCGGCAGTTCAGGCAGTCGATATGGTCATGAAACGCAAAGCGTGGCACGCCTTTTGCGCCGCCCGCCCGCCGGAGCATCACGCGAAAAGCGGCAAAGCCGGCGGATTCTGCCTGCTGAACAACGTTGCCGCCGGCGTCATGCATGCCATTGCCGAATACCGCCTGAAACGCATTGCCGTCATCGATTTCGATGTCCACTACGGCGACGGTACGGCAGAAATATTCAAAGACGATCCGCGTATCCTGTTTTTCAACCTGTTTGAAACCGACCTTTTCCCCTTCCCCGAAAACAACGGTATGCCCGACGGCGGCAATATGGTGCACCTGCCCTTGCCGTCGGGAACGGGCAGCCGCACATTCCGCGAAGCCGTCCGCAGACAGTGGCTGCCCCGGCTTGCCGCATTCAAACCCGAACTGGTGCTGCTGTCGGCAGGATTCGACGCACACCGTCTGGACGAATCGGGCAGGCTCAACCTGCACGAGGCGGATTTTGCCTGGCTGACACACAAAATCATTCAGACGGCATCCAGCTGCCCCGGCAAAATCGTATCCGTACTCGAAGGCGGCTACACCCTTGAACCTCTGGCACAATCTGCTGCCGAGCATATCCGCGTACTGGCGGGGCTGGGCAAATCCGATGCCGCAACCGCCTATCAGAAAACACTGAACCCAACAAAAAAACGGTTTGCCAAACCGAAAACCGGACAGGTGCGCCAACCTACCCAATCCGACCGTTACGATATAAATGCCGTCTGAAGCCGATTCGGTTTTCAGACGGCATCATTATTTGACCTGACGCAAACAGAAAGCCTTCCGCGTGCTTAAACACATCTCTTGAGACCTTTGCAAAAATCCCCAAAATCCCCTAAATTCCCACCAAGGCATTTAGGGGATTTCCCATGAGCACCTTCTTCCGGCAAACCGCCCAAGCCATGACTGCCAAACACATCGGCCGCTTCCCGCTATCGGAGTTGGACCAGGTGATTGATTGGCAGCCGATCGAACAATACCTGAACCGTCAAAAAACCCGTTACCTCAGAGACCGCCGCGGCCGCCCCGCCTATCCCCTGTCGTCCATGTTCAAAGCCGTCCTGCCCGGACAATGGCACA
>NZ_QNRU01000009.1 GCF_003315235.1 Neisseria gonorrhoeae | reverse complement strand
GCACTGCTTCATCGCTGTATCCATACCCCTCATGACTGTTATCAGCCTCTACGGATGGGGCGGAGTTACCCGTATGATTGCCGTATGGCCGGATATCGGAGAAATCGACCATCAATCCTTCCGTCGGTTTGATTCCTTTGCTTACTTTATACGGCCCCATCCACAATGCGTAATTTTCTTTATAGGCAGCTTCAAACGCATTGGTTTTGGGTTTGATGAGCAATTTTTTATTGGTTCTGTCTACTGCGAAATATTCCAGTTTTGTTTGGGCTTTCAGTGTTTCGGCATTGTATAGGTGCATTTCGGTTCTGTTGCGTATCGTTCCGAATACGTCGATGTTAATAAACACATCTGTATCGGCATTGGCAGGAGAAACAACGTCTATGCCGCGCAGGAAAAATACGGTCTGTACCAAGTGGGAAAGAAAGGCGGTGTCGCGCGGGTTGGTCGTCAAGGTTTCATTTCGATAATCCCCCATCCCGCCAATATTTAAGCCCAGACTGCTCCTACTTCCGCTACCGTCTGATTGGGTGCGCGAGAGTGCAGGGGCATTAAGTGTAGATAAAGAAGTGGTTAAACCCGTCAAACCGCCTGATGTTGTTTCAGCGGTGGTTTCGTAACGCGGATAGGTGTAATCGGTGCGGACGGCAGGGCTGTTTATGTATTCGCCGCGAATCAGTGCATCAATGGAGTAGCGACCCCCTGTCAAACTGCCTGAACCTTGGTCGCCCATAGTTGCAATGTACAATGCAACTTTTCGTCCGTGTAATGCCTGTAAATCCATGTCTTTAACGGCAGCTCTGGCAGAAGCGGCCACAAGTTCTTGTTCGACCGCGAAGCGTTTGCCTCCGCCATGCGATGGAATACCTGTCAGTGTCCCGCAGGCGGATAAAATAAAAACTGAAAAAAGAATAGGTATCAGCAGCCGTGCCCGCATAGATTTTCTCCTTTGATGAAAAACAAATTGTATCAAAATTGTAAATATAGTGGATTAAATTTAAACCGGTACGGCAAGGCGAGGCAACGCCGTACCGGTTTAAATTTAATCCACTATAATCTCCATATAATAAATGGCTGTCTGAAGCCCATATGCGACTATATCTGCCGACCCTATGGTCAATCATCAATCAGCAGTGGACCAGTGTGCCTTCGTCTTCGCCGGTAATGACGCGTTTGAGCGAGCCTTGTTTGGCGATGCCGAAGACGACGATATTGAGCTTGCGTTCGCGGCAGAGGGCAAAGGCGGTCGCGTCCATGACTTTGAGGTTTTTATTCAAGGCTTCGTCAAAAGTAATGGTTTCGTAGCGTGTGGCGGACGGGTCTTTTTTCGGGTCTGCGGTGTACACGCCGTCGACGTTGGTGGCTTTGAGCATCACGTCGCAGTTCATTTCCGCGCCGCGCAATGCGGCGGCAGTGTCGGTCGTGAAGAACGGATTACCGGTACCGGCGGCGAAAATCACGACTTTGCCTTCTTCCAAATATTGAATGGCTTTAGGACGGGCGTAAGTTTCAGCGATTTGCTGCATAGACAGTGCGGATTGTACGCGCGCTTTGATGCCCAAGGTTTCAAATGCGTCTTTGAGTGCCAAGGCGTTCATCACGGTCGCCATCATGCCCATGTAGTCGGCAGTGGCGCGGTCCATGCTGCCTGCTTGTGCAGATACGCCGCGGAAAATGTTACCGCCGCCGACAACGATACCGACTTGCACACCCATTTTCACGATTTCGGCAATTTCGCCGACAGTTTGAACAATGGTATCGTGATTGATGCCGAACGGATCGGAACCCATCAGGGATTCGCCGGAGAGTTTCAGTAATACGCGTTTGTATTTGATTTGCTGTGTCATGGGATACCTTGCTTTCTTGAATGTCGTCGGTCGGAGTTGGGACGTCTGAATTTCAAATGGTCGGATTACAATGATATGGTGTGTCGTTCTATTATTGTTTTGTTTTCAGACGGCCTTTATATTCGGTCGTCTTAAAATAGGTACCGTAAACGGTTTTCTCAAAAAAAAGCACCCTGATTCGTTTGGAATCCAGGTGCTTTCTTTTTCATAAGTGCCTTACACTTTGGCGGCTGCGGCTACTTCGGCTGCGTAGTCGACAACGGCTTTCTCGATACCGTCGCCTACTTTGTAGCGGATGAAGCTAACCACTTCAGTGTCGTTTTCTTTAGCGAATTGGGCAACAGTTTGGTCAGGGTTCATCACGAATGCTTGGCCGTTCAGAGTGATTTCAGCCAAGAATTTGCGGATACGGCCTTCAACCATTTTAGCGGCGATGTCGGCAGGTTTGCCGGAAGCGATGGCTTGCTCGGTGTAGATGTGGCGTTCTTTTTCAACGGTTTCAGTATCTACTTCGGCTTCGCTTACGCATTGCGGTTTGGCGGCAACGATGTGCATACCGATTTTGCGTGCTACATCTTCAGAGCCTTTGTACTCGACCAAAACGCCTTCGGTCGCCAATGCGCCGTGGATGTAGGCAACCAGTTGGTTGGCAGTGTCAATCACTTGGAAGCGGCGGACAGACATGTTCTCGCCCAATTTAGCGATGATGGCTTTGCGTTCTGATTCAACCAGTTCGCTCAGTTCTTCAACAGAAGCCGGTTTTTTCTCGGCAGCAGTTTTCGCAACGAAGTTGGCAAATTCTACGAAGCCGGCGTCTTTAGCAACGAAGTCGGTTTCGCAGTTTACTTCGACCAATGCGCCGACATTACCGTTGATTGCATAAGCCAATACGCCTTCGGCAGCAGTACGACCAGCCAGTTTGCCCGCTTTCGCACCGGATTTAATACGCAGGATTTCTTCGGCTTTGTCGAAGTTGCCTTCAGCTTCAACCAAGGCTTTTTTGCATTCCATCATACCCAGGCCGGTAGCGGCGCGCAGGTCGGCAACCATTTTTGCAGTAATTTCTGCCATTTTGAATCTCCTAGATTTTTGGGAAATACGGAAAGGATTTTCCACATTCGGGAATCGTGTGCCGCGAACGGGCGTTCAGACGGCATATTTGAGAAAAGGGGCATAACGCCCCTCTTCTGTGTACCGAATTACTCGGCAGCGGTTTCTTGGGCAGCGGCTACGGTTTCTTGCAGCGCTTGGTTTTTGCCTTCCAAAACTGCGTCGGCGATGCCTCGGCAGTACAGGCGGATGGCTTTGGCGGAGTCGTCGTTGCCGGGGATGACGTATTTCACGCCGTCTGGGCTGTTGTTGGTATCGACTACGGCGATAACGGGGATGCCCAGTTTTTCAGCTTCAACCAGAGTACCTTTTTGGTAGCCGGTATCGATAACGAAAATCGCGTCGGGCAGGCCTTTCATGTTTTTGATACCGCCCAAAGAGCGTTCCAGTTTTTCAACGTCGCGTTGCATTTCCAGAATTTCTTTTTTGCTGAAACCGCTTTCGGCAGCATTTTCCAAGGCTGCGGTTTTTTCTTCCAGGCGTTTGATGGATTGCTTAACGGTTTTGTAGTTGGTCAGCATACCGCCCAACCAGCGGTGGTCGACGAAAGGCATACCGGCGCGGGTCGCTTCTTCGCGGATGATGTCGCGTGCCTGGCGTTTGGTACCTACGAACAATACCGTACCTTTGTTGGCAACCAGACGACGTACGGCTTCTTGCGCCTCTTGGAACATCGGCAGGGTTTTTTCCAAGTTTACGATATGGATTTTGTTGCGCGCGCCGAAAATGTATTGAGCCATTTTCGGGTTCCAGAAACGGGTTTGGTGACCGAAGTGAACACCGGCTTCAATCATCTGACGCATAGTAATTTGAGACATGTTATTTCCTTGAAAGGGTTAAAGAGCACACATTCAATCGCATAGAACTTGATAGGCGGCGCCTATTGTCAAGCACCCTTCGGCGAAAGTGGGCATAAGTTTTAAAAATAGTGTGTTTCCGAAATGGAAAACTGACGGATTATAGCGGATAAGATGCCGTCTGAAAAGGGATTCAGGGTTTTGTGCCGCTGTCTTTTTGCCGTTGTGCGCGCTGCTGTTCGGATTCTGCCTGTTCCTGCTGCCTCATCAGGCGGTTGCGGCGGCGGACGGTTACGGCGAAGACCGTGAACACGGTGGGCAGAACCACCCAAAAAACCAAATAAATCAAAGCGCGCGCAATACTCGGCTGCGCGGCGGAATACATAACGGCAACAAAAAGATAGCCGATGGCGACGATGTGCCACATTGTGTGCGTCCTGTTTGAATGTTAACAAAATCGTTATAATCGCAACATTCTACCGCAATCCTGAAAGGCCGTCTGAAATGAGGAACGAGGAAAAACGCGCCCTGCGCCGCGAATTGCGCGGGCGGCGTTCGCAAATGGGGCGGGACGTGCGGGCGGCGGCGGCGGTAAAAATCAACCGCCTGCTCAAACGTTATATCAAAAAGGGGCGGAAGATCGGCGTGTATTGGCCGATGGGCAACGAGCTGCGTTTGGACGGCTTTGTCCGCGCGGCGCAAAAACGCGGCGCAAAACTCTATCTGCCTTATATCGAACCGCACACGCGGCGGATGTGGTTTACGCCGTATCCTGAACGCGGAATGGAACGGGAACGCAAGCGCGGTAGGGCGAAGCTGCATGTCCCTCAGTTTGCAGGGCGCAAAATCCGCGTGCACGGTTTGTCGGTATTGCTCGTCCCGCTTGTCGGCATAGACCGCGAAGGCTACCGTTTGGGGCAGGCAGGCGGCTATTACGATGCGACGCTTTCGGCGATGAAATACCGTTTGCAGGCGAAAACCGTGGGCGTGGGCTTTGCCTGCCAGTTGGTGGACAGGCTCCCACGCGAGGCGCACGACCTGCCGCTGGACGGTTTTGTATCGGAAGCGGGGATATTGTGTTTTTAGCCGTTCAGACGGCATTTCGGGCGGAAATGCCGTCTGAAGGCGGAATATTGGGAGAAAAGGATGTCGGAAAGGATAATACTGCCGGTTTTGTCATTGGGCGGCGTACGGTTCGAACCGTTGGATGTGCATCATGAAACGGGTTTGCGCGAGGCGGTTTGCGATGGGGAGGTTTGGAAGCTGGGGGTAACGTCCGCGCCCCATCCGGATAGGGTGGCAGACTATATCGGGACAGCATTGGCAACGCGTTTGGCGTTTGCGGTTGTCGATGAAGAGGCGGACAGGGTGGTCGGGACAACGGCGTATTATCATTTTGAACCGCAGATTCCGCGTTTGGATATCGGATTCACATGGTATGCGGCATCGGCACGGCGGAAACGGATAAACACCTGTTGCAAAATCATGCTGTTGGATTACGCATTTGATGTTTTAGCTTGCTGTTGCGCGGGATGGCGCACGGATATTCTGAACCTTGCCTCGCAACGTGCCATCGAACGGCTGGGCGCGGAAAAAGACGGCGTGCTGCGTATGCATATGCTCCGTAAAGACGGCAGTGTGCGCGATACGGTTGTGTACAGTATGCTGAGGGAAGATTGGTGCAAAAACAGGGAAATCCTGACCGGCAGGTTGGCAGGGTATGGCGTGCAGGTGTGAGGCAGTATTCTCAAATTTAAAAAACTTAACGCGATATGCTGACAATCTTTTAAAAATTAATATATAAACAATTTTGATTTTTTGTCTATTAAAAATTTGATATATATAGATAAATAACTATTTTTATTTTTTGTTTCGCAGTTCCCCGGCTTGGCGGGCGACAGAAAAACTTTGCATTTCCCAGTAAAATCCACTACATTCACGATAACATATTACAAGCCCCTGAAGCGGTGTCGGAAGCCATACTTGCAACGCATTCCAACCCCGAAACAGCGTGCTCGGACACACACCATTGCCGGTTTCCCCTGCTTTTGCGATTCAGGCGTTTGTAGTACGGCAAATAACCATAAGGGCAGAAGATGCCTGTTTTTTAGGAGTAAACCATGGCTGAAGCGACAGACGTTGTCTTGGTGGGCGGCGGCATTATGAGCGCGACTTTGGGCGTTTTGCTCAAAGAACTCGAACCGTCTTGGGAAATCACCCTGATTGAACGCTTGGAAGATGTGGCGTTGGAATCGTCAAACGCGTGGAACAACGCCGGCACGGGGCATTCCGCGCTGTGCGAATTGAACTATGCGCCGCTGGGTGCGGACGGCGTCATCAATCCGGCGCGCGCCCTCAATATTGCCGAACAGTTTCATGTCAGCCGCCAGTTTTGGGCGACGCTGGTCGCGGAAGGCAAGTTGGAAGACAATTCCTTCATCAATGCCGTGCCGCATATGTCTTTGGTGATGAACGAAGACCACTGCCGTTACCTGCAAAAACGCTATGATGTGTTTAAAACGCAGAAACTTTTTGAAAATATGGAATTTTCCACCGATCGGAACAAAATTTCCGATTGGGCTCCGCTGATTATGCGCGGCCGGGACGAAAACCAACCCGTCGCCGCCAACTATTCCGCCGAAGGCACGGATGTCGATTTCGGACGGCTGACGCGCCAGATGGTGAAATATTTGCAGGGCAAGGGCGTAAAAACCGAGTTCAACCGCCACGTCGAAGACATCAAACGCGAATCCGACGGCGCGTGGGTGCTCAAAACCGCCGATACCCGCAACCTAGACTGGCAGCTTACCCTCCGCACCCGCTTCCTCTTCCTCGGCGCGGGCGGCGGCGCACTGACCCTGCTGCAAAAATCCGGCATCCCCGAAGGCAAAGGCTACGGCGGCTTACCCGTGTCCGGCCTGTTCTTCCGCAACAGCAACCCCGAAACCGCCGAACAACACAACGCCAAAGTGTACGGGCAGGCTTCCGTCGGCGCGCCGCCGATGTCCGTCCCGCACCTCGACACACGCAACGTAGACGGCAAACGACACCTTATGTTCGGTCCTTACGCAGGTTTCCGTTCCAACTTCCTCAAGCAAGGCTCGTTTATGGATTTGCCGCTGTCCATCCATATGGACAACCTCTATCCTATGCTGCGCGCCGGCTGGGCGAATATGCCGCTGACCAAATACCTGCTGGGCGAATTGCGTAAAACCAAAGAAGAACGCTTTGCCTCCCTGCTGGAATACTACCCCGAGGCAAACCCCGACGACTGGGAACTCATCACCGCAGGGCAACGCGTCCAAATCATTAAAAAAGACTCCGAAAAAGGCGGCGTGCTGCAGTTTGGTACGGAGATTGTCGCCCACGCCGACGGCTCGCTCGCCGCATTGCTGGGAGCGTCGCCGGGCGCATCGACCGCTGTGCCGCTGATGATCCGGCTGATGCACCAATGCTTCCCCGAGCGCGCCCCGTCTTGGGAAGGTCGTCTGAAAGAGCTGGTACCGGGTTACGGCATCAAGTTGAACGAAAACCCTGAAAGGGCGGATGAAATTATCGCCTATACCGCGAAAGTGTTGGATATTTAAACCGAATCTTTCAAGAAAAGCCGTACCCCCATATGGTGTTGACGCCGTCCCTGCCGGTTATGCCCTTCATCCGGCAGGGCAGGTTTTGATACACGGGGCAGGTAATCGTTTTTTCCCTTTTGCGAATAATGGAACGGTCAAAAAACAGCGTTTTCAGAAATGAAAACGCTGTTTTTTGTTGCCTGATTAACGTGGGGAACAGTCTTTGAAGACGATTTGGTTGTCAGGTGCGGTAATCATAATAGGCTGTTTGCGGTAGGATTTGCTGTCCATTGCGCCGGTGCTCAGCACATAACCGCCTTCTTTGCCGTAGAACGTGTCCATATTGTCGGATTTATCCAAATTGATGGGCATTTGCACACGTTTGCCGTTGATGACGGCGGAGGCGTATGTGGTCAGACCCTGTTTGTTGAAGCCGTAGGTTACTTTGACTTTTTTACCTTGCTGGCAGACGTAGCTGACGGTTTTTTTGGCAACGGTGGGGTTGTCCGTGCCGGCGGCGGCCATACTGCTGAGCGCGATTGCGGAAGACAGGATTGCAGTGGTCAGAAGTTTCATTTTTATTCCTTTGGATAGATGTGGAGTTTGCCCGTTTCGGACTGTTTGACAGTCTAATGTCGGCGTATCCTGAAATAAACAGGAAATTGGATAAAGTTTGTAAAAAGGCAGGTTCGGGCGGTTCGGCGGTTTGAGGCAGGGGCGGCAGGCGGGATACGGCGGCCTGTCCGGTGTTTCAGACGGCATTGTTTGCATTTTTCGGAAATGAAAAACCTCCGGGCATCCGGAGGTTGCGGTTTAACCTTGTTTTTTTCTTTCGGCCTTGGTCTGTTTGGACAATTCGGCATACAGGTCGGGATGGTGTTTTTTCAACAGGGCGGCGATTTCCATATCTTTTTTGTTGACTTTTGCCAAATCGAGGCATTCGATATGGACGAGGCGGAGCAGTTCGCGTACGGGTTTGGGCATCTTGCGGCCGGTTTCGTAGCGTGAACCTCCGGATTGAGTAACGCCGACCTTGCCCCAGAAGTCTATCTGGTTCATCCCGGTCTTTTTACGGATGGCTTTAACATCTTCTATATTTTCAAATATTTTCATAAAACTTCCTTTAAGTTTTTCTGGTTGCGGGGCAAATTCCGATTTGCTTTGTTTTCGTAATGTGCCGGGTCAAGCCTGTTTTTATATTGCATACAGCTTCAGGGTTTGCCGGTGGCGGGGCTGACGGTGAGGATTTCGTAGCCGGTTTCGGTTACCAAGACTTCGTGTTCCCATTGGGCGGAGAGGGAGCGGTCTTTGGTAACCACCGTCCAGCCGTCGTTGAGGATACGCAGGTGGCGTTTGCCTTGGTTGATCATCGGTTCGACGGTAAAAATCATACCCGGTTTTAGAACGGGACCCTGCCCTTTTTTTCCGTAGTGCAACACTTGCGGGGCTTCGTGGAAACCGCGCCCGATGCCGTGTCCGCAGAATTCTTGTACAACCGAATAACCTGCATTTTCGGCAACCTGTTGGCAGGCGTAACCTACGCCGCCCAGCGTCGCGCCAGGTTTGACGGCTTCTATGCCCGCCATCATAGAGGCGTGGGTTACGTCGATCAGGCGTTGGGCGATGGGGGAGACTTTGCCGACGGTAAACATACGGCTGGAGTCGCCGTGGAAACCGTCTTTTTTGATGGTGAGGTCGATGTTGATAATGTCACCTTCTTTGAGCGGCTTGTCGTCGGGAATGCCGTGGCAGATGACGTGGTTGACGGAGGTGCAGCAGGATTTGGGGTAGGGCGGGTTGCCGTAGTGGAGGGGGGCGGGATAGCCGCCTTGGACGTTGACGTGGTAGTCGTAAACAAGTTTGTCGATTTCGTCGGTGGTGATGCCGGGTTTGACGAATTGTCCGATGTAGTCGAGGGCTTCGGCGACGAGTTTGCCCAGCTCGCGCATTTTTTCGATTTCTTCGGGGGTTTTGATGATGATGCCGTTCATAATGCTTCCTTGGATTGCGGGTGTGCCTGCCGTGCCGGGTCAAAAGAGGTTGTCGAGAATCTCTTTATGGGGTTTGGCCGGCGTGTTTTTCGGGGTGTCCGGTTTGGTATGGTTTTCTTTGGGCGTTTCTTTTTCTTTGGGTGTTTCTTTGGGCTGCGCCTGTTTTTCGGGTGTTTCTTTTCGGGGTTCGGGATGGGGGGCGTTTGTGGGCAGTACGGGGGTTTCTTTGAGTGTGTTTTCAGCTTGTGTTCCGGTGCCGGTTAACGAATCGGCTGCCCGGGCCGCATCCGAAGGGCGCGGTTTGACCCGGTTTTTCTTGGGTGCGGCAGGGGGCGGCAGTCCGCTGCCGCTTTCTTCTGTGCCGTCCGGCTGTGCGGGTTCGGATGAGGCGGCGTGGTGGTGTTCGGGTTGGGCGGCATCTTGTCCGACGGCGCCGTTTGGCAGCCAGAATTCGGTTTCGCGGGGGCTGTCGGTGTGTTGCGGTTCGGTTTGGAGGGTTTTGTCGCCGTTCGGGTTGAATGTGCTGACGATGCCTACTGCCAATGCGCCGATGGCGGTGATACAGATGAGCAATACGGCGCGTATCAGGAGTTTGGGGGTCAGCCTGAAGGGTTTGTTCGGTTTTTTTGCCATTTTGATTGTGCTTTTGGGGTGTCGGGCAATGCCGTCTGAAGGCGGTTCAGACGGCATTGCCGAGTCAGCGTTGGACGTAGTTTTGGTAGAGGGTAATGACTTTTTGTACGCCGACGGTGGTGCTGACTTTTTGGGTAATCTGCGCCTGTTCTTCGGGGGTGAGGATGCCCATAACGTAGGTTACATTGCCGTAGGTAATGATTTTGACGCGCGCCTGTGTAGCGGGGCTGATGCCCAGCAGCGTGGCGCGGACTTTGGACGTGTTCCAAGTGTCGCCGGCGATGTCGCCCGCAGTGCGCGGCAGGGAGGCGACGGTAATGTAGTTGTATACGCCTTCGGCGGCCTGTTCGGAACGTGCAATCTGACCGACGAACTGTTTTTCGCCTTCGGTGGCGACTTGTCCGAGCAGCAGCAGGTGGCGGTTGTAGCCGACGACGGAGATTTGGGGCGTGTAGCCTTTGGTTTGGTTGTTTTGGCGCAGGTAGGAACGGGCGGTGGTTTCGATACGCAACGCCATAACGTTGTCATCGGTTTGCGCGCCGGTGGTTCGGCGGTCGATGACGGATTTTGCGCCGACGGCGGCCCCGCCGACGACTGCGCTGAAGCAGCCGCCGAGGGCAAGGCTGAGGACGGCGGCAATCAGGGTGCGGACGGTGTGTGGTTTGGGTTTCATCGGGGACTTCCTTTCTTGGGCGTTTCAGACGGCATTGCTTTGCGCCATGCCGTCTGAAAAGGGTTACATTCCTTCCAGCAGTACGGAGTCGATACAGTCGCACATGGCGTGTATCAGCAGGATGTGGTTTTCCTGAATGCGGGCGGTGCGCGGATGGGGGACGTTGAGCAGAACGTCGGTGTCTTTGAGCATGGCGGCGATTTTGCCGCCGTCGCGGCCGGTCAGGGCGATGACGTGCATATCGCGTTCGTGTGCGGCTTTGACGGCTTCGATGACGTTGGCGGAATTGCCGGAGGTGGAAATGCCGACGAGGACGTCGCCTGCACGTCCGAGCGCGCGCACTTGTTTGCTGAATACGTGGTCGAAACCGTAGTCGTTGCCGATGGCGGTCAGCGCGGAGGTGTCTGTGGTCAGGGCGACGGCGGCGAGTTCCATGCGTTCTTTCTCAAAACGCCCGGTCATTTCGGCGGCGAAGTGTTGCGCGTCGGCAGCCGAACCGCCGTTGCCGCAGGCCAGGATTTTGCCGTCGTTCATCAGGCATTGCAGCATCAGCTCGGCAGCCTGTACGGTCGGCTCGACCAGTATTTTTTCGGCTTCCTGTTTGGCACGGATGCTTTCGGCAAAATGTGCGGCAACGCGTTCTTGTAATGTCGTCATATCGTCAACCTGTAATATTCTTTATCCACTCGGGCGGGCGGTTTCCTTCGATAAGTACCGCATCGAGGCGGCACGGTACGTTTGTCAGCCTGTTCTGTTGCAGATAATACTCTACACTTCGTTGCAGTTTCAATAATTTGGACGGAGAAATGCTGTATGCCGCGCCGCCGAACCGTTGGTTTTTGCGGTATTTTACTTCAACAAACAGAATCATGCCGCCGTTTTTGACAATCAGGTCGATTTCGCCGTAGGCGCAGTGCCAGTTGCGGGCAAGCAGCGTGCAGCCTTGGGATTGGAGGAAGGCAAGTGCGGCATCTTCCCCTGCCGTACCCTGTTTGTGGTTTAAGCGCATAATCGGTTTAACCTTTATAATGTCTGTTTTTCAGACGGCATTTTTTATGTTTCAGAAACACTTGCAGAAAGCCTCCGACAGCGTCGTCGGAGGGACATTATACGTGGTTGCCACGCCCATCGGCAATTTGGCAGACATTACCCTGCGCGCTTTGGCGGTATTGCAAAAGGCGGACATCATTTGTGCCGAAGACACGCGCGTTACTGCGCAGCTTTTGAGCGCGTACGGCATTCAGGGCAGGTTGGTCAGTGTGCGCGAACACAACGAGCGGCAGATGGCGGACAAGGTAATCGGTTTCCTTTCAGACGGCCTGGTTGTGGCGCAGGTTTCCGATGCGGGTACGCCGGCCGTGTGCGACCCGGGCGCGAAACTCGCCCGCCGCGTGCGCGAAGCAGGGTTCAAAGTCGTTCCCGTCGTGGGCGCAAGCGCGGTAATGGCGGCGTTGAGTGTGGCCGGTGTGGCGGAATCCGATTTTTATTTCAACGGTTTTGTACCGCCGAAATCGGGCGAACGTAGGAAATTGTTTGCCAAATGGGTGCGGGCGGCATTTCCTGTCGTCATGTTTGAAACGCCGCACCGAATCGGGGCAACGCTTGCCGATATGGCGGAATTGTTCCCCGAACGCCGTCTGATGCTGGCGCGCGAAATCACGAAAACGTTTGAAACGTTCTTAAGCGGCACGGTTGGGGAAATTCAGACGGCATTGGCGGCGGACGGCAACCAATCGCGCGGCGAGATGGTGTTGGTGCTTTATCCGGCGCAGGATGAAAAACACGAAGGCTTGTCCGAGTCTGCGCAAAATGCGATGAAAATCCTTGCGGCCGAGCTGCCGACCAAGCAGGCGGCGGAGCTTGCCGCCAAGATTACAGGTGAGGGCAAAAAGGCTTTGTACGATTTGGCACTGTCGTGGAAAAACAAATGATGCCGGATGGACCGGCACCATAGTGCGAACGGAATCAACGGACACGCCCCGTCATGCGGTACAGCACGTCTTTGCCTTGAACACGGTGGACGACGACCATGGCGACGTGTCCGACGACGGCGGCAAACAGCAGCCAGCCCAAATTGCCGTGGAACGTGTTGCCCAAGTTTGCCATCCACTCGATTTTTTCCGGCGAACCCTGCATTACTTCAACGCCGAACACTTTCAACGGGCCGCGTCCGCCACCGTATTGGCGGATCATGCCGATAACGGGAACGGCAAGCATGAGCAGATACAGAATGCCGTGTCCTGCCGCTGCCGCCTTGCTGTCGCTTTGCGGACGCTTGGCGCGGTTGGCAACCGCCCACACGATGCGCAATGCAATCACCGTCAGCATGAGGAAACCGAAAGATTTGTGCAGGCCGAACAGGCTGCCCGCCCATTCCGCCTCTTCGTAAATTGTCCACAGGACAATGGTGGTCAGAATGCCGATGAAGCCGGCAACGGTCAGCCAGTGCAGCGCGCGTGTCAACGGGTCGTAAACGGCAGGTTGGTTTGTGTTCATAAAAAAATCCTTATCATATGTAACGGTTTGAACGGACATTCCGTCGGGTCGGAATGTCAAAAAGGCGCGATTGTACCAAAGAAGTTGGACATATTTTGTTTGCAGGCTGAAGATTTGCTTAAAAATTCATTAAGATGGGCAGAACAAATAGTTTCTCCGCGGTATATTGAAATACCGCTTATACCTTATAATGTCGGCAGAAAATCTGTTCAGACGGCATCAAAACATATGGCAATCCGCCTGAAACCCTATTTAAAACCAACAAACAAGAGCATTTAATGAAATTCATCGACGAAGCAAAAATCGAAGTCGCCGCAGGCAAAGGCGGTAATGGCGCAACCAGTTTCCGCCGCGAAAAATTCGTACCCCGCGGCGGCCCGGACGGTGGCGACGGCGGCAAAGGCGGCAGCGTCTGGGCAGAAGCCGACGAAAACACCAACACCCTCGTCGAATACCGCTTCGTCAAACGCTACCAAGCCAAAAACGGCGAAAAAGGCCACGGTTCCGACCGCTACGGCGCAGGTGCGGACGACATTGTCCTCAAAATGCCCGTCGGCACCCTTATCCGCGACCTCGACACCGACGAAATCGTTGCCGACCTCACCTACCACGGACAGCGCGTCTGCCTCGCCAAAGGCGGCAAAGGCGGCTTGGGCAACATCCACTTCAAATCCTCCGTCAACCGCGCCCCAAAACAATCCACGCCCGGCGAAGAAGGCGAAACCCGTTCCCTGCAACTCGAACTCAAAGTCCTCGCCGATGTCGGCTTGTTAGGCATGCCCAACGCCGGCAAATCCACCCTGATTACCGCCGTCTCCGCCGCACGCCCCAAAATCGCCAACTACCCCTTCACCACCCTGCATCCGAACTTGGGCGTGGTACGCATCGACGAAAACCACAGCTTCGTGATGGCCGACATCCCCGGCCTGATTGAAGGCGCGGCAGAAGGCGCAGGCCTCGGCCACCGCTTCCTCAAACACCTATCACGCACCGGTCTGCTGTTACACGTTGTCGATTTGGCACCCTTCGACGAAACCGTCAATCCCGCCGAAGAAGCACTCGCCATCATCAACGAATTACGCAAATACGACGAAGAACTTTACGGCAAACCGCGCTGGCTGGTGCTGAACAAACTCGATATGCTCGACGAAGAAGAAGCCCGGGCGCGAACAGCCGCCTTCCTCGAAGCCGTCGGCTGGGACTACCCCGAACCTGATGACCGTTTCCAATTCGACATGGAAACCCCGCGCCTCTTCCAAATCAGCGCGCTGACACATCAAGGCACGCAGGAGTTGGTACACCAAATCAACCAATACCTGGCCGAGAAAAAACGTATCGAGGCTGAAAAAGCCGAAGCGGAGAAAGCAGCGGCAAATGTTGAAATTATCGAACAGCAGCCTAAAACGGATACTGGCGTGTTTAAGCCGGAGTAAAAGGACAAGGCCGTCTGAAAGTTTTCAGGCGGCTCATTCTGCAGAGATGTGCTATGTACAAAACAATAGATTTATTTTCAGGCATTGGCGGAATACGCCTAGGCTTTGAAAAATACGGGTGCACCAATGTATTCTCATCGGAATGGGACAAATATGCCCGACAAGTGTATGAAGCAAACTTTGGAGAAAAACCTTTTGGCGACATTAACGGCATCGATCCTTCAGATATTCCCGATCATGATATTCTGCTTGCGGGATTTCCGTGCCAACCTTTCAGTATCGCAGGTAAGGGATTGGGATTTGAAGATACGCGCGGAACATTGTTTTTCAATATTGCCGAAATCCTGAAAACCAAACAGCCGAAGGCTTTTCTTCTGGAAAACGTTAAGCGGCTGACTACGCACGATTCGGGCAGGACTTTCCGTATTGTTTTAGAAACCCTTAAACAGCTTGGTTATACGGTTTATTTTAAGGTTTTAAATACTTTGGATTTCGGATTGCCGCAAAAACGCGAGAGAATTTATATTGTGGGTTTTTCAGACAACATCCCTTTTTACTTTCCCGAACCCATAAACCAATATCGGCCATTGGGCGAACTGCTGGAAAACGATCGAGATGTCGAACCAAGCTATTTTTTATCAGATACCTTGAAACAAAAACGTTTGGCAGCCTTAAAAAAAGCTCCGCCCACCCCATCAATTTGGCATGAAAATATTGGCGGGAATGTTTCCGCACTTCCATATTCCTGTGCCTTAAGGGCCGGGGGAAGTTACAATTATTTGGTGGTAAACGGAGTAAGAAGGCTAACAGGAAGGGAAATGTTAAGATTACAAGGTTTTCCCGATGATTTTGAAATCAATATCCCCTACTCGCAAGTCAGGAAAGTCGCCGGAAATTCTGTATCCGTCCCTGTAATAGAAGCCATCGCGGAAAATATGCTCGCTTCTCTTTCCGGCAAGGTCGAACAAAAAGGGCAATTGGATTTATTGGAGGCAGGATGACGCTTGAAGAACAACAAGCCAAAGAAGCATTGGACGGCATTATCAAAAAATCCCGTGTCCACCTTTATAAACCCATTCAAATTGCAGAAATTTTATATCATGACCGTTGTATAAAACAGTTGGATTTTTTAAATTTAGATACTTACCGCAACCAATCTAAACGCTGGAGGGATGAAATCTGCCGTCGGTTTTTAGGGCGGATTTCTACTTCATCTGCAAAATTCCAAGATAATCTGTTTGAAAAAAATGCAATACCGCCTGAAAAACTAGCGGTATTGGGAACATTAAACAGACAGTCGGACGGCGGGGTAGAATCGTACATTTATAAACAGTTTTTCAATCGTTTTTCCCAAATGAGCGAAGCATTGGCTTATGTCGGCAATACAGACAGATACTCCTTCCAACTGTCTGAATTTCTAAATTTATTTTGGCTCGAGCCGGGATTGAAAAGAAGTATAGACAAGATATATGAAATCGTTGTTTATGCGTTGTTTGATGCATTGGTTTCAGAATTAGGCATAACGGTTTCAATTGATTTTCCTAAGGAAAACCTGTTTTTATGGGAGGAATATCAAGATTTTGCCGAAAAAATCATCACTATGCCGAAAAATGAGCATTTAAAACTTCCTGCAAAAATCCATCGTGTAGGCGTAACCAATGCTGCCGATAGAGGGTTGGATATGTGGTCTAACTTCGGATTGGCCATACAGGTCAAACATCTCTCTTTAGACGAAGAGTTGGCAGAAGATATTGTATCCTCCATTAGCGCAGATAGAATTGTCATTGTCTGCAAAAAGGCAGAACAATCGGTGATTGTTTCATTACTGACGCAAATAGGCTGGAAAAGCCGAATTCAAAACATCGTAACTGAGGATGATTTGATAAGTTGGTACGAAAAAGCATTGAGAGGCCAATATCCGATTGCAGAAGCGTTGTTGGAAAATATTAAAACTGAAATTATGCGTGAATTTCCTGCCGTTAATGAAGCCAATGAATTTTTAGATTTCGCCCAAAATCGCGGATATGACATTACTGTTACTCATTTCTAAACTTACTTGATGAATATGACCGCCATCTACAACACCCTTACCCGTCAAAAAGAACCCTTCGCCCCCATCGACCCTGAAAACGTGCGTATGTACGTCTGCGGCATGACCGTTTACGACTATTGCCACTTAGGCCATGCCCGTGTGATGGTGGTGTTCGACATGATTGCCCGCTGGTTGCGCGAGTGCGGTTATCCGCTCACTTATGTGCGCAACATCACCGACATCGACGACAAAATCATCGCCCGTGCGGCTGAAAACGGCGAAACCATCGGCGAACTGAACGCGCGTTTCATTCAGGCGATGCACGAAGATGCCGATGCTTTGGGCGTGTTGCGTCCCGACATCGAGCCGAAGGCGACGGAAAACATCCCGCAAATGATTGCCATGATTGAGACCCTGATTCAAAACGGCAAGGCATATCCTGCCGCAAACGGCGACGTTTACTACGCCGTGCGCGAGTTTGCCGCTTACGGACAATTATCGGGCAAATCGTTGGACGACCTGCGTGCGGGCGAACGCGTGGAAGTGGACGGTTTCAAACGCGATCCGCTTGATTTTGTATTGTGGAAAGCGGCGAAAGCAGGCGAACCGGCGTGGGAAAGCCCGTGGGGCAACGGCCGTCCGGGTTGGCACATCGAATGTTCCGCGATGAGTGAAAACCTGTTCGGCGATACGTTCGACATTCACGGCGGCGGCGCGGATTTGCAGTTCCCGCACCATGAAAATGAAATCGCCCAAAGCGTCGGTGCCAGCGGTCACACCTGCGGTCATGACCACGCGCAAACCCACCACGGTCAAAGTATTGCCAGCCACGTCAAATACTGGCTGCACAACGGCTTCATCCGTGTGGACGGCGAAAAAATGTCCAAATCGCTGGGCAACTTCTTTACTATCCGCGAAGTATTGAAACAATACGACCCCGAAGTCGTGCGTTTCTTCATCCTGCGCGCCCACTACCGCAGCCCGTTGAACTACTCCGACGCGCATTTGGACGACGCGAAAGGCGCGTTGACCCGTCTGTACACCACCTTGAAAAACACACCGGCGGCTGAGTTTGATTTGTCTGAAAACGCCAACGGCTACACCCGCCGTTTCTACGCCGCCATGAACGACGATTTCGGTACGGTCGAAGCGGTTGCCGTGTTGTTTGAGCTGGCAGGCGAAGTGAACAAAACCAATGACGCACACCTCGCCGGCTGCCTGAAAGCTTTGGGCGGCATCATCGGCCTGCTGCAACGCAACCCGATTGAGTTCCTCCAAGGCGGCGCAGTTTCAGACGGCCTCTCCAACGAAGAAATCGAAGACTTGATTGCCCGACGCAAACAGGCTCGCGCGGATAAAAACTGGGCGGAGTCCGACCGCATCCGCGACCTTCTGAACGAACACAAAATCATTTTGGAAGACAGCGCCGGCGGCACGACTTGGCGGCGCGGTTGAACTGTATCGGAAAGGGCAAAAGTACCGCCTTTTGCCCTTTTTTCGTTTTCAGACGGCATTTCCCGCTTGAAGCCCCGCCGTTTTCAGCAGGCAGGACCGAATGGGAAATACCGGGCGGCGCACCGGGTGCCGCTTTGTGTATGGGAACATTGTGAGAACTTATTTTTATTATGCTTAAAATCATTTCCGCCAACGTCAACGGCATCCGCTCCGCCTACAAAAAAGGTTTTTACGAATACATCGCCGCATCGGGCGCAGACATTGTCTGCGTGCAGGAACTCAAAGCGCAGGAGGCTGATTTGTCTGCCGATATGAAAAATCCGCACGGGATGCACGGTCATTGGCATTGCGCCGAGAAGCGCGGTTACAGCGGTGTGGCGGTGTACAGCAAACGCAAACCCGACAATGTGCAAATCGGCATGGGCATTGAGGAATTCGACCGCGAAGGGCGGTTTGTGCGTTGCGATTTCGGCAGGTTGGGCGTCATTTCGCTTTATTTGCCCAGCGGCAGCAGCGCGGAAGAACGCCAGCAGGTGAAATACCGTTTCCTCGATGCGTTTTACCCTATGCTCGAAGCGATGAAAAACGAAGGGCGCGACATCGTCGTCTGCGGCGACTGGAACATCGCCCACCAAAACATCGACCTGAAAAATTGGAAAGGCAATCAGAAAAATTCGGGCTTCCTGCCCGAAGAGCGCGAGTGGATAGGCAAAGTCATCCATACGCTGGGCTGGACGGACATGTGGCGCACGCTCTATCCCGATGTGCCGGGTTATACATGGTGGAGCAACCGCGGGCAGGCGTATGCGAAAGATGTCGGGTGGCGCATCGATTATCAGATGGTTACGCCCGAACTTGCCGCCAAAGCCGTGTCCGCACACGTTTATAAAGATGAAAAATTCTCGGATCACGCCCCTTTAGTTGTGGAGTATGACTATGCTGCCGAATAAGGTTTTGGGTAAATATGATTGGAATGTGGACGGAAAAACAGGAATAGGCGCGGCATGGGTTGTCGCTGCGTTTATCCTGCCCATATTGGTGTGGGCGGTGTTTATGTTGTCGCGGATGCAAGGCTGGCTTGCGCCGACCAAGGCAAACCCGATATGGGCGTTGGTGTGGCTGCTGATTTGTCTGCCCTGCCTGCTGATTGCGGCCAAATGTTTGGGTTGGAAAGGCTGGCGGCGGGTGGTGAATATTTTTGTCTGCCTGACCGTCTGCGCCATATTGAGCGTACCCGCTTCGCTGCTCATCGCCTTTACCCTCCGGGACCTGCTCAAATAGTCGCGGACAATGGAAAGTTTCGAGCTTGAGGATTTGACGCTGTGGCTGATACGCGATGCGGATGAAGCGGAAATGTGGATAGACCGTTGGGCGGTCAGTTATCCCGTTGTGCAGATGTCCGAAGCGTCCGCAAACGGCAGCACGGAAGCGTGGCAAAGCGCGCTTCAGACGGCATTCGAACGGATACAGGGCAGGCATATCGCCGTTGTCGCACACGGCGCGGGCGCGGCCGCATTCTTGGCGTGGCTGTACCGCGCCGACATCCTGACGCAGAAGAAACTCGCCGGTATCATTCTCGTATCTCCGCGTCCCGATATTTTTCCCGACGATGCGGAACACACTTTCCAACGCGTCCGCTGTCCTTGCCGTGCCGCATTGGTGGTGTCCGAACACGGCGGCGTGCCGCACGGTTGGGCGCAAAAACAGGCGGATTTGTGGAACGCCCGCCTGTTGGTTTCCCCGCATTCGGGCAGTTTGAACGGTATGCTCGGCGGCTGGCAGTGGGGTATGAAGCTGATGCAGGAAATGTTGCTGGCGTGAACGGTCGCTTTATCGGAATTTCGGTTAACCGGGGTTGCAAGGAAAATACCGTCTGAAACAGGCTTCAGACGGCATTTCCATTCAAACAGGGCTTACAGGCTGCCCAACACGATACGCAACACGCGGCGCATCGGTTCGGCTGCACCCCACAAAAGTTGGTCGCCGACGGTGAACGCGCTGATGTATTCGCCGCCCATGCCCAGTTTGCGGATGCGTCCGACAGGGACGGACAGCGTGCCGGTAACTTTGGCGGGCGTCAGCTCGCGGATGCTGGCTTCTTTTTCGTTGGGGACGACTTTCACCCAGTCGTTCGCGCCTGCCAAAATCGCTTCGATTTCGGAAACAGGCAGGTCTTTTTTCAACTTCAGAGTGATGGCTTGGCTGTGGCAGCGCATCGCGCCGATGCGGACGCACAGGCCGTCGATGACGGTCGGATTGCCGCTGCGTCCGAGGATTTTGTTGGTTTCCACGCCGCCCTTCCATTCTTCTTTGGACTGGCCGTTGCCCAAATCCACGTCAATCCACGGAATCAGGCTGCCGGCGAGCGGTACGCCGAAGTTGGCTTTCGGATAGTCTTCGCTGCGGAGGAAATCGGACACTTTGCGGTCGATATCGAGAATCGCGCTGGAAGGATCGGCAAGCTCGTCCGCCACTTGGGCGTGAATCGCGCCCATGCCGCTGATGAGTTCGCGCATATTTTTCGCGCCCGCGCCGGAAGCGGCTTGGTAGGTCATGCTGGTCGCCCATTCGACCAAATCGTTTTGGAACAGGCCGCCCAAAGCCATCAGCATCAGGGAGACGGTACAGTTGCCGCCGATGTAGTTTTTCACGCCGTTTTTGAGACCGTTGTCGATGATGTTGCGGTTGACGGGGTCGAGGGCGATAATCGCGTCGTCTTTCATGCGCAGTGAGGACGCCGCGTCAATCCAGTAGCCGTTCCAGCCGCTGTCGCGCAGGGCTTGGAAGACGGATTTGGTGTAATCGCCGCCTTGGCAGGTGACGATAATGTCCATTTTCGCCAGCTCGGCAACGTCGTTCGCGTCCAATAATGTTTTAGCCGCCTGACCGAAATCAGGTGCCGCGCCGCCGACGTTGGAAGAGGTAAAGAAAAACGCTTCGGGAATGTGGGCGAAGTCGTTTTCTTCTTTCATACGCTGCATCAAAACCGAACCGACCATACCGCGCCAGCCGACGAAACCTACTTTCATGTATTGCTCCTTGAGGAAAATCGTTAATAAAATTATGTATGGCGTAAAGAAAGCGTTTTAACGCCGTATTGGGAAAATGTAAAGTTCTTTATCGAATTTTCTTTTTGGGATTGGCGTTTGCAGCAGTAGGGCGGTAGAATTCCATCTGTTTAAGAACAATTATCAGGAACGGATATGGAAGAAAAAAACGACTACACCGACGCGGTATCCGACAACCGCAACGGGCAGGAAATTGAAGTCGGAATTGCCGGCGCAGGCGACCGGATACTTGCCGCGCTGCTGAACCAATTGTTTACCTTTTTGATTTTGTTGGTGCCGTTTGTCGGACTGATTGCCTTCGCCGTCAAAAATGAAGGCAGGATTGGCGGCCGTGAGGAAATATTCGGGCTGCTTTTGGGCATGACTTCCTTTTGGGTCGGACTGGCGGGCATTTTGGCGTACACCGTCATCCAAATCTACTATATGAGCAGGGACGGGCAGTCATTGGGTAAGAAAATCATGAGAATCCGCGTGTTGAAAACCGACGGCCGCAATCCGGGTTTTGTCGGCACGGTTTTGGTACGCGAAATCGCGTGGTCGGTTTTGGTTGCCATTATTGCCGCCGTTATCGGTCTTGCAGTAGGTGAAAACGGGGAAAACGCCATCAACCTGCTGGCATTCCTTGCCAACTTTGTCCTGCTCTTTATGGTCAAACGCGACCGCCGCACGCTTTACGACATATTGGCGGATACGGTTGTCGTCAAGCTGCCCAAATAAACGGACGCGGCAAAATGCCGTCTGAAAGGCTTTCAGACGGCATTTTTATCTTCAGAACCGCTCAAGCATCGTGCAGCGAAGCTGCGTGCAAAGTGTTTTCCATTAATGTGGCAATCGTCATCGGACCCACGCCGCCGGGAACGGGCGTAATCATCGCCGCCCGTTCTTTTGCCGTTTCAAATTCCACGTCGCCGCACAGGCTGCCGTCGTCCAAACGGTTGATGCCCACATCGATAACGACCGCGCCGGGTTTGATCCACCCGCCTTTGACAAAGTTCGGAATGCCCACGCCGACCACCAAAATATCGGCGGCGGCAACTTCATCGGCAAGATTTTCGGTCGCACTGTGGCAGACCGTTACCGTTGCGCGCGCCAGCAGCAATTCCAACGCCTGCGGGCGGCCGACAATATTCGACGCGCCGACCACGACCGCTTTTTTCCCCTTCGGATCAATGCCGTAAGCCTCCAAAAGCGTCATCACGCCCTTGGGCGTACACGGGCGCATCAGCGGCATTTTGACCGCCAGCCTGCCGACATTGTAAGGATGGAAGCCGTCCACGTCCTTATCCGGCGAAATACGTTCCAAGATCGCTTGGCTGTCGAGGTGCTTCGGCAGTGGAAGCTGAACCAGAATACCGTCCACTTCGGAATCGGCATTCAGACGGTCGACCAATGCCAGCAGTTCTTCCTGCGATGTTGATTCGGGCAGTTCGTACGACAGCGACTTGATGCCGCATTTTTGGCAGGCGGTTTTCTTGTTGCGGACATAAACTGCGCCGGCAGGGTCGCCTCCGACCAAAACCACGGCCAGGCAAGGCGTGTGCAGATTGTCCTGTTGGCGTTGCGCCACCGCTTCGGCAATCGCCTGCAGGTGTTTTTGCGAAACTTCTTTACCGTTGATCAGTTGTGCCGACATATCCGTCCTTTTGTTAAACAGGTAGAAAATGCTGAAAATTATCGCATTTTCCGTTTGTTTTTACAGCAGAATGCCGAAAATAAATTTGCCCCGAAATAAAATACGGCTGTTTGGACGGATTAAATATTTTTTCAAATCAAAAAACTATATTTTTCATCTTGGTGTTTTGAAAATAAATGTTGACGCATCTTTCCCTGAACTGTATATTCCGCTTCTTCAAGTCGGGGCGTAGCGCAGCCCGGTTAGCGCATCTGCTTTGGGAGCAGAGGGTCGTGAGTTCGAATCCCACCGCCCCGACCAATCAATCAGCACGAATCGGCATGAGCGCCCGTAGCTCAACCGGATAGAGCACCGACCTTCTAAGTCGGGGGTTACAGGTTCGATTCCTGTCGGGCGTGCCAAGAATTTGATTGAAAACCGTTTTTATGGTGGCTGTAGCTCAGTTGGTAGAGCCCCGGATTGTGATTCCGGTTGTCGTGGGTTCGAGCCCCATCAGCCACCCCAGATAAAGGCCCGTACTTTTCGGTACGGGTCTTTTCCTGTTTGCGCGTACTGTCCGCGCCGTCGTACCGGTGCGGCGGTATGCCGTCTGAAAGCCGGGCCGGTCATACGGAAACCGCTTCATACGGCATTTGCGCCGCCGGCTTTGCCTTTCGCATATGCTTCTGTATCATGTGGGTTTTTCTGTCTTTTATGGTTTTTGTCGGAGGCTTTGATGGTTGACGCTTGGTCTGTCCCTGATTTTGAATCGAAAATCTGTCCGCCCGAGGCGTTGGCGGCGCGTTTGGCGTTGTTGCCGCGCCCGCTGGTGTTTACCAACGGCTGTTTCGACATCCTCCACAGGGGGCACGTTACTTATCTGGCGCAGGCGCGTTCGGCAGGGGCGGCGTTGGTGCTGGCGTTGAATACCGATGCTTCGGTGCGGCGTTTGGGCAAGGGCGGCGACCGCCCGGTTAATCCTTTGGAGAACCGTGCCGCCGTTGCCGCCGCGTTGGAAAGTGTGGATTTGGTTACTTGGTTTGACGAGGATACGCCGGCGGCGTTGATTGAGGCGGTCAAGCCGGAGGTGTTGGTCAAGGGCGGCGATTGGGTCGTGGATAAGATTGTCGGTGCGGCGGAAACGCTGGCACGCGGCGGTCAGGTGTTTTCAATTCCGTTTCTGCATCAGACTTCGACAACGAAGACTTTGGCAAAAATCCGTGCGGCAGAGGGCGGAAAATGACGGTTTTGAAGCCTTCGCACTGGCGGGTGTTGGCGGAGCTTGCCGACGGTTTGCCGCAACACGTATCGCAATTGGCGCGTGAGGCGGACATGAAGCCGCAGCAGCTCAACGGTTTTTGGCAGCAGATGCCGGCGCATATACGCGGGCTGTTGCGCCAACACGACGGCTATTGGCGGCTGGTGCGCCCCTTGGCGGTTTTCGATGCCGAAGGTTTGCGCGATCTGGGGGAAAGGTCGGGTTTTCAGACGGCATTGAAGCACGAGTGCGCGTCCAGCAACGACGAGATACTGGAATTGGCGCGGATTGCGCCGGACAAGGCGCACAAAACCATATGCGTGACCCACCTGCAAAGTAAGGGCAGGGGGCGGCAGGGGCGGAAGTGGTCGCACCGTTTGGGCGAGTGCCTGATGTTCAGTTTCGGCTGGGCGTTTGACCGGCCGCAGTATGAGTTGGGTTCGCTGTCGCCTGTTGCGGCACTTGCGTGCCGGCGCGCTTTGGGGTGTTTGGGTTTGGAAACGCAAATCAAGTGGCCAAACGATTTGGTCGTCGGACGCGACAAATTGGGCGGCATTCTGATTGAAACAGTCAGGGCGGGCGGTAAAACGGTTGCCGTGGTCGGTATCGGCATCAATTTCGTGCTGCCCAAGGAAGTGGAAAACGCCGCTTCCGTGCAGTCGCTGTTTCAGACGGCATCGCGGCGGGGCAATGCCGATGCCGCCGTATTGCTGGAAACATTGCTTGCGGAACTGGGCGCGGTGTTGGAACAATATGCGGAAGAAGGGTTCGCGCCATTTTTAAATGAGTATGAAACGGCCAACCGCGACCACGGCAAGGCGGTATTGCTGTTGCGCGACGGCGAAACCGTGTGCGAAGGCACGGTTAAAGGCGTGGACGGACGAGGCGTTCTGCACTTGGAAACGGCAGAGGGCGAACAGACGGTCGTCAGCGGCGAAATCAGCCTGCGGCCCGACGACAGGTCGGTTTCCGTGCCGAAGCGGCGGGATTCGGAACGTTTTTTGCTGTTGGACGGCGGGAACAGCCGGCTCAAGTGGGCGTGGGTGGAAAACGGCACGTTCGCAACCGTCGGCAGCGCGCCGTACCGCGATTTGTCGCCTTTGGGCGCGGAGTGGGCGGAAAAGGCGGATGGAAATGTCCGCATCGTCGGTTGCGCCGTGTGCGGAGAATCCAAAAAGGCACAAGTGAAGGAACAGCTCGCCCGAAAAATCGAGTGGCTGCCGTCTTCCGCACAGGCTTTGGGCATACGCAACCACTACCGCCACCCCGAAGAACACGGTTCCGACCGTTGGTTCAACGCCTTGGGCAGCCGCCGCTTCAGCCGCAACGCCTGCGTCGTCGTCAGTTGCGGCACGGCGGTAACGGTTGACGCGCTCACCGATGACGGACATTATCTCGGCGGAACCATCATGCCCGGCTTCCACCTGATGAAAGAATCGCTCGCCGTCCGAACCGCCAACCTCAACCGCCCCGCCGGCAAACGTTACCCTTTCCCGACCACAACGGGCAACGCCGTCGCAAGCGGCATGATGGACGCGGTTTGCGGCTCGATAATGATGATGCACGGCCGTTTGAAAGAAAAAAACGGCGCGGGCAAGCCTGTCGATGTCATCATTACCGGCGGCGGCGCGGCGAAAGTCGCCGAAGCCCTGCCGCCTGCATTTTTGGCGGAAAATACCGTGCGCGTGGCGGACAACCTCGTCATCCACGGGCTGCTGAACCTGATTGCCGCCGAAGGCGGGGAATCGGAACACGCTTAAAAAATATGCCTTTTTTCAACACGGGGCGGCATCCGTCCGAATCTGTCCGGATTCTGCCGCCCGACAGACTGCCGCCCGGGCGGGCGGGGTTTCAAACATTGAGGAAATTCTAATGAAATGGCTCTTCACCCTTTTGGCGGTACTCAATATTGCCGTATTCGGCGGCACGGTGGGCTATAAATTGGCCGTTAAAGCGGCGGGCGGCGTGCCGGAAAACCGGGCCGTCGAAAACACGCCCCCCGCAACGCCCGCCGCCGGCAATGCGGCGGCATCCGTGGAGGATACGGCGGCACTGCTCAAACCGGGCGACATCCTGAGCGAAGAACAGGCGGAGCAGTTGCGCTTGAAAAAAGAAGCGGAACAGAAAAAACTGAGGGAGAAAAAACAGCGTGAAGAAAAAGCCCGCCGCGAAAAACTCGCCGCCGAAAAGGCGCAGGCGGAACGTGAAAACGGCGCGGCGGATGCCTTATGCGCCGCGCAGGCAAGCCTCACGATGGACGAAGACGACTACCACCGCATCAAAGGGCTTTTGGGCAAATGGTCGCACGTTGCCAGCAGGAGCGTCGAAAAACGCACCGCCAAAGCCAAACCTGCCGACAAAACCTACCGCGTCGTCCTGCCCGTTTCCGCCGATGCCGAAAATCAGGCGGCGGAGCTGTCTGCCAAAGGTTTCAACCCCGTACCGTTTGACGGAGCATTGAGTTTGGGTGTCGGCAACAGCCGGGAAAACGCCCAAGCCCTGCAAAACCGGCTTGCCGATGCCGGATTCGGCGGGGCGCATATTGTCGAACACTTTGCCGAAGCCGACAGGCAGGACGATTCTTTGAGCGTGTCGCGTATGACGGTTTTGTTTACGGGCGTGAATGCCGCCGATGCGGACGAAATCCGTAAAATCACGTCCCTATACGGCAAACTGAACCTCAAGTCTTGCAAATAAGTGCAGACCAAAAACGCCAAACCCACCGCTAGGGTGGGTTTGGCGTTTCGGTTTTGAGTATCTGATTAAAAAGGGAATGTATGTCTCGTATATGCCGACTCCAAGTGTGAAAGTGAATTGTGAGGGAATACAGTGTTTAATGGTTCGGAACGGACGGCTTCCGAGTGGTTTTGATTATACGCTAATAATAATAATTATCAATAAAAATTTAAAAATAAATGCGGATTTTTTGTAATGCGATGAAAAATAAACAAATTAATCTGTCCGCCGATGTTTGTGATTTGGGTCGGCAAACTTTCATTGCGCCGGACAAATCGGGGTCGGCAGGCATGGACGGGGGCTTCGTGCCTGACGGAAATAAGGTTGCCCGTGTTTGAACAACCGTCCGATTTGGTGCGGACAGGGTTGCCATTCGGGGGTGTTTGAGCGCGGATTCGGGGATGCAAAAGCGGTGAAACCGTTGCGGATGAAGGCTTACGGATGCCCCGAGGTATTTTTAAATGTATTCAAACGACAAAACTCCCTTCTATTGCCGTACTTAGGGCTTGCGCAGCAGCCTGCGCGCCGGGGAGTCCGGGTGTTTCGTTGGTTGCGGTGTCGGGGCGGGCGGCAAGGTTTTCCGGCCGGTTTCCCTGTTCCTCACGACAAAGCCGTGATGCCGGGGAATGGCGGTTTGCCCGTTTGGGGCCGCGATGCCGTCTGAAGCCTTCAGACGGCATTTTTGCCGCCTTTTTCAATATTCCGCCGAATGCCAAAACGGTTGTCCGACTGTCGGCGTGCTGGCTTGGGCTTTGGTTCGCGCTTCGACCGGCCCGGCTTCAAATGCCAGCCGTCCGGATTCGACGGCGAGTGCGAAGGCGCGCGCCATGTTGACGGGGTCGCCGCTGCGGGAAACGGCGGTGTTTAACAATACGCCGTCAAAACCCCATTCCATCACTTGTGCCGCTTGGGAAGGCAAACCCAAGCCCGCGTCGATAATCAGCGGCGTGTCGGGCAGGCGTTCGCGCAGGATTTTGAGCGCATAGGCGTGAACCGCCCCCAAACCCGTGCCGATGGGAGCCGCCCACGGCATCAACGCCTGACAGCCCGCATCGAGCAGGCGGCGGCAGGCAATCAGGTCTTCGGTGCAATAAGGCAGCACTTTGAAGCCGTCTTTAATCAGGATTTCCGCCGCTTCGACGAGTTGGAACACGTCCGGCTGCAAGGTGTCGTCGTCGCCGATGAGTTCCAATTTTATCCAATCGGTTTCAAACACTTCGCGCGCCATTTGCGCCGTCGTTACCGCTTCCTGCACGCTTTGGCAGCCTGCCGTGTTCGGCAGGACGGGAACGCCGGTTTCTTGAAGCAGCGACCAAAACCCCTGACCGTGCGCCTCGCCGCCGCATCCCGTGCGGCGCAGCGAGACGGTAATCATCGCGGGCCGGGCGGTTCGGACGGATTGTTTGAGGATTTCAGGGGTCGGGTAGGCGGCCGTGCCGAGCAGCAGCCGCGAAGGGAAAGTTTCGCCGTACAGGGTGAGCATGATGGATTCTTTGGTATGGTTGTCGGACGCGATGCCGTCTGAAAGCCGGCGGCGTGCCTTTGGGGTTTCAGACGGCATTCAGCCGCCGACGACGGGGCGGACGATGTCGATTTTGTCGTTTTCGTGTAAAACGGTTTCCGCATACGCGCCTTTGGGGATGAAAACGGTGTTGACCGCCACGGCAAAGGGCTTTTGCGGCGCGGTTTGGGCGATGAGGTCGGCAACGCTTGTGCCGTGAAGTTCGGCGGGTCCGCCGTTTAAGATGATGTTCATGGTTTCTCGATGTTTCTGTATTTATAGCGGATTAACAAAAACCGGTACGGCGTTGCCCCGCCCCGGCTCAAAGGGAACGATTCCCTAAGGTGCCCAAGCACCGGGCGAACCGGTTCCGTACTATTTGTACTGTCTGCGGCTTCGCCGCCTTGTCCTGATTTTTGTTAATCCACTATATCTAGCCGAATTACTTTATTTTTTGATACGCAACCGGCCGGTTGCCGTCATTCCCGCGCAGGCGGGAATCCATTTTTGAAATTCGGAAACTGTTTTTCAAATGATGGTTTCTCAAGTTTTACGGCGGATTCCCGCCTGAGCGGGAATGACGGAATTTGATGATATGCCACATTTAAAGTTAAGCATATTTGCGATAACGGGCTAAGTTTTGCCTACACGGCAATTGAATTTTCTTCTTTCGGTTTTATCCATCCCACAAAGCCTGAAACGCTTTAACCACCGCTTCGGGATTTGCCGCTTCGGTTACGGCGCGGACGGCGGCGAGTGAGGAAACTCCGGTGGCCAGCACGGCTCGGGCGTTGTTCAAATCGATGCCGCCGATGGCGACGACGGGCGTGCCGCGAGCCTGTTCCACATATTCGCGCAATTTGTCCAAGCCTTGCGGGGCGGTGGGCATTTGTTTGGTCGTGGTCGGGAAAATCGCGCCGCTGGCGATGTAGCCGGGGTGTACGGACAGGGCGCGGTCGAGTTCGGCGACGGAGTGCGTACTCAAACCCAAACGCAAACCGGCGGCGGCGATGGCGGCAAGGTCGGCGGTGTCCATGTCTTCCTGCCCGAGATGTACGCCGTATGCGCCCGCTTCGATTGCCTCGCGCCAGTGGTCGTTGATGAAAAGCTGTGTGCGGCTGCCTTGACAGGCGGCGACGCAGCGGGCGATTTCGCGTTTCAATTCGTTGCCGTGCAAGGTTTTACAGCGCAGTTGCACCGTGTCGGCACCTGCTTTGACCATGCGCCCCACCCAATCGGCGGTGGGAACGACGGCGTAGAATTTAAGTAGGGATTTTAGGGGCGGGAAGGTCATAGGGTGTCCTTTCGGGCGGCTTTAATCTTGTCTTCCGATATACGCCAAACCGCTTTCTTCATCACGTTCGGGCGCGTCTTTTCCGTCAAACAGTGCCACTGCCAATCTGACGGCGGCGGCGGTTACGGCGGGGGAAATCATAAAGCCGTGCCGGAAAAGGCCGTTGATTTCGATGAGGCGGCGTTCGCGGCTGTAGCGGATTTCGGGGTTGTGGTGGTTGAGCGTGGGGCGCAGGCCGGCGGCGATTTCGAGGATGTCGGCTTCGCCGAAGGCGGGGTGGACGGCATAGAGCGCGGATAAGAGTTCCAGCCCGGAACGTACGCTGGCGGGGGCTTGGCTTTCGCTTTCGATTTGGGTCGCGCCGATGACGAAGACGTGGTTTTCTTTCGGGGCGATGTAGAGCGGATAGCGCGGGTGCAGCAGGCGCACGGGGCGGTTGAGCGTGATTTCGGGCGTGTAAACCCGCGCCACTTCGCCGCGTATGCCGCGCAAGGTGCTGGTGTGCTCGGGGGATTGGTTCCACGCGGTTTTCGCGCCGTAGCCCCGGCAGTCGATTACCCAGTCGTATTGGGCTTGCAGGTCTTGGGGGGCGCATTCGTGTTCCCAATGGCAAGGGACGTTCAGTTCGTCCAAAGCGTCGGCAAGTGCAGACAATATTTGCCGCCCGTCGAGCTGGCCTTCGGTCGGCAGGTAGATGCCGTCTGAAAAACGTCCGCCGAGTTGCGGTTCGCGTTCGGCGATTTCATCGGCGCGCCAACGGACGATTTCGTCATCCGCTACGCCGCCGCGTTTGAGATGGCGGACGAACTCGCTGGATAATGGCTTGTCCTGCCCGTGCCACACAATCAGGCTGCCGTTTTCCTGCATCATCGTGTGCGTGTTCAGACGGCATCGGATGCCGCGCCAAAGCGGAATGCTCTGCCTGCCCAGCCTGATGACTTCGGGCGTTGCCTCGACCGCTTCCGCCGCAGGCGCGAGCATCGCGGCGGCAACATAGGCGGCGGCGTGTTCGCCTTGGCGGGTGCCTTTGTCGAAAAGTTCAATCTGATAACCTTGTTCTGCAAGCTGCAATGCGGTCAGCCTTCCGGAAAGGCCGCCTCCGAGGACGGCGATACGGGTCATGACGGGTTCCTTTGTAAAGATTGGGCTTTTTTAAAGAAAAGGCGTACCGATACGGTGGCAATGGCAACGGCAGACATTACGGGGGCGGTCAGACCGATGCTGCTTTCCCAACCGGACGAGAGCAGGAAGCGGTAGAGGATGAAGCCTGCCAGCCACAGAACCAGTCCGGCAAAGTCAAAGCCTTCAATCTCCTCACGCCGTTTTAAGACGAAAAAGTCGGCAATCAAAACCGCCGCCATCGGCGCAAATACCGAGCCGATAAGCAGCAGGAAGTTTTTATATTCGGTAACGGGCAGCATGACGGCAAGCACCGTGCCGATCAGGGTAACGCCGACAGCGACGGGTATTTCCGCAAAACGCGCGGAAATGTTGTTCGCACTCGCGCCGGCGGAATAGGTATCGAGAAACGTTGTGGTAACGGTGGAGAGGACGACTGCCAGAATGCCCGTTATGCCCAAGCCCGCGCCCAACAGGATTTTCGCCACGTCGGTTTCTCCGGTAAACAGAGCCGCCGCCAAACCCAAGGCATACATCCAGCAGCCCGTCAGCGTATAGGCGAGCGTTGCCGTCAGGGTTGCCGCAAACGGGCGGCGTGCTTGGCGCGTGTAGTCGGCGGCCAGCGGCAGCCAGGAAAGCGGCATGACGGCGGACAGTTCGACTGCCGTTCCGAAGGTCATGCCGTCTGAAACGGCGGGCGCGGCGTTTGTGCCGGACGAAGCGAACACTTCGACGCTCAACCACAACACGGCAAGCAGCATCAGCAGCATCGAAACGGTTTTCAGCCCGCCCGTTCTGCGTGCGCCGAAAACCAGCCACAGCACGATCAGTGCGCCGTTTGCCAATGCCCACCAGACAAAGGACTCGCCGTCCCACAACACTTTGCCCAAAGCGGAGCTGACCGTTGCGCCGACGTAAATCATCACCGCCGTCCAGCCGGCCAGTTGCAGCATATTCGCCACGGAAAACAGCACTGAACCGCATTTGCCGAACGACAGGCGCACACTTTCCATCGAGCTGCGTCCGGTCGGTGCGCCGATATACGCCGCCGCAAAAAACAGCGCGCCGCCGACGGCATGACCCAAAAGCAGGGCCGCCAGACCGCGCTGCCAGCCCAAGGGGGCGAGCAGCGTACCCGTGCTGATTTCGGCAATCGATACCGCCGCGCCGAACCAAACCAGCCCGATGGCGGCGGAAGATGAAGGAGAGGAGGCATTGCCCGACATATGACGTCCTTTAAAAAGAAGGAAGGTGGGCGGGGAAGTGCGGAAAAGGGAACGGAAGCCCGAAAGGGCGGGGAGGTTTTGTTTCCTACGCAGGCATTACCCCGACAGGTTCTACGGATTTTGCTTTCGCAATCTCAGCCGCCCGGCGGGCGGCACTCCGACAAGAAGGCTTTAAGTTTACACAAAGCAACGTGCGTTGGCAAAATTCTTACATTTTCGACGGCACGGCGCATTTCCATAACAAATGCCGTATAATCAAGCCCCTGATTTTTTATGCGCCGACACTATGCATCCGACCTATTCCGCCGTACAGGCGCGGCTGCTCGAAGCCAACCGCCTTTCCCCCGAACTGCTCGCCAAAAGCCTGTGCATCATCGGCGCGCACCACGTCGATTATGCCGATATCTACTGCCAGCGCACCGCTTATGAAAGCTGGCATTTGGAAGAGGGCATCGTCAAATCGGGCAGCTTCCAAATCGATCAGGGTGTGGGCGTGCGCGCCGTTTCGGGCGACAAAACCGCCTTTGCCTACGCCGACAGCCTGTGCATCGATTCGATAAACCGTTCCGCCCGCGCCGTCCGCGCGATTGGGGCGGCAGGCGGCAAGGTGTCCGCCAAAATGCCGTCTGAAACGCGCGGCAAGCCGGTTTGTTCCGCATCCGACCCCATTGCCGGCCTCGATTCCGCCGCCAAAGTCGCGCTGTTGAACAAAGTGGAAGCAATCGCCAAAGCCGCCGATCCGCGCATCGTGCAAGTGATGGCCGGTTTGACCTGCGAATACGATATGGTTTACCTCGCCCGTCTGGACGGCAAACACGCCGCCGACATCCGCCCGATGGTGCGCCTGAACGTTACCGTCATCGCCAAACAGGGCGAACGCCGCGAACAGGGCGGCGCGGGCGGCGGAGGACGCTACGACTTGGCTTATTTCGATGAAACCTTGGTGCGGCAGTTTGTCGATGCCGCCGTCAAACAAGCCCTGACCAATCTCGAATCCCGTCCTGCGCCTGCCGGCGAGATGACCGTCGTTTTGGGCAACGGTTGGCCGGGCGTGTTGCTGCACGAAGCGGTCGGACACGGTTTGGAAGGCGATTTCAACCGCAAGGGGACCAGCGTCTTTTCCGGCCGGATCGGCGAACGCGTCGCCGCCAAAGGCGTTACCGTCGTCGATCAGGGCGATATTGCCGGCCGGCGCGGTTCGCTCAACATCGACGACGAAGGCAACGAAACACGCCGCACCGTATTGATTGAAGACGGCATCTTGGTCGGCTATATGCAGGACGAAACCAACGCCCGCCTGACGGGTACGCAATCGACCGGCAACGGCCGCCGCCAAAGCTACGCCTCCGTCCCGATGCCGCGTATGACCAACACCTTTATGGAAAACGGCAGCTACGAGCCGGAAGAAATCATCGCGTCCATCGACAAGGGCATTTACGCCGTCAACTTCGGCGGCGGACAGGTGGACATCACCAGCGGGAAATTTGTCTTCGGCGCGTCCGAAGCGTGGTGGGTGGAAGGCGGCAGGCTGCAATACCCCGTCAAAGGCGCGACCATTATCGGCAACGGCCCCGAAGTGCTGAAACACGTTTCGATGATAGGCAACGATACCGCGCTCGACAGCGGTGTCGGCGTGTGCGGCAAAGAAGGGCAGAGCGTCCCCGTCGGCGTGGGGCAGCCGACCCTGCGTATCGATGCCGGGCTGACCGTCGGCGGCAGCGCAATCTGACGCGGAATCCGGCACGATGCCGTCTGAAAGGTTTTCAGACGGCATCGCCTTATTCTTTTTTCCGATGTTTGATATTCCTAAGCATTCTTTAACATTATCTTACAAGTTCATTAAAATACCGCCTTTCGTTAAGCTGATTTCTGATGAACTGGCCTTATTTAATCGATGCCGTACCCAAATTCGCCGATGCGGCAAAGCTGACGCTGGAATTGTCCGTTTACGGCGTTGTTTTGTCGTTGCTGTTCGGCCTGCCCGTCGCCGTGGTAACGGCATACCGCATCCGCCCCTTCTACGCATTGGCGCGCGCCTATATCGAGCTGTCGCGCAATACGCCCCTGCTGATCCAATTGTTTTTCCTATATTACGGTCTGCCGAAAATGGGCATCAAATGGGACGGTTTCACCTGCGGCGTAATCGCGCTGGTTTTCTTGGGCGCAAGCTATATGGCGGAAGCTGTCCGCGCCGGCATCCTCGCCGTCCCCAAAGGGCAGGTCGGAGCGGGCAAGGCAATCGGTTTGAGCCGCTTTCAAGTGTTCCGCTATGTCGAATTGCCGCAGGTTTGGGCGGTCGCCGTTCCCGCCATCGGCGCAAATATATTGTTTTTAATGAAAGAAACATCCGTCGTCAGCACGGTCGGCATTGCGGAATTGTTATTTGTTACCAAAGACGTCATCGGTATGGACTACAAAACCAATGAAGCCTTGTTCCTGCTGTTTGCCGCTTATTTGATTATCCTGCTGCCTGTTTCTTTGTTGGCGCGGCGGATTGAAAACCGCGTACGGAGTGCGAAATATGGCGTTTGAATGGCTGTTTGAAGGAAAAAATGCGGCACGGTTGGGCGAAGGCCTGCTCTTAACGGCACAAATTTCTTTAATCTCTGTTGCGGCTTCTTGCGTATTGGGCACGCTGTTCGGCTTGGTTTTGCGTTCGCGCAACCGGCTTGTCCGCTTTGTCGGACGGTTTTATCTCGAAACCATCCGAATCGTGCCGATTTTGGTGTGGCTGTTCGGCCTGTATTTCGGCCTATCCGTCTGGACAGGCATCCATATCGGCGGATTTTGGGTCTGCGTCTGGGTATTTTCCCTGTGGGGCGTTGCCGAAATGGGCGACTTGGTGCGCGGCGCACTGGAATCGATTGAAAAACACCAGGTCGAATCGGGTCTTGCGCTCGGCTTGAGCCGGGGGCAGGTATTCCGCTGCATCGAGCTGCCGCAAAGCATCCGCCGCGTATTGCCCGGCGCGGTCAACCTGTTCACGCGCATGATCAAAACCAGCTCGCTCGCCTGGCTTATCGGCGTGATCGAAGTCGTCAAAGTCGGGCAGCAAATTATTGAAAACTCGTTGCTGACGCAGCCCAATGCTTCATTTTGGGTTTACGGCCTGATTTTTATGCTGTATTTCTTCTGTTGCTGGCCGCTATCTCTACTGGCGGCAAAACTTGAACAAAAATGGGAACACTGACATGGCTTTACTGAGCATCCGCAAGCTGCACAAACAATACGGCAGCGTAACCGCCATCCAATCCTTAGACTTGGACTTGGAAAAAGGCGAAGTCATCGTACTGCTGGGCCCGTCCGGCTGCGGCAAATCCACCCTCCTGCGCTGCGTCAACGGTTTGGAGCCGCACCAAGGCGGCAGCATCGTGATGGACGGTGTCGGCGAATTCGGCAAAGACGTTTCCTGGCAAACCGCCCGGCAAAAAGTCGGTATGGTCTTTCAAAGCTACGAACTGTTTGCCCACATGACCGTCATCGAAAACATCCTCTTAGGCCCGGTAAAGGTACAAAACCGCGACCGTGCCGAAGCAGAGGCGCAAGCCGGCAAACTGTTGGAACGCGTCGGACTGCTAGACCGCAAAAACGCCTATCCGCGCGAACTTTCCGGCGGTCAGAAACAGCGCATCGCCATTGTCCGCGCCCTGTGCCTGAATCCGGAAGTCATCCTGCTGGACGAAATCACCGCCGCACTTGACCCCGAAATGGTGCGCGAAGTCTTGGAAGTGGTTTTGGAACTCGCCCGCGAAGGGATGAGTATGCTCATCGTAACCCACGAAATGGGGTTCGCACGCAAAGTTGCCGACCGCATCGTCTTTATGGACAAAGGCGGCATCGTCGAATCGTCCGACCCCGAAACCTTTTTTTCCGCACCAAAAAGCGAACGCGCCCGCCAATTTCTGGCAGGTATGGACTACTGATTTACCGCAAACCGTCCGAACCCTTTTCAGACGGCATTTCATAGGGCAGTGCTTTATGTGTCGTCCTGTGTGTTGAAACATCCCAAGCAAACATTCAAAAAGGAGATTTCCAATGAAATTGAACGCCAAACTCAAAGCCCTTTTGGCTTCCGCCGCCATCGCCGTCGGTCTGACCGCCTGCGGGGGCGGCTCCGGCGATGCCCAATCTTCACAAAGCAGCGGTGCGGCAACCGTTGCCGCCATCAAAGAAAAAGGCGTTATCCGCATCGGCGTATTCGGCGACAAACCCCCGTTCGGCTATGTTGACGCAAACGGCAAAAACCAAGGCTTTGACGTTGAAATCGCCAAAGACCTGGCCAAAGACCTGCTCGGCAGCCCCGACAAAGTCGAATTCGTCCTGACCGAGGCCGCAAACCGCGTCGAATACGTCCGTTCCGGCAAAGTCGACCTCATCCTCGCCAACTTTACCCAAACCCCCGAACGCGCCGAAGCCGTCGATTTCGCCGATCCTTACATGAAAGTGGCGTTGGGCGTGGTTTCCCCCAAAAACAAACCGATTACCGACATGGCGCAATTGAAAGACCAAACCCTGCTGGTCAACAAAGGCACCACCGCCGACGCTTTCTTCACCAAAAGCCATCCCGAAGTCAAGCTGTTGAAATTCGACCAAAACACTGAAACCTTCGACGCGCTGAAAGACGGTCGCGGCGTAGCACTCGCGCACGACAACGCCCTGCTGTGGGCGTGGGCGAAAGAAAACCCGAACTTTGAAGTCGCCATCGGCAATCTCGGTCCTGCCGAATTTATCGCCCCCGCCGTTCAAAAAGGCAACGCCGACCTCCTGAACTGGGTCAACGGCGAAATCGCCGCCATGAAAAAAGACGGCCGTCTGAAAGCCGCCTATGAAAAAACCCTCTTGCCCGTGTATGGCGAGAAAGTCAAACCGGAAGCATTGTTGGCCGAATAAGTTTGTTTGACAAGAAAATCCGTATCCGCATTTGAAGGCGGGTGCGGATTTTTTTCAGCCGCCGAAAATATTGCAAATTCAAAGGAAAAATCAACTATCTCATCGTTTTATTTATTTTATTATTCTTGCGCGTGCGGAAATCAAGTTCGTCCGGTTTTGCCTGTTTTTGAATTTCGGGAAACTTCCAAATCGTCATTCCAGATAAAACGCTTCAGCCTTATGTTTCCGGATGACCGTTTTCGCGGGATGACGGCGGAGCGTTTCTGTTATTCGGATAAATTCCTACGGTATTGAAACGGCAATAAGGTGTTTTCCTTTATTATATAATTTCAATGCAAAATGATATTTTTTGAACAAGCGTGCCGCAAAGCCGGAAAAAATGTTCAAGCCGCATCGGCGGCAGACGGGACGAAAAATGACGTTTGACGAATGGTTGGGCTTGTCAAAACTGCCTAAAATTGAAGCAAGGATGCTGCTGCAATATGTTTCGGAATATACGCGCGTGCAGTTGTTGACGCGGGGCGGGGAAGAAATGCCGGACGAAATCCGACAGCGGGCGGACAGGCTGGCGCAACGCCGTCTGAACGGCGAGCCGGTTGCCTATATTTTAGGTGTGCGCGAATTTTATGGCAGACGCTTTACAGTCAACCCGAACGTGCTGATTCCACGCCCCGAAACCGAACACTTGGTCGAAGCCGTATTGGCGCGCCTGCCCGAAAACGGGCGCGTGTGGGATTTGGGGACGGGCAGCGGCGCAGTTGCCGTAACCGTCGCGCTCGAACGCCCCGATGCGTTTGTGCGCGCATCCGACATCAGCACGCCCGCCCTTGAAACGGCGCGGAAAAATGCGGCGGATTTGGGCGCGCGGGTCGAATTTGCACACGGTTCGTGGTTCGACACCGATATGCCGTCTGAAAGGCAATGGGACATCATCGTGTCCAACCCGCCCTATATCGAAAACGGCGATAAACATTTGTCGCAAGGCGATTTGCGGTTTGAGCCGCAAATCGCGCTGACCGACTTTTCAGACGGCCTAAGCTGCATCCGCACCTTGGCGCAAGGCGCGCCCGACCGTTTGGCGGAAGGCGGTTTTTTGTTGTTGGAACACGGTTTCGATCAGGGCGCGGCGGTGCGCGGCGTGTTGGCGGAGAATGGTTTTTCGGGAGTGGAAATCCTGCCGGATTTGGCCGGTTTGGACAGGGTTACGCTGGGGAAGTATATGAAGCATTTGAAATAATTGTTTGCAAAATTGGCGGATTTTCCGTTATTGGGTTATGATGTGTTTTGATATGTAAACATTTATAGGTTTGGAGCGATAAACAATGAATGCAGTCGTAGTTGCCGTAATCGTTATGCTGGTGCTGTCGCTGTCGCGCGTGCACGTGGTATTGAGCCTGACGGTCGGCGCGTTTGTCGGCGGCGCGGTGGCGGGTATGCCGCTGCAAAACATTGCCGATGCGGCGGGACAGGTCAGTCAGGCGGGGATTATCCCCGTGTTCAACAAAGGTTTGGAAGGCGGCGCGAAGATTGCGCTTTCTTATGCGATGCTTGGTGCGTTTGCGATGGCGATTACCCATTCCGGCCTGCCGCAGCAGCTTGCCGGCGCGGTCGTCCGCAAGCTGAACCGGGGCGGTATGCCCGACAGCGTGCGTTCGGGCGAGGGCGCGGTCAAATGGCTGCTGCTTTCCATCATCCTTGTGATGGGCATTATGAGTCAGAACGTCATACCCATCCACATCGCCTTTATCCCGATGATTGTTCCGCCGCTGCTTTTGGTGTTTAACCGCCTGAAAATCGACCGCCGCCTGATTGCGTGCGTCATCACTTTCGGGCTGGTTACGACTTATATGTTCCTGCCTTACGGCTTCGGCGCGATTTTTTTGAACGAAATCCTGTTGGGCAACATCCATTCCGCCGCGCCGCAGCTTGATGTGAAAAACATCAACGTGATGGCGGCAATGGCGATTCCCGCATTGGGAATGCTGGCCGGACTCCTGCTGGCGTTTGTCCACTACCGCAAACCGCGACTGTACCAAAGCAACAATGCCGATACGGCGGGCAACGCCGATGCGGCAAACCGTCCGCAGCCGTCCGCCTACCGCAGCCTGGTTGCCGCCGCCGCCATCGCCGTATGCTTTGCCATACAGTTGATGTATGAAGATTCGCTGGTGTTGGGCGCGATGCTCGGTTTCGCCGTATTTATGATGTTGGGGGTCATTAACCGCGACAAGGCAAACGACGTATTCGGCGAAGGCATCAAGATGATGGCGATGGTCGGCTTCATTATGATTGCCGCGCAGGGTTTTGCCGCCGTGATGAATGCGACCGGGCATATTCAGCCGCTGGTGGAAAGCAGTATGGCGATATTCGGCAACAGCAAAGGTATGGCGGCGTTGGCGATGCTGGTGGTGGGGCTTTTGGTAACGATGGGCATCGGTTCGTCCTTTTCCACTTTGCCGATTATTGCCGCGATTTATGTGCCGCTGTGTACCGGTTTGGGCTTTTCGCCGCTTGCCACCGCCGCCATTGTCGGCACGGCGGGGGCGTTGGGCGATGCCGGTTCGCCCGCGTCCGATTCCACGCTGGGCCCGACGATGGGGCTGAACGCCGACGGGCGGCACGACCATATCCGCGATTCCGTCATCCCGACCTTCATCCACTACAACATCCCGCTTCTGATTGCCGGCTGGATTGCCGCGATGGTGCTGTAAATGGACGCGGTTCAAGAGTTGGAACGCCGTATTGTCGAACTGGAAATCCAAACCGCGCTTCAGGAGGACGTAATCTCCGGTCTGAACGCGATGGTGGCGGAATTGCGGCAGACGTTGGATTTGCAGCAGGCTCAGTTGAGGCTGCTGTATCAAAAAATGCAGGACAGGAATCCCGACGCGCAAGAGCCGTATTCCCTGCGCGACGAGATTCCGCCGCATTATTGATGCGCCGCCGTATCCGGATTTCCTTAAATAAAGGCTGTGTTTGAATATTCCGCCGGTGCAACCCTAAGATGTAACCTTAATCAGTCGGACAAAATGCCTTTTATCCGATGAAACCGGTTCTTGTCCGAACGGCGATGAGCGGCTTCCCCCGCTGCAAACAGATAAAACCAACCGGGTATTCAAACACAGCCAAAAAAAGCCGTCCGAACCCAAAGGGGACAGACGGCCAAACACATTACGGGGAAAACGTCTTACTCAATGAGTCTGCGAAACAGACATTGCTAAAACAACTGCAATTATAAGGTAAGTTTATTTTTTTGCAAAGAAATGTAAATTTTTAAATTTTTAAAACCGTTCCGCCGCATCCGTTCGGATGCCGTCTGAAACGGCGGCAGGGTTTTACCGTGCCGCGCCGCAAACCGGGCATTCGGGGTTGCGCGGCAGGTCGAAATATTGCCAGCCCCCTTCCAAGGCACGGTAAACCGCCAGCCTGCCGTGCGACGGTTCGCCCGCTTCCAGCAGGATTTTCAGAGCCTCCGCCGCCTGTGTGCAGCCGACGATGCCGACCAGCGGCGAGAGCACGCCGAAGAGGGAACAGATGCCGTCTGAAGCCGATCCGCCGTCGAACAGGCAGGCGTAACACGGCGAGTCGGGCAAGTCGGGACGGTATGCGGCAAGCTGTCCTTCAAAACGTACCGCCGCCCCTGAAACCAGCGGTGTTTTCGTTTGCACGCAGGCACGGTTGACCGCCTGCCGCGTGGCGTAGTTGTCGCAGCAGTCTAAAACGATGTCGGCGGTTTGAACCAAACCGGTCAGGCGGCAGCCGTCGAGTTTTTCGTTGACGGCGCGGACATCGACAGTATGGTTGATGCGTTTCAGGCGGCCTGCCAAGGTTTCGGCTTTAGGCTTGCCGACATCGCCCTCGTCAAATGCGACTTGGCGTTGCAGGTTGTGCAGCTCGACCGTGTCGGAATCGGCTATGGTCAGCGTGCCGACGCCCGAGGCGGCGAGATAGGGCAGGGCGGCGGCGCCCAATCCGCCGCAGCCGACGACCAAAATATGCGCGGCGGAAAGTTTCTGCTGCCCTTCGATGCCGATTTCGTCCAAGAGGATGTGGCGGCTGTACCGCAGCAGGAGTGCGTCGTCGTTGTCGTGTTCGGTCGCGGTCATGATGATGTTCGGAAAAAACAGTTGCGGGCGATTGTAACGCCGCCGTCGGGCGGCGTTCAACTTCAGACGGCATTTCGGGACATGAGTGGTTAAAGTGTGAACGGTTTGGCACGGATGCGGCATTTGAGGTACATTTACAGTATTTACGGCAATGAGAGGAAAATCATGCAACTGCATATCCTGAACAATCCGAAGGACGCGGCTTTGGCGGCGGACGCGGAATTTTTGAAACAGTCCCTGTTCAACCTCCTGCACGAAGAAGCCTCGCCGTTGGTTGTCGAAACGGTCAAACTCTTGTCCACTTCCGACGACAGCGCGGCATTGATTGAAAAAGTATTGCCGCAATTGGACGAACGGCAGACCTACGATCTGACGTTTGCCTGCGGGCTGTTCGCCCAGATTCTGAATATCGCCGAAGACGTGCACCACGAACGCCGCCGCCAAATCCACGAAGATGCCGGCCACAACGCAGCAGAAGGCAGCCTGACGGAAACCGTCCGCAGGCTCAAAGCGGGGAAAGCCGACGGCAAATCGGTGCAGCGGCAGTTGGACAATACGTCCGTTACCGCCGTTTTGACCGCGCACCCGACCGAAGTGCAACGCCAAACCGTTTTGAATTTCAACCGCCGCATCCGCGCGCTGCTGCCGCAACGCGAACGCTGCACCAATGCCGACGCGCTGGCACGGCTGCGCCGCGAAATCGACACCGTGCTTCTGGGCTTGTGGCAGACCAGCGAAACGCGCCGCCACAAACTCAGCGTCAACGACGAAATCAACAACGGCGTGTCCATCTTCCCGATGAGCTTTTTTGAAGCCCTGCCCAAACTCTACCGCAAGATGGAACACGACTTTCAGACGGCCTATCCCGATGTCCGCGTTCCGAACATCCTTAAAATCGGCGGCTGGATCGGCGGCGACCGCGACGGCAATCCGTTTGTTTCTGGCGAAACCCTGCGCTTTGCCTTCCGCCGCCACGCCGATGCCGTGTTCCGTTTTTACCGCAGCGAACTCGACAAACTTTACCGCGAACTGCCGCTTTCCATCCGCCGCGTCAAAGTCAACGACGACGTAATGGCACTGGCAGCCCTCTCGCCTGACGAAGAAATCGCCCGCACCGAAGAACCTTACCGCCGCGCCATTGCCTACATTATGGCGCGCGCTATGGGCAAAGCGCGCTCGCTCGGTTTGGGCATGGGCTGCAAATTCGGCTTTCTCGAGCCTTATGCTTCGGCCCAAAAATTTCTCGATGATTTGAAAAAATTGCAACGTTCCCTTATCGACAACGGCAGCCGCCTGCTTGCCGAAGGCCGTTTGGCAGACCTCATCCGTTCCGTGTCCGTGTTCGGCTTCCACATGATGCCGCTCGACCTGCGCCAACACGCAGGCAAACACGCCGATGTGGTTGCCGAGCTTTTCCAACACGCAGGCTTGGAAGACTACAACAGCCTGAACGAAGAGCAAAAACAAGCCGCCTTGTTGCGCGAATTGGGCCACCAACGTCCGCTGTACAGCCCGTTCATCACATACAGCGACCATACCCGCCGCGAATTGGCGATTTTCAACGAAGCGCGCAAAATCAAAGACGAATTTGGCGAAGATGCCGTAACACAAAGCATTATTTCCAACTGCGAACAACCCGGCGACCTGCTCGCCTTGGCATTGCTGCTGAAAGAAAGCGGCCTGTTGGCGGTGGAAAACGGCAAACCGCACAGCCGCATCAACATCGTGCCTCTGTTTGAAACCATCGAAGCGCTCGAAAATGCCTGTCCGGTCATGGAAACCATGTTCCGCCTCGACTGGTATGATGCCCTGCTCGAAAGCCGCGGCAACATCCAAGAAATCATGCTCGGCTATTCCGACTCCAACAAAGACGGCGGCTACGTTACCAGCTCATGGTGTCTGCATCAGGCGGAATTGGGCTTGGTCGAACTCTTCAAAAAATACGATGTCCGTATGCGCTTGTTCCACGGTCGAGGCGGCAGCGTCGGACGCGGCGGCGGCCCGTCTTACCAAGCCATCTTGGCGCAACCCGCAGGCAGCGTTGCCGGACAAATCCGCATTACCGAGCAAGGCGAAGTCATCACCGCCAAATACGCCGACCCCGGCAACGCCCAACGCAACTTGGAAACCTTGGTTGCCGCGACTTTGGAAGCCAGCATCCTGCCGGATAAAAAAGACCCTGATGCCAAACTGATGCAGGCATTGTCGGACGTATCGTTCAAATACTACCGCGAACTGATTACCCACCCCGACTTCATCGACTACTTCCTGCAAACCAGCCCGATTCAGGAAATCGCCACCCTCAACCTCGGCAGCCGTCCCGCCAGCCGCAAAACCCTGGCGCGAATTCAGGATTTACGCGCGATTCCGTGGGTATTCTCCTGGATGCAGAACCGCCTCATGCTGCCGGCTTGGTACGGTTTCGGCAGCGCGGTGGAAACCTTGTGCGAAGGCAGCCCCGAAACCCTCGCCGCCCTGCGCGGACACGCCCAAAACAACCCCTTCTTCCAAGCGATGCTCTCCAATATGGAACAAGTGATGGCGAAAACCGACATCACCTTGGCGGAAAACTACGCCGGTTTGAGCGAATCACCCGAAAAGGCAAAAGTCATCTTCGGCATGATTAAGGAAGAATACCGACGCAGCCGCAAAGCCCTGCTCGACCTGCTGCAAACCGAAGAACTTTTGCGCGACAACCGCAGCCTCGCCCGTTCGCTCGCTTTGAGGATTCCATACCTGAACGCGCTCAACGGTTTGCAAGTCGCCATGCTCAAACGCCTGCGCAAAGAACCCGACAATCCGCACGCCCTGCTGATGGTGCACCTGACCATCAACGGCGTGGCGCAAGGTTTGCGCAATACCGGCTGATAGTGCCGCATCGGGGTAAAATGCCGTCTGAACGCCTTTCAGACGGCATTTACCTGACCGCACTTGCAGAGAAACACCGATTGTTTTAAAGTGAACGGCAGTGATATGTTGAAAGACGACCAATGAAAATTACCGTTATCGGCGCAGGTTCGTGGGGTACGGCGCTCGCCCTGCATTTTTCCCAACACGGCAACCGCGTATCCCTGTGGACGCGCAACGCAGACCAAGTCCGCCAAATGCAGGAAGCGCGTGAAAACAAACGCGGACTGCCCGGCTTTTCCTTTCCCGAAACCTTGGAAGTGTGTGCGGATTTGGCAGAGGCGCTCAAAGACAGCGGACTTGTCCTTATCGTAACCTCCGTTGCCGGATTGAGAAGCAGCGCAGAGCTGCTCAAACAGTACGGCGCGGGACACCTCCCCGTCCTCGCCGCCTGCAAAGGCTTCGAGCAGGATACAGGGCTGCTGACCTTCCAAGTCTTGAAAGAAGTATTGCCCGACAATAAGAAAATCGGCGTACTTTCCGGTCCGAGTTTTGCACAGGAACTCGCCAAACAACTGCCCTGCGCCGTCGTCCTCGCCTCCGAAAACCAAGAGTGGATTGAAGAACTCGTACCGCAGCTCAACACGACCGTCATGAGGCTTTACGGCAGTACCGACGTTATCGGCGTGGCAGTAGGCGGTTCAGTCAAAAACGTCATGGCAATCGCTACCGGACTCTCCGACGGACTCGAATACGGACTCAACGCCCGTGCCGCACTGGTTACGCGCGGACTGGCCGAAATCACCCGCCTTGCCTCCGCAATGGGCGCGCAGCCCAAAACCATGATGGGGCTTGCCGGCATCGGCGATCTCATCTTGACCTGTACCGGTGCACTTTCGCGCAACCGCCGCGTCGGCTTGGGTTTGGCAGAAGGCAAGGAACTGCATCAGGTGCTGGTCGAAATCGGGCACGTTTCCGAAGGGGTCAGCACCATAGAAGAAGTCTTCAATACCGCCTGCAAATACCAAATCGATATGCCGATTACCCAAACCCTGCTGCAACTCATCCGCAAAGAAATGACCCCTCAGCAGGTCGTCGAAAGGCTGATGGAACGCAGCGCGCGTTTCGAATAAACAACAAACAGATGCCGTCTGAACCCCCAGACGGCATACAGACAGGTAAGGTCATGAAACAAAATATCGAAAAACTCGAAAGCAGCGTTTATACGTTGGTACAAAAATTCGAAACCCTCGTCAGCGAAAACCGCCGCCTCAAAGAAACCGTCGCCGAACTCGAACGGGCGCACGAGCGGCAAAAACTCGAACACGAGACCGCCGTCGACGAACTCAGCGAAGCCCTGCTCGTCCAAGTCGGCAAACTCAAAGAAGACCTGCAAAACAAAATCGACAGCCTGACGGAAGAAAATGCACGATACCGCGCCCTGCTCGAACAGAGCAGGGAGAAAATCAGCGCACTGGCAGCGCGCCTCCCCCAACGGCAGGAAACGCAGCAATAAGGATTAAAGGATGAACATCGAACAAGTCTACATCGAAGTCATGCACGCCCGGCTGACCGTCAACACGCCGGCAGAAGAAAAAGACACACTGTTGCAGGCAGTCGGAATGCTCAACGGCAAAGCCGAAGCCATCCGCGAAGGCGGCCGCGTCGCGGACAGCGAAAAAATCGTCATTATGGCCGCGCTCAACGTCGTCCACGACCTATTGAAAACCTCCCTGAACGGCGGCGATTTGGCAATCGGCGATTTTGCGCGTAAAATAACCGATATGGACAACGCCTGCCAAAAGGCACTATCCCGCTTGGGGCAGGAATAACCCCTTTTTCCCTGCGGTGTCCGCGAAGGCATATATTCCTTTGAACCAATAAGTTCGCTTAAGGTTGCCGGGAGCAGTAGTGGGCGCGAGCGTCCTTTTGCGGACGCACCCGAAACTACCCGGGGCAGCCGCCTTGTCAGCAAGGTTCAAGCGGATTCGGCCGAAACGGCTCTCGCGGGGATTCCCATTCAAAACCGCATCGCAACGATGCGGTTTTTCACATTGGCCGCCGCCCCGCCCGAAAAAGCAGTATGCAGTCTGCCGAAATCCGGAAAATCCTTCCGTAACGCGGTAATGCGATTGACAAAATCAAATCCTGTCTTTAAAATCCATAACTTTCTATATCTATCTGGATTTCCACTATGAAAACCTTTTCAGCGAAACCCCACGAGGTGAAGCGCGAATGGTTCGTCATCGATGCCCAAGACAAAGTCTTGGGTCGCGTTGCAACCGAAGTCGCCAGCCGTCTGCGTGGCAAACACAAACCTGAATACACCCCCCACGTCGATACCGGCGATTACATCATCGTCATCAATGCGGACAAACTGCGTGTAACCGGTGCCAAATTCGAAGATAAAAAATACTTCCGCCATTCCGGTTTTCCAGGCGGCATCTACGAGCGCACTTTCCGCGAAATGCAAGATCAATTCCCGGGCCGCGCTTTGGAGCAGGCTGTAAAAGGTATGCTGCCCAAAGGTCCGCTGGGTTACGCCATGATTAAAAAACTGAAAGTGTACGCTGGTGCGGAGCATGCCCATGCTGCGCAACAACCCAAAGTTTTGGAACTGAAATAATAAGGACACGACATGAACGGTAAATACTACTACGGCACAGGCCGCCGCAAAAGTTCAGTGGCTCGTGTATTCCTGACTAAAGGTACGGGTCAAATCATCGTAAACGGCCGTCCCGTTGACGAATTCTTCGCACGCGAAACCAGCCGTATGGTTGTCCGCCAACCTCTGGTTCTGACTGAAAACGCCGAATCTCTCGACATCAAAGTAAATGTTGTCGGCGGCGGCGAAACCGGCCAGTCCGGCGCAATCCGCCACGGTATTACCCGTGCCCTGATTGATTTTGACGCTGCTTTGAAACCTGCCTTGTCTCAAGCCGGTTTCGTTACCCGCGATGCGCGCGAAGTCGAACGTAAAAAACCGGGTCTGCGCAAAGCACGCCGTGCAAAACAATTCTCCAAACGTTGATTTTGGAAATTCAAAAAACCCTGCTTATCGCAGGGTTTTTTATTTGTAACAGGCGGTTTCCCATTGGTAATCTAAAGATTACGGATTGGGCAAAAATCAAAAACAGCACCGGTATCGACTACACGGACGAACTGACCGTCAGGGATGGCTGTTACTGGAGAGGACATCGTATTTCTACTTTGTAAAATAACTTTTAATTTATTTAGAGTTATTGAAAAAATAGAACGGCTATTTCAACTAGCCTATAAAAATGGCAATCTATTAGGGTTAGCATAGGTGTCGCCGCCGCCGTTCAAGCCGATCAGTAAAGGAACAGTTTCCTAGTTTTTAGCTAACCTGTATTATATAATGGGGAGAATATCTTAAATAACCAAGCATCCTTAATCATAATTTAGAGAAATTATTTTTTCAGAGTCTAACTCTTTTAATATGATTAACTTATTAACTTTATCTATTTCCCAGTCTGATATTATATCGGTAGATACTGAATTCTCTCTTATTAAATTTTTATCTGTAATAATTGCACCCAACTCATGAATAATACAAATTTTTTGATTATCCAATAAATAAATATCAAAAACTATTCCATCTATATTTAGTATGTTAACTTTTGAATTTTGTATAGAAATACAAAAAACGACTGAATCAAATCCGATAAAAATATTTTTATCATCAAGCATTAATACTTTTGGGGGAATACTTATGCAAGAAACAGCTAATCCAATACCTATATTGAATTCTTTATAAAAAGAAAGAATAAAACATCGATAAATCTCTTTTCCTCCCTCTTGTAGAATAATATATTTTTGATAGGTGTTTATTAAATAGTCTTCTAACTCTCTTATGGAGTTATAAGGATATTTCGTTAATCTCATTATTTTGTTCCATGTCTAAAACGTCCTGTTGATCCATATATTTCACCCGTTATGAGTCTGTTCCCATCTCATATAGTTTCAAGTTTAACAACCCCTTGAGGCTATGTTAAAAGAGTTTCTCTAATAACTATTCCGTTTTCTTAAATATAAAAAAATAGAAAAATAGCCCGGGTATAGTTTGAACAAGGGAAATCAGACCGGTTCCAACTCACTTAATCCGGGCAAGTCCGCGAAGCCGCGTTCACGTATGATTTGGCAAAAGTTGTTCAGATAACTTTTATCTGTGTCTTCAGTGCGGATGGCGGCATACAGTTTGCTTTGCAGTCCGTCGGCAGTAATTTGGCGGTGGACGACATAGCCTTTTTCAAGGTAGGGCATGACTGTCCAATAGGGAAGGGCGGCAATGCCACGTCTGCTGGCAACCAGTTGGATAATGGCGATGGTCAGCTCGCTGTGCCGGCGCGGCGGGTTGATGTTTTTCGGAATCAGGATTTTTTTGGGTAAATCCAGCATCTCGTCGGGAACGGGATAGGTAATCAGGGTTTCCCCGATAAAGTCTTCCGCCGTCCAAACGTTTTTGGCGGCAAGCGGATGGTCCGGGGCGCAAATGCCGACCATTTCGTAGGCAAACAGTGGGTGGAAGCTGATGCTGCTTTGTTTTTCGGCTTCGGAGACAATGGCGAGGTCGGCGCGGTGTTGCAGCAGCAGCCCGACGGAATCCGCTTGGAATCCTGATACGATATCCAGTTCGACTTGGAGCCACATCGGGCGGAATTCGCCCATGGCGGGCATCAGCCAGTCGAAACAGGTATGGCATTCGACGGCAATCCGCAGCTCTCCCGCCTCCCCTTCCGTGATTCGCGCCAAATCTCGTTCTGCAACAGCAACTTGAGGTATCAGTTCGTGGGCGAGGCGCAGCAGCCTTTCGCCCACCGGGGTAAAGCGCAGGGGCGTGGATTTGCGTTCGAACAGCGGCGTGCCGTAGTGGTTTTCGAGCATACGGATCTGGTGGGAAAGGGCGGATTGGGTAAGGAAAACCCGTTTGGCGGCAAGGGAGACGCTGCCGGTTTCTTCAAGTGCCAGCAGGGTTTTGAGGTGGCGCAATTCGATAATGGAATCCATGGGGCTTCAGACGGCATATTGAACCGGCGCATATTAAAATAATTCATATGCGGGTGCAAATCGGAAAAATGGGCGTTTCGGGCATTTGCGGTTAGAATGCCCGCTTGTTTGGAAATGACAGGAAAAATATGGTTTTGCGCAGAGATTTTTTAGCCTGGTGCGACGAAACGTTGCAGACGGCATCGTTTAAAGATTACGCCCCCAATGGTTTGCAGGTTGAAGGGAGGGAATATATCGGGAAAATCGTTACGTCGGTAACGGCAAGCAGGGCAGCGATTGATTTTGCTGTGGAGCAGAAGGCAGATTTGCTTTTGGTGCATCACGGTATGTTCTGGAAAAGCGAGCTGCCGACCGTTACCGGTTGGAAAAAAGAACGGATTGCCGCACTGTTACGGCACGACATCAATATGGCAGGCTACCATCTGCCCCTGGATGTGCATCCCATACTGGGCAACAATGCCCAACTCGCCGACAGATTGGGTTTTGCGACAGAAAAACGGTTCGGCGAACAAAACCTGCTCAACTCGGGCAGCCTGAAACAAGCCAAGACACTCGGCGCATTGGCGGCGCATATTGAAACAGTTTTGCGACGTAAGCCTGTCGTCATCGGCAAACCCGAACGCGAAATCCGACGGGTCGCATGGTGTACCGGCGGTGCACAGGGCTTTTTTCAGACGGCAATAGATGAAGGCGTCGATCTGTATCTGACGGGTGAAATTTCCGAAGCCCAATACCACCTCGCCAATGAAACGGGTACGGCTTTCATTTCGGCAGGGCATCACGCGACGGAACGTTACGGCGTACGCGCGCTGGCAGAATCGGCGGCAGAGGTTTTCGGGTTGGAAGTGTGCCATTTTGACGAAAACAACCCGGCTTGAGTCTTGAGAAATATCATAAAACTTTACCTTATTTTAAATAATGCTTTGAGTATCACTGCAAACTGGGTAAAATTGCAATGTTTAATGGCTCGGCATTCCCAAAATATTAGGACGACTGAATAATGGATAATCAAGAAATCAACAACGGCCGCCGCCGTTTCCTGACACTTGCGACCTGCGGCGCGGGCGGAGTGGCAGCATTGGGTGTGGCAACGCCGTTTGTGGTCAGTTTTTTCCCTTCGGAAAAAGCCAAGGCCGCCGGTGCTGCCGTCGAAGTGGATGTCAGTAAAATCGAAGCGGGTCAGCTGCTGACCGCCGAGTGGCAAGGCAAACCGATTTGGGTGCTCAACCGTACAGATCAGCAGCTTAAAGACCTGAAAGGCCTGAACGGCGAACTTACCGATCCCAATTCCGATGCGGAACAGCAGCCGGAGTATGCTAAAAACGAGACCCGTTCGATTAAGCCGAACATCCTTGTCGCCATCGGTATCTGCACCCATTTGGGCTGCTCGCCCACCTTCCGTCCCGACATTGCCCCCGCCGATTTGGGTGCAGACTGGAAAGGCGGCTTCTTCTGCCCCTGCCACGGTTCGAAATTCGACTTGGCCGGCCGCGTATATAAAGGTGTTCCTGCCCCGACCAACCTGGTTGTCCCGCCATATAAATACTTGAGCGACACAACTATCTTGGTGGGCGAAGACTAAGAATAAGGAACGATAATTATGGCAAACCAAACCAATAGCAAAGCAAAAGCATTGTTAGGCTGGATGGACGCTCGCTTCCCCCTGTCTAAAATGTGGAATGAGCATTTGGCGCAATACTATGCGCCGAAAAACTTTAATTTTTGGTACTATTTCGGCTCTTTAGCCCTGCTCGTCCTCGTGATTCAAATCGTCAGCGGTATTTTCCTGACGATGAACTACAAACCGGACGGCAACCTGAATGCCTACCATCTGCCTGCTGCCTTTACCGCAGTAGAGTACATCATGCGCGACGTGTCCGGCGGTTGGATTATCCGCTACATGCACTCCACCGGCGCATCTTTCTTCTTCATTGTTGTTTATCTGCACATGTTCCGTGGTTTGATTTACGGTTCATATAAAAAACCGCGCGAATTGGTGTGGATTTTCGGTTCTTTGATCTTCTTGGCATTGATGGCGGAAGCCTTTATGGGCTACCTGCTGCCTTGGGGTCAGATGTCCTTTTGGGGTGCGCAGGTGATTATCAACCTGTTCTCCGCCATTCCCGTCATCGGTCCTGATTTGTCCACTTGGATTCGCGGCGACTTCAACGTTTCCGACGTTACCCTGAACCGCTTCTTCGCCCTGCACGTTATCGCCGTACCGCTGGTATTGCTCGGTTTAGTCGTGGCACACATCATCGCACTGCACGAAGTGGGCTCTAACAACCCCGACGGTGTGGAAATCAAGAAAAACAAAGATGAAAACGGCATTCCGCGCGACGGCATCCCGTTCCACCCTTACTACACTGTTAAAGACATCCTGGGCGTCGTTGTATTCCTGATTGTCTTCTGTGCCGTATTGTTCTTTGCCCCTGAAGGCGGCGGCTACTTCCTGGAAGCGCCGAACTTCGATGCGGCAAATGCGCTGAAAACACCCCCGCACATTGCGCCGGTATGGTATTTCACACCGTTCTACGCCATTTTGCGTGCGATTCCTTCCTTCTTGGGAACGCAGGTTTGGGGTGTAATCGGTATGGGCGCGGCGGTCGTGTTGATTGCCCTGCTGCCTTGGCTGGATAGGGGCGAGGTGAAATCCGTCCGTTACCGCGGTCCGATTTTCAAAACCGCATTGGTCTTGTTCATCATTTCCTTTATCGGTTTGGGTATTTTGGGCGCGATGGTGGCAACCGATACGCGTACTTTGGTCGCGCGCATCCTGTCCTTCGTCTATTTCGCATTCTTCCTGGGTATGCCGTTCTATACCAAGCTGGATAAAAACAAACCGGTTCCCGAACGCGTAACCATGAGCACCGCCAAACAAAAAATCATGTTCTTTGTTTACGTCGGCATTACCGCCGTGGGTGCTTACCTGTTTGCAACCAACATCTGATGAGGGCAGTCAAAATGAAACAAGCTATGAAAAATTGGTTTGCTGCCTTGCTGTCGGCAGTACCCATGGGTGCGGCATTTGCTTCGGGCGGTCATGCACACTATGAGAAAGTCGATATCGATTTGCGCGACCAAGTCAGCCTGCAGCGCGGCGCACAAATCTTTACCAACTATTGCCTGTCCTGCCACTCGGCAAGCGGTATGCGTTTCAACCGTTTGAAAGACATCGGTTTGACTGACGAAGAAATCAAGAAAAACCTGATGTTTACCACCGATAATGTCGGCGATGTCATGCATTCGGCGATGAACCCGAAAGATGCGGCAAAATGGTTTGGTGCTGCTCCGCCCGATTTGACATTGATTGCGCGTTCCAAAGGTGCAGACTACCTTTACGCTTATATGCGTGGCTTCTATAAAGATCCGACCCGTCCGAGCGGCTGGAACAATACTGTATTCGATAAAGTCGGTATGCCCCACCCGTTGTGGGAACAGCAAGGCGTTCAAGCCGTTGAGTTGGATGCCAAAGGTCAGCCGGTTATGGTAAAAGACGAACACGGCGAGATGAAGCCTAAGCTGTATTGGGAATCTACCGGTTTGCACAGCCGCCGCCTGCCTAACGGCAAAGTGATCCAGAAAGAGTACGACGCATATGTACGCGATTTGGTCAATTACCTTGTGTACATGGGCGAACCTGCACAACTGCAACGCAAACGTATAGGCTATGTCGTGATGATTTTCCTATTTGCGGTTATGCTGCCTTTGGCGTATTTCCTGAAAAAAGAATATTGGAAAGACGTACACTAAGCGTTTGGAACAAAAGGGCAAATCCTTTAGGGTTTGCCCTTTTTTCATTTTGCCTGCCGTTTGAAAAGCCTGAATCCGTATGCCGTCTGAACATAGCTGCAACATTTCAGACGGCATCATTCTAAAAATGTCAGACATCGGGAACTTAATCAGGGTTTGTGGCAGATTGATATTGAATTAGGAAAAGGTCTGAAACCGCAAGCAGCATGGTAAGGCGATGTCGAACAGGTTTAAAGCCAATCCGCTATATTTTTTGGAGCTGCACCGTGCAAACAGGTAGAATGGCGGCGGTTTTGTCCGGTGTGAAAATGTTTGAATATTAGGATGATTGATGGAGCTGATGACTGTTTTGCTGCCTTTGGCGGCGTTGGTGTCGGGCGTGTTGTTTACATGGTTGCTGATGAAGGGCAGGTTTCAGGGCGAGTTTGCCGGTTTGAACGCGCAATTGGCGGAAAAGGCGGCAAGATGTGATTTTATTGAACAGGCACACGCAGAAATTGCATCAGAATTGGCCGCTTTGGATGGGAAATACGAGCATTTGCAGGACGAAAATTATGCTTTGGGCAACCGTTTTTCCGCAGCCGAAAAGCAGATTGCCCATTTGCAGGAAAAAGAGGCGGAGTCGGCGCGGCTGAAGCAGTCGTATATCGAGTTGCAGGAAAAGGCACAGGGTTTGGCGGTTGAAAACGAACGTTTGGCAACGCAGCTCGGACAGGAACGGAAGGCGTTTGCCGACCAATATGCCTTGGAACGCCAAATCCGCCAAAGAATCGAAACCGATTTGGAAGAAAGCCGCCAAACTGTCCGCGACGTGCAAAACGACCTTTCCGATGTGGGCAACCGTTTTGCCGCCGCCGAAAAACAGATTGCCTATTTGCAGGAAAAAGAGGCGGAAGCGGAGCGGTTGAGGCAGTCGCATACCGAGTTGCAGGAAAAGGCGCAGGGTTTGGCGGTTGAAAACGAACGTTTGGCAACGCAAATCGAACAGGAACGCCTTGCTTCTGAAGAAAAGCTGTCCTTGCTGGGCGAGGCGCGCAAAAGCTTGAGCGATCAGTTTCAAAATCTTGCCAACACGATTTTGGAAGAAAAAAGCCGCCGTTTTACCGAGCAGAACCGCGAGCAGCTCCATCAGGTTTTGAACCCGTTGAACGAACGCATCCACGGTTTCGGCGAGTTGGTCAGGCAAACTTATGATAAAGAATCGCGCGAGCGGCTGACTTTGGAAAACGAATTGAAACGGCTCCAAGGGTTGAATGCGCAGCTGCACAGCGAGGCAAAGGCCCTGACCAACGCGCTGACCGGCACGCAGAACAAGGTTCAGGGCAATTGGGGCGAGATGATTCTGGAAACGGTTTTGGAAAATTCCGGCCTTCAGAAAGGGCGGGAATATGTGGTTCAGGCGGCATCCGTCCGAAAAGAGGAAGACGGCGGCACGCGCCGCCTCCAGCCCGACGTTTTGGTCAACCTGCCCGACAACAAGCAGATTGTCATTGATTCCAAGGTTTCGCTGACGGCTTATGTGCGCTACACGCAGGCGGCGGATGCGGATGAGGCGGCACGCGAACTGGCGGCGTATATCGCCAGCATACGCGCGCATATGAAAGGCTTGTCGCTGAAGGATTACACCGATTTGGAAGGTGTGAACACATTGGATTTCGTCTTTATGTTTATCCCTGTCGAACCGGCCTACCTGCTGGCGTTGCAGAATGACGCGGGCTTGTTCCAAGAGTGTTTCGACAAACGGATTATGCTGGTCGGCCCCAGTACGCTGCTGGCGACTTTGCGGACGGTGGCGAATATTTGGCGCAACGAGCAGCAAAACCAAAACGCGCTGGCGATTGCGGACGAAGGCGGCAAGCTGTACGACAAGTTTGTCGGCTTCGTACAGACGCTCGAAAGCGTCGGCAAAGGCATCGATCAGGCGCAAAACAGCTTTCAGACGGCATTCAAGCAACTTGCCGAGGGACGCGGGAATCTGGTCGGACGCGCCGAGAAACTGCGTCTGTTGGGCGTGAAGGCAGGCAAACAGCTTCAACGGGATTTGGTCGAGCGTGCCAACGAACAGACGGCATTTGCTTTGGGCAAACCTTCGGAACAGGAAGCGGCTGACGAAGCCGAATAGGAAAGGCGGATGCGTTTCAGACGGCATCAGTGCAGATGATGCCGTCTGAAGACTTTGGGAAGTCGGTTAGAAAAACGGATTGTGCCGTTTTTCGTGTCCGATGGAAGTCATACGCCCGTGTCCGGCGACAACTTGCACGGTTTCGGGGAAGGCGAATAATTTGTTGCGGATATTGTTGATTAAGTCGGCGTGGTTGCCGCGCGGAAAATCGGTCCTGCCTATGGTTTCGTAAAACAGCACGTCGCCCGCAATCAGCAGCTCCGCTTCGGCACAATAGAAAACCACGTGTCCGGGCGTGTGCCCCGGAATATGCAGCACTTGGAAGGCATAGCGTCCGACCGTGAGCGTTTCGCCTTCTTCGAGCCAACGGTTCGGCGCAAAGGCGGGCGAGACGGGGAATCCGTATTGCGCGGTGGTTTGCGGCAGCGATTGGAGCAGGAATTCATCTTCGCGGTGCGGGCCGAGGACGGGGACTTTATGCGTTTCCAGCATCTCGACCACGCCGCCCGCGTGATCGAGATGACCGTGCGTCAGCCAGATTGCCGTGAGCGTGAGTTTGCGGTTTGCCAACGCTTGCAGCAGGAACGGCACGTCGCCGCCGACATCGGTCAGGACGGCTTCGCCGCTTTCGTCGTCCCAAATCAGGGTGCAGTTTTGGCGGAAGGGGGTAACGGGGAGAATTTCGTAACGTAGGGTCATCGGCGTGTTCCTAAAACGGTTTTTCAGACGGCATCGGGTTTGCCGTTTGTTTTATGGCGGTTTGCCGCCTGTTTTGATATTGGGGGAATCAGGTGATTAAGAAGATAATCGGCGGCATCATACCGATTTTTACGGCGGTTTTCATCCCTGCATCGGCAGGCGCGGCGGATTTGATGCTGGCGCAGGAATACAAAGGGCAGGACATTGCCGGCTGGGCGATGAGCGAGAAGCTCGACGGCGTGCGCGCGTATTGGGACGGAAAGCACCTGATAAGCCGTCAGGGTTATGCGTTTACGCCGCCCAAAGGCTTTACCGCGCAGTTTCCGCCTTATCCTTTGGACGGCGAATTGTATAGCGGGCGCGGTCAGTTCGAGCAGATTTCCGCTACCGTGCGTTCTGTTTCTTCAGACTGGCGCGGTATCCGCCTGCACGTTTTCGACGTACCCAAGGCGCAGGGCAACCTCTACCAACGTTTGGCAGTCGCAACGCAGTGGCTGAAAACGCATCCGAACGCGCCGATTACCATCATCCCGCAAATCAAAGTGCGCGACCGGCGGCACGCGATGGACTTTTTAAAACAAATCGAAGCGCAGGGCGGCGAAGGCGTGATGCTGCGTCAGCCCGAATCCCGTTACAGCGGCGGCAGGAGCAGCCAATTATTGAAGCTGAAAAGCCAATACGACGACGAATGCACGGTAACGCGGCACTATGAGGGCAAAGGGCGAAACGCCGGACGGCTGGGCGCGGTCGGCTGCAAAAACCGACACGGCGAATTCCGCATCGGCAGCGGTTTCAAGGACAAAGACCGCGACAACCCGCCCAAAATCGGCACGCTGATTACCTACCGTTACCGTGGCTTTACGCGGAAAGGCACGCCGAAATTTGCCACATTTGTGCGCGTGCGTACCGACCGTTGAGCAGGACGGCTCGGACGGCATCCGATACTTTGGTTTATAATTTTCCTTTTACCGACCGATTCCGACATATGACCGATTTAGAAACCAAACGCCTTGAAACACAGGCGATGCTTGAAAACGCCGATCTTTTGTTCGACCAAGGCCAATGCCGTGCCGCACTGCAAAAAGTGGCGGACGAGATTACGCGCGATTTGGGGGATAAATATCCGTTGCTGCTGCCCGTGATGGGCGGCGCGGTGGTGTTTACGGGGCAGTTGCTGCCGCTGTTGCGTTTTCCCTTAGATTTTGATTATGTTCACGTTTCCCGTTACGGCGACAAGCTGGAGGGCGGCGCGTTCAACTGGAAGCGTATGCCCGATGCGGAACAAATCCGGGGCAGGCACGTGGTCGTGTTGGACGATATTTTGGACGAAGGGCATACGATGTCCGCCATTCAAGCCAAACTTTTGGAAATGGGTGCGGCAAGCTGCCGTGCGGCGGTGTTCGCCAATAAATTAATCGACAAAGAAAAACCGGTCAAAGCCGATTATGTCGGACTGGATGTGCCGAACCGTTATGTTTTCGGTTACGGCATGGATGCGGCAGGCTGCTGGCGCAATCTGGGCGAGATTTACGCATTGGGCGGAAAATAAGGGATGCGATGCCGTCTGAAGGCCTTTCAGACGGCATCGCGCCCATACGCCGGCAGGATTAATGAGGAACAGGACGCATCAATATGATAGGGCTTTTAATCATCACACACGAAACCATAGGCGAAGCCTACCGCAAGCTGGCGCATCATTTTTTTCCGGGCGGGCTGCCTGAAAACGTCCGCATACTCGGCGTGCAGCCGACGGAAGACCAAGACGACATTATCAACAACGCCATTTCCGCGCTGCAAGAGTTTCCTGAAAACCACGGTGTATTGATTATGACCGACATCTTCGGCGCGACCCCCTGCAATGCCGCCCGCCGGCTCGTGCGCGAAAACAAATCGGCGATTTTGACCGGGCTGAACGCGCCGATGATGATTAAGGCCGTCCAATATTCGCCGGCGGCGGAAGACTTTGCCGCCTTTACCGAATGCGTCAGGGAGGCGGCGGTAAAAGGCATTTTCGCCATCACGTCCGCGCCCGAAGATTTGGTGTGCCGGCGCAGCGGCGATGCCGTCTGAAGAAGCGGCAGGGCAGGAAAACATTTTAAACGGCGTCTGCTGCCGATATATAGCGGATTAACAAAAATCAGGACAAGGCGGCGGGCCGCAGACAGTACAAATGGTACGGAACCGGTTCGCCTGGTGCTTCAGCACCTTAGGGAATCGTTCCCTTTGGGCCAAGGCGGGGCAACGCCGTACTGGTTTTTGTTAATCCACTATACATAACACGGGAACCGAAATGCTCAAACAATCCATCGAAATCATCAACAAACTCGGACTCCACGCCCGCGCGTCCAGCAAGTTCACCCAAACCGCGTCCCAATTCAAAAGCGAAGTCTGGGTTACGAAAAACGGCAGCCGCGTCAACGGCAAAAGCATTATGGGGCTGATGATGCTCGCAGCCGCCAAGGGTACGGTCATCGAACTGGAAACCGACGGCTTGGACGAAGCCGCAGCCATGAAGGCATTGACCGACTTAATCAACGACTACTTCGGCGAGGGCGAATAATGAGTATCGTGCTGCACGGCGTGGCGGCGGGCAAAGGCATTGCCGTCGGTTGCGCCCACCTGATTGCGCGCGGTACGGAGGAAGTGCCGCAGTATGATGTTGCTCAGGCGGACACCGATGCCGAAGCCGAACGTTTCGATGCCGCCGTCAAAGCCACGCGCAAAGAGTTGGAACAGCTCCGCAGCGCGATTCCCGAAAACGCCCCGACCGAGTTGGGCGCGTTCATCTCGCTGCACCTGATGCTCTTGACCGATGTTACCTTGTCGCGCGAACCCGTCGATATTTTAAGGGAACAAAAAATCAACGCCGAGTGGGCATTGAAGCAGCAGAGCGACAAACTCGCCGCCCAATTCGACAATATGGACGATGCCTATTTGCGCGAACGCAAGCAGGATATGCTGCAAGTCGTCCGCCGCATCCACAACAACCTGATCGGGCAGGGCAACGAGTTGGAGGTTGCCGACAACCTGTTTGACGAAACCGTTCTGATTGCAAACGACCTTTCACCCGCCGACACGGTTTTGTTTAAAGAGCAGCGCATTGCCGCCTTCGTTACCGATGCCGGCGGCCCCACCGGGCATACGGCGATTTTGGGCAGGAGCTTGGACATCCCGTCCGTCGTCGGGCTGCACAACGCGCGCAAACTGATTACCGAAGGCGAAACGGTCATCGTGGACGGCATCAACGGCGTGTTGATTATTTCGCCGGATGAGTCGGTGTTGAACGAATACCGCCGCCGCGCCCGCGAATACCGCAGCCACAAACGCGATTTGAACAAGCTCAAAAAAACCGCCGCCGCTACCGCCGACGGGGTCTGCATCGAGCTTGTGGGCAATATAGAATCCGCCGAAGACGTGAAACCGCTGCACAACCTCGGCGCAGACGGCATCGGGCTGTTCCGCAGCGAGTTTCTTTACCTGAACCGCGATACGATGCCGTCTGAAGACGAGCAGTACGAAGTGTACAGCGCGATTGTCAAAAAAATGAAGGGCAAAAGCGTAACGATACGGACAGTCGATTTGGGTGTGGACAAAAATCCGCGCTGGTTCGGGAAAAACAGCACGCCCAACGGCAGCCTCAACCCCGCGCTGGGCATGACCGGCATCCGCCTGTGCCTTGCCGAACCGGTCATGTTCCGCACGCAGATGCGCGCCATCCTCCGTGCGGCGGTACACGGTCCCGTCCGCATGATGTGGCCGATGATTACCTCCGTATCCGAAGTGCGCCAGTGCCTCATCCACCTCGACACCGCGCAACGCCAGCTTGCCGAACGCGGCGATGCCTTCGGCGAAGTCGGCATCGGCTGCATGATTGAAATTCCGTCTGCCGCGCTGACCGTCGGCAGTATTTTGAAACTGGTCGATTTCATCTCCGTCGGTACCAACGATTTGATCCAATATATTCTGTCCGTCGATCGCGGCGACGACAGCGTCAGCCATCTCTACCAACCCGGACATCCTTCCGTGCTGAAAATGCTGCAACACGTCATCCGTACCGCCAACCGCATGGACAAAGACGTGTCCGTATGCGGCGAGATGGCGGGCGATACCGCGTTTACCCGCGTTTTATTGGGTATGGGGCTGCGCCGTTTTTCCATGAATCCGAACAACATCCTGCCCGTCAAAAACATCATTCTGCACAGCAATGCCGGACAGCTCGAAGGCGATATTGCGAAAGTCATCCGCTGCGAAGACGAAGAGAAGTCGGAAAAGCTGATCAAACAGATCAACAGCGTGTCTGTCGCGGAAGAAGCCGAAGTCAAGGGACGGAAATAAATATTGTTGACAATGCGAGCGGGTTGCAGTCAAATAACGCCCTTAAAAAATACAGCTGCTTTGGTCAAGAAATGCCGTCTGAAAAATTTTCAGACGGCATTTTGTTTGGCAGGCATTTCTGCCGCATCATCGGAAACGGACGATACGCCCTTCATCGACGCGGATGCGGACCGTACCGTTTCCGGAAATACCGTCCGTATGTTGTCCGACAGTCAGGTTTAAGGTCAGCTCGCCGTGTTCGGGATGGACGGCGGAAAGCCGGAGCGAGTCGGGCAGGCGGACGAGGGACAGCAGGCGGCATTCCGTTCCATGATTGTCCAAGCACACGGCATTTTGCGGAATATGGCGGTCATCGTCGGTATTGGGCAGCCCCATCAGACGGGCGACCTGCACGCCGGCAGGCGTTTGAATCAAGGTTTCGGGCGTACCGCATTGAAGGATTTTCCCCTCGTGCATGACGGCGATTTCGTCCGCCGCCGTGCAGGCCTCTTCGGGCGAATGCGTTACCAAAACGGCAGGGATGCCGCCCTTGCGGATGCGTTCGGCGGTCATACGGCGCAGCCGGTCGCGCAAATGCGTGTCCAAACTGGAAAACGATTCATCCAGCAACAGCAGGGAAGGGCGGACAACCAAAGCGCGCGCCAGTGCCAACCGTTGCTTCTCGCCTCCGGAAAGTTTTTCAGGCTTGCGGTGCGCCTCGTTTTCCAGCCCGACTTCGGCAAGTGCCGACAAGGCGAGGCGTTCGGCTTCGGCTTTCGGCATTTTTTGCATTTTCAAACCGAATGCCGTATTTTCCAGCGCACTCATATGGGGAAACAGCGCGTAATCTTGAAACATCAGCGAGATACGGCGTTTTTCGGGCGGCATACAGGTAATGTTTTCCCCGTTCAGCCGAATTTCGCCGCCGTCCGGCCGGACGATGCCCGCAATCATATTCAGCAGGGTGGATTTGCCGCAGCCCGACCGCCCCAGTACGGCGAGTATTTTGCCGCGCCCGACAGTCAGGCAGATGTTGTCGGCGACCGTTTTGCCGCCGAAGCATTTGCAGAGTCCGTTCAGTTCAAGCATGGCGCATCCTATAAACGTATGCCGTCCAGCCACTCGGACAGCGGATGGGCGGCATCAATCAGACCGTAACGGTAAAACGCGTCCAGCGTAACCAGTTGCGCGTCGTGCATCATGTTTTTCGACAACATGGCATCCAATAGGCCGCCAATGTCCATCTTTTCAAAACCCGCTACCTCGCCATCCTGATTTTCAGGCAGGAAGGTTTCGGGCAGGACGGCATCGAACACATACAGGATTTCATTGTGCACACCTCGGCTGACGGGGCGAAGGCTGTGCAGCCGCGATACTGGGCGGATGAGCGGAAACAGCGTTTTATCCAAACCGGCTTCTTCGCTGCTTTCGCGGCACACGGCTTCAGACGGCATTTCGCCGCCGGAAACACCGCCGCCGGCAATATTGTCGAGCTTGCCGGGATCGACTGCTTTGTGCGGACTGCGCCTGCCTATCCAAAAATGCCATCTGCCGTTCGATTCGACCAAACCGTTGAGATGGACGGCGCGGCTGAGTAGTCCGAACGGACGGAAAGCGGCGCGTTCGAGCGTGAACAAGGGGTTGCCGCCGCCGTCGGTCAGGTCGAAACACTCGTTGCGCCATCCGTGAAGCAGCCCCGCCTTGTTCCATGTGCGGGCGAGGTGCTGCAAGCGTCCGCCCATATCCGGCCAGCCGTCCGCATTCAGAAAAATGCCGTCTGAAGACTCGGAGCAGCCTGCCTCCCAGTCTTTTTTGATGCGCTCAGCCCATTCCGGCGACAGATTGCCCAAAGGAAGACGGTTCAGATACAGCGTTTTCCAGCAACTTTCGGCACCGTAACTTGCTTTTGCCCGCTCGAACAGGGCATCAAGGTCTTGTTTGCTGACGGATTCGGTAAAACGGACGGTCGGCATAGCCGGCTTTCTTGAACACAATGCGGAAGATTGTAGCCAAACCGCCTGAATTTGCAACCGCAAACAGACGGCGGTCTGCCGTTCCGATATTGCGGCAGGAAGGAAAATCCGGCAAAAAACGGAGGCGGCAGGAAACAGGAAAAACAAAACCCCCTCGGCATTGAACCGAGGGGTTTGATATTTGGTTGCGGGAGCAGGATTCGAACCTACGACCTTCGGGTTATGAGCCCGACGAGCTACCATGCTGCTCCATCCCGCGTCAGAAGATGAAACTATACGGCAGATTTTTTATGTTGTCAAACATTATTTCCGTGAAAAATCATAAAGTTTTCCGTCCGGCGGCTTATGCCTGATTTGAAATATCATTTTCTTTACAAAAGTTCATGTTCGTGATTTAATTTTGGTTAACATCGAAACAGGGGTGCTGCCTGATGTTCAGGCGGCTGAGAAATACCCTTTACACCCGATCGGGATAATACCTGCGTGGGGAGTTTTCACGGATTCTGTCTTTCAGACGGCATTGGTTTTCAAATGCCGTCTGAAAACGCAAAACGCTCCTGTTTCTTTATTCTAAACGAGAAAACAGGAGCATTTTTTATGACTACGCCAAAAAAAACCGCCAAAATTTCCGGCAACGAAGCGCGCGAACTTTCCGACTTGAGCGAAGACATCGGCATCCGCTTCAAATATCCGAACTCCGAACGCGTGTATCTGCAAGGCAGCCGCGACGACATCCGCGTACCTTTGCGCGAAATCCGTCAGGACGACACCTACACGGCGCAAGGTACGGAAGCCAACCCGCCTATTCCGGTGTACGACACCAGCGGCGCATACGGCGATCCGGCGGCGCACATCGACCTGAAACAAGGCCTGCCGCACATCCGCACGGCGTGGCTGGACGAACGCGGCGATACCGAAATCCTGCCCAAACTCTCCAGCGAATACGGCATCGAACGTGCGCACGATCCGAAAACCGCCCATCTGCGCTTCAACCAAATCACCCGCCCGCGCCGTGCCAAAGCCGGCCGCAATGTAACCCAGCTCCATTACGCCCGCCAAGGCATTATCACGCCCGAAATGGAGTTCGCCGCCATACGCGAACGCATGAAGCTGGACGAGCTTTTCAGACGGCCTGAATACGCCAAGCTCTTGAAACAGCACACAGGGCAAAGTTTCGGTGCGAACATCCCGACCCGTCCCGACCAAATCACCCCCGAATTCGTGCGCCAAGAAATCGCCGCCGGACGCGCGATTATCCCCGCCAACATCAACCACCCCGAACTCGAACCGATGATTATCGGCCGCAACTTCCGCGTCAAAATCAACGGCAACTTGGGCAATTCCGCCGTAACCTCCAGCCTGACCGAAGAAGTCGAAAAAATGGTGTGGTCGCTGCGTTGGGGCGCGGACACGATTATGGACTTATCCACAGGCGCGCACATCCACGAAACGCGCGAATGGATTATCCGCAACGCGCCCGTCCCCATCGGCACAGTGCCGATTTACCAAACTTTGGAAAAAACCGGCGGCATCGCCGAAGATTTGACTTGGGATTTGTTCCGCGACACTTTAATCGAGCAGGCGGAACAAGGCGTGGACTATTTCACCATACACGCGGGCGTGTTGCTGCGTTATGTGCCGATGACCGCCAACCGCCTCACCGGCATCGTATCGCGCGGCGGTTCGATTATGGCGAAATGGTGTTTGGCACATCATCGGGAAAACTTCCTCTACACGCATTTCGACGAAATCTGCGAAATCATGAAGGCGTATGACGTATCGTTCAGCTTGGGCGACGGCCTGCGCCCCGGCTGCATTGCCGATGCCAACGACGAATCCCAATTCGCCGAATTGCACACCTTGGGCGAATTGACCGATAAAGCGTGGAAACACGACGTACAAGTCATGATCGAAGGCCCCGGCCATGTGCCGCTGCAACGCGTCAAAGAAAATATGACCGAAGAGTTGCAACACTGCTTTGAAGCACCGTTTTACACACTCGGCCCGCTCGTTACCGACATCGCCCCCGGCTACGACCACATCACTTCGGGCATAGGCGCGGCCAATATCGGCTGGTACGGCACGGCGATGCTTTGTTACGTTACCCCCAAAGAACATTTGGGGCTGCCCGACAAAGAAGACGTGCGCACCGGCATCATCACCTACAAACTCGCCGCCCACGCCGCCGACCTCGCCAAAGGCTGGCCGGGCGCGCAATTACGCGACAACGCCCTGAGCAAGGCGCGTTTCGAATTCCGCTGGCGCGACCAATTCCGCTTAAGCCTCGACCCCGAACGCGCCGAGAGCTTCCACGACGAAACCCTGCCCGCCGAAGGCGCGAAAATCGCCCATTTTTGCTCAATGTGCGGCCCCAAATTTTGCTCGATGAAAATCACGCAGGAAGTGCGCGACTACGCCGACAAGCAAAAAGCCCAACGGCAGGGTATGGAGGAAAAAGCGGTCGAGTTCGTCAAAAAAGGCGCGAAGATTTACAGTTGAAACGTCAAGCAAAAAATGCCGTCTGAAGCCCGGAAAAAAGGCTTCAGACGGGATTTTTTCGCTTGTGAAAATGATTAAACAACCGATCATTAAAGTAATTTTTAAAATTTTTATATTCACATAGATGGGAATGATGGGATTTAGGGTTCTGATTTTGTTTTGAGAGAATGAAGGAATTTGAGATTGTGGGCGATTATCGGGAAAAATAGAATCTTTCCGCCGTCATTCCCGCGCGGGCGGGAGTCCGGACCGCTTGTTCGGCAAATGAGGGGGCGGATTGCGCGCCTGTCAGATAAAAACCGTGTTTAAACGG
>NZ_QNRU01000008.1 GCF_003315235.1 Neisseria gonorrhoeae | reverse complement strand
GGAACTTTTGGAATCAGGCAAAACGCGCCTTGCGAAAATACAACGGAATCGATCGTAAACCTTTCCCGCCGTTGTTGAGGGAATGCGAATTTCGACTTAACTTCGGCACACCGTCCCGGCAGCTAAAAATCCTGCGGGATTGGTGTGGAATTTAGGGATAATCTAGTACAGCCCCTTGTTTTTTACAAGGCGGCGAGTACCGCGTCGCCCATTTCGGAGCAGGAAACGAGTTTTGTGCCTTCTTCGTAAATATCGCCGGTACGCAAGCCTTGTTGCAGCACTTTTTGGACGGCGTTTTCGACTTGTTGCGCGCGCGCTTCGTCGTTCAGGCTGTAACGCAGCAGCATGGCAAGCGAGAGGATGGTGGCCAGCGGGTTGGCTTTGTTTTGTCCGGCGATGTCGGGGGCGGAGCCGTGAGACGGTTCGTACAGGCCTTTGCCGTTTTCGTCCAAAGAAGCGGAAGGCAGCATACCGATGGAGCCGGTCAGCATGGAGGCTTCGTCGGAGAGGATGTCGCCGAAGATGTTGCCGGTGGCAATCACGTCAAACTGTTTGGGCGCGCGCACGAGTTGCATGGCGGCATTGTCCACATACATATGGGAAAGCTCGACATCGGGATATTGTTTGCCGATTTCTTCAAAGATTTCGCGCCACAGTTCGGTGGTTTCCAAAACGTTGGCTTTGCCTACGGAGCAGACTTTTTTGCTGCGTTTTTGGGCGGATTGGAAGGCCACGTGGGCGATGCGGCGGATTTCGCTTTCGCTGTATTTCATGGTGTTGTAGCCTTCGTGTTCGCCGTTTTCCAAAACACGGATGCCGCGCGGTTCGCCGAAATAAATATCGCCGGTAAGTTCGCGCACAATCAAAATATCCAAACCGGCAACGATTTCAGGCTTGAGCGTGGAGGCGTTGGCTAATTCGGGATATAAAACGGCAGGACGCAAATTGGCAAACAGGTTCAAATCCTTACGAATTGCTAACAAGCCGCGCTCGGGGCGCAACGGACGGTCGAGATTGTCGTATTGGGGCGAACCGACTGCACCAAGCAGGACGGCATCGGCTTTGCGGCAGAGGTTTTGCGTAAATTCTGGATAAGGATGGCCGTATTCGTCGTAGGCTTCGCCGCCCAAAGGCGCGTATTCGTAGTCGGCATCCAAGCCTTGGGCGATAAATTTGTCGAGTACGCGGACGGTTTCGGCGACGATTTCGGGACCGATGCCGTCGCCTCGGAGGATGGCGATATGTTTGGTCATTTCAAGTTTCCTTATGGGTTGATGGTTGAAGGGTTATTTCTTTTTGTATTTGTGTGCAATTTCGTGCCAACGGGGTATGGAAATCGATCGGTTGTAGTGTTTTTTATAAGCTTCCTCAAATTTCTTTTTCCATAAGGATACGTTATGCCGTGTTGCCGGGTTTTGATAAACGGTTTCTTCAATTGCGGAAACAAAATCTTCCAAGCATTCAAACATAGGCATATTCTTTTTATTTATGCTGTACCAAACACCCGGGCGGATTTTATGCACCACGCCTTTTTTGACTTGAAGATTAATTGCCCACCCATCCATGCTTCTGGTAATTTGCCATACTTTTTTAAGCCATAAATCCTTGATGGTTACATTGCCGTTGTCGTCCATATCGTAACCGAATATTAAATAATCTACATCCAGCATATAGGGCTTATGAATGATTTCATCAGAATACATTTTAAAATCTGCAATATCAAAACCCGGGCAGGCATTTCGGTTGAACGCCTTTACTTCCAACAATTCTCTGCTGCGGCCTTTTTTATTTAAAAAAAAATCGGGAGGCATTTGGGTATTGGTTGAAACATCAAATTCAATTTCCCTTTTTCTCAACCATCCGCCGAGCCATTCCTGAATGATGTTGCCGACAACATCTTTTTGTTTGACGATAATATCCACATCGCCTAAGAAAAATCTAATTTGACCATTGGCCGATAAGATTTTTTCTTCATCCAGCAACTTATCAAATATTTGTTGTGCAGTAAGTTTTATCATTTTATCCCTGTCGGTTTATAAAGTATGCAGAAGTCTTTCAGATACCGCCTTAATCACAGGGACGGCAACGGTATTACCCAATAAATCGCATCTGTCTTTTTTGGGAATATCAAACGAATAATCGTCCGGATAGCCGAATAAGCGTAACCCTTCTTTTCCGGTAAGTGTACGCAAACCGCCGTTGTCAACGACGAAAAGGTGCTCCATATCCATTGCAACCAAGGTTGGCGCAACATCGTTTGGATCTAATATTTTATTGATTTCAAAAGATTTTTTACCTGAAACAATATTGTAGCCTTTGGGCAGGGATTCATCTTTGATTCTTTGCCCGCCAATTTTTTGTTTCGGATGCTCTAAAACCAAATAGCCTTTGTCTGTCAGGCTGTCCAAAATATTTTGGAGATCGGGGTGTTTATAGAAAGTTGAAATTTGCGCTTTTGTCAAAGGCATCCCATCCATCCAATCTATGCCGATTTCTGAAGCCCATTTTTTTTTCCTCCGTTCTTTTAGAAGGATATTTAACAATTGCTTCTCTTCTTCGGTTACTGCGCCTTTTAATTCAATATCCCAACTGTGAATATTGTTTTTCCCTCCCCGTTTGTCTTTTACTGATTTTCCGTACAGTTCGGACGGGGGAAATTTTTTTAGCAATTTTTTGATGAAAGGGCTGCTTTCAGTAGGCAGTCCCGATTCCAAAATATTTTTTAATTTCGGACTTGGGCTTGTTTCGAAAGATAAGTCGGGTTTGGATTTCAAACTGCCTGTCAGATAAATGCGCTTCCTGTTTTGGGGAATGCCGAAATCTTTTGCATTTAAAACTTTCCAAGAAACATAGTAGCCCAATGCTTCCAAGGTTTCCAAAATAACGGTCAGGGTGCGCCCTATTTTTTGTGTCGAATCTTTTCTATCGTGTGTCACCAATCCTTCCACATTTTCCAAAATAAAACCTTTTGGTTTTTTTGCCTTTAAAATCCTTGCCACATCAAAGAAAAGCGTTCCCCGTGTATCTTCAAAGCCTAATCTTTTTCCGGCGAAAGAAAAAGCCTGACAAGGGAATCCTGCCAACAGGATGTCAAAATCGGGAATATCCCCTGTTTCAATTTTCGTTATATCTCCATACGGCACTTCATCAGGGTAGTTTTGCTTCAATACTTCCAAAGCTGCCGGTTTGATTTCTGAAGTAAAAACACATTCGCAAGCAACCGACTGTTTCCGACAGGCTTGTTCGAATCCTTTCCTGATGCCACTCATTCCGGAAAATAAGTCAATAAATTTAATTTGTTGCATATTAAAAATCTAAAAATTTATTTGAAATGGAGAGTTGCATTAATTTAGAGTGTTGCTAAGCCCGCTTAAAAGATGAAAACAATTTATCGCCCCTCTGTTTACATTAGCCGCAGCAATTATATGTTATCAGGAATGCCGTCTGAACAGCCTTCAGACGGCATAGGTTTTAACCGTTAAACAGCCAAGGCTGGCTTTGGCGGCGTTTTTCTTCAAAGGCTTTAATTTTGTCGGCGTGTTGCAGGGTCAGTCCGATTTCGTCCAAGCCGTTTAAGAGGCAGTGTTTGCGGTGTTCGGTAATGTCGAATGTGAATGTTTCGCCGCCCGGGGTGGTCAGGGTTTGCTCGGCAAGGTCGATGGAGAGCCGATAGCCTTCGTTGGCTTCGACTTCTTTGAAAAGCCGGTCGACTTGTTCTTCGGTCAACACGATGGGCAAAAGGCCGTTTTTGTAGCAGTTGTTAAAGAAGATGTCGGCGAAGCTGGGGGCGATAATGGCGCGGAAGCCGTAGTCGTCCAATGCCCAAGGGGCATGTTCGCGTGAAGAGCCGCAACCGAAGTTTTTACGCGTCAACAGGATTTGCGCGCCTTGGTAACGCGGCTGGTTCAGGGAAAAATCGGGGTTCAACGGGCGTTTGCCGTTGTCCATGCCCGGTTCGCCGTGGTCGAGGTAACGCCATTCGTCAAAGGCGTTGGGGCCGAAGCCGCTGCGTTTGATGGATTTCAGAAATTGTTTGGGGATGATGGCATCGGTATCGACGTTGCTGCGGTCGAGCGGGGCGACGATGGCGGTGATTTTGGTAAAGGCTTTCATGGGTTTGCGTCTTGTGCTGACGATGCCGTCTGAAACGGTTTCAGACGGCATCGCAAATCGGTTATTCGGTGGCGTTTTCGATTTTTTTGCCGAGATGGGAAATGCCGCGTCCGACGGCATTGCCGCCTTTTTTGACGGCTTCTTTGGTTTTGTCCCAACCTTTTTCGACGGCGTTGCCTGTTTGTTCGGCGGCGCGTTCGGCGGCGGCCTGTGTTTTGTCAAGGTTGCGGGCGGTGTCTTGTTTCGCGCCCTGCCAAGTGCCGGCGCAGGCGGACAAGGCGAGGGCGGACAGGGCGGTAACGAAAAGTTTGTTCATGGTTAAACTCCTTGGTTTGAATATTAGGTGTTTCTGCCTTACGGGACATATTTCAGACGGCCTCGTCAAATTCTTAAAGACTGCCTGAAAATACTTACGCCATCGTGCGGATGTCGGTAAAGTGTCCGGTAACGGCGGCGGCGGCGGCCATAGCGGGGCTGACGAGGTGGGTGCGCCCGCCGTTGCCTTGGCGGCCTTCAAAATTGCGGTTGGACGTGGAGGCGCAGCGTTGCCTCGGCGCGAGGCGGTCGGCATTCATCGCAAGGCACATCGAACAGCCCGGTTCGCGCCATTCAAAACCGGCTTCGATGAAAATTTTGTCCAAGCCTTCTTTTTCGGCTTGTTCTTTAACCAAACCGGAGCCGGGGACGATTAACACGCGCTGTACGTTGCCGGCTTTTTTATGGCCTTTGGCGATAGCAGCGGCTTCGCGCAAGTCTTCGATGCGGCTGTTGGTGCAAGAGCCGATAAAGACGATATCGACAGGGATTTCGTTCAGCGGCGTACCGGCCTTCAAACCCATATATTCGAGTGCGCGCTCTATGCCGCTGCGTTTGACCGGATCGGTTTCTTCGGCGGGATTCGGCACTTTGCCGCCGATGTTTAAAACCATTTCGGGCGACGTGCCCCAAGTAACTTGCGGTTCGATGTCTTCGGCGTTGAAACGGTATTCTTTATCAAAAACCGCGCCTTCGTCAGACACCAGCGTGCGCCAGTACTCGACGGCTTTGTCCCAAGCTTCGCCTTCGGGTGCGAAGGGCTTGCCTTTGACATAGTCGATGGTGGTTTGATCGACGGCAACCATACCGGAACGCGCGCCTGCCTCAATCGCCATATTGCACAGGGTCATCCTGCCTTCCATCGAAAGGCTGCGGATGGCTTCGCCGCCGAACTCGACGGCGTAACCCGTGCCGCCCGCCGTGCCGATTTGCCCGATGATGTAGAGCGCCACGTCTTTGGCGGTAACGCCCGCTTTTAATTTGCCGTCAACGGCAATCAGCATAGATTTGGATTTTTTCGCGGTAATGCACTGGGTCGCCATCGTGTGTTCGACTTCGGAAGTGCCGATGCCGTGTGCCAGTGCGCCGAATGCGCCGTGGGTGGAAGTGTGCGAATCGCCGCAGACGACGGTCATCCCGGGCAGGGTCGCGCCTTGTTCGGGCCCCATAACGTGTACGATGCCCTGGCCTTTGTCCATAAACGGGAAGTAGGCGAGTGCGCCAAACTCTTTGATGTTTTGATCCAACGTATCGACTTGCAGCTTGGAAATCGGGTCTTGGATGCCTTTGTCCCAATCGCCGGTCGGGGTGTTGTGGTCGGCGGTGGAGACCACGCTGTCGATGCGCCACAGCTTGCGCCCCGCCATTTTCAGACCTTCAAACGCCTGCGGGCTGGTTACTTCGTGAACCAGATGGCGGTCGATGTAAAGCAGGACGGTGCCGTCTTCTTCTTCGCGGACGACGTGGCTGTTCCAGAGTTTGTCGTAGAGGGTTTGTGCCGTCATGATGTTGTTCTTTTGGATAAATGGTGATGCGGATTGGGCGGATTTTAGACGTATTCTTTATACTGCGCAACAGATTTTGTCTAATTTTTGAGTCAGTGTTATTTTGTAAACAATTTTAACGAAAAAATTAGACATATTGTTCATTTCGTTATATCTAAAGAATGATTCGATACGAAAGAATACTTGTCGTCATTCTTTCAAAAGCATTATTATCTGTACCTTGTCAAAAAACACACAGAGGCAGACGAAAGATGAAATTACCGGTTATGTCGCCCGAACATTCGGCGCAACTTCAGGCGTTTGAGGCAAAAATCCTGTCCAATCACGCCAAAATCGAGGCGTGGTTCCGCACGCAGTGGAACGCGCACCGCCCGCCGTTTTACGGTTCGGTCGATATACGCAACGCCGGTTACAAAATTTCGTCTATCGATATGAATTTGTTTCCGGGCGGCTTCAATAATCTGAATCCGAATTTCATCCCGCTGGCGGCGGTTGCCGCGCAAGATGCGGTGCAACGCGCCTGCGAAACGGAGAAATCCGTATTGATTATTCCCGAAAACCACACGCGCAATACGTTTTACCTGCAAAACGTTTACGCCCTCGGCGAGATTTTCCGTTCGGCAGGGTGTGAAGTGCGCTTGGGCAGCCTGAATCCGGAAGTAACCGAACCGGCCGAATTTGAAACTGCATTGGGCGACAAAATCCTGCTTGAGCCTTTGCTGCGAACCCGCGACCGCGTCCACCTTGCCGACGGCTTTTCGCCTTGCGTGGTTTTGTTGAACAACGATTTGTCCGCCGGCATTCCCGACATTCTCAAAGGCATCGGCCAAACCGTTTTGCCGCCGCTGCACGGCGGTTGGACGACGCGCCGCAAAACAAATCATTTCGGCGCGTACAACCAAGTTGCCGCCGAATTTGCCAAGCTGATTGACATCGATGAATGGCAGATCAACCCGTATTTTGAAAAAATCGGCGGTTTGGACTTCCAAGGGCGCGAAGGTGAAGATGCGCTGGCGGAAGCGGTAGAACGCGTGCTGGCGAAAATTCAAGCCAAATACGACGAATCGGGCATTGCCGACAAACCTTTCGTCATCGTCAAAGCCGATGCCGGCACTTACGGCATGGGTGTGATGAGCGTCAAATCCTCCGACGAAGTGCGCGGCTTGAACCGCAAAAACCGCAACAAAATGGCGAAGGTGAAAGAGGGCTTGGAAGTCAGCGAAGTGATTGTCCAAGAAGGGGTTTATACCTATGAAACCTTGAACGGCGCGGTGTGCGAACCCGTCGTCTATATGATGGACCGTTTCGTCATCGGCGGCTTTTTCCGCGTACACGAAGGGCGCGGTGCGGACGAAAACCTCAACGCCGGCGGTATGGTGTTTGTGCCGCTGTCCAACAGCATTCCTACCGGTAACGGCGATAATTCGCAAGAAGCTCCAGAAGCCTGCAAACGCGTATTCGAACAATGGGATTCGCTCGGTATGCCGCGTTCTGAAAAAGACTGCGACGTGGACAACGAACATAACCGCCTCTACGTTTACGGCGTAATGGCACGTCTGTCGCTTTTGGCGGCTTCAATCGAGTTGGAAGAAACGGCGTAAGACTGTTTTGAAATACAGATGCCGTCTGAAGCGGAAATCCGGTTCAGACGGCATTTCGGATATTTGGCGTGTGGGAACATCTGTTTCAGACGGCATCTCAGACTATTTAAAAAAGGGAAAACATGAGCATCAAGCAATGGCCGGAAGGCGAAAGGCCCAGGGAAAAGCTGTTGGAACGCGGGGCGGCGGCTTTGAGCGATGCCGAACTTTTGGCAATCCTTTTACGCGTCGGGACGCGCGGGATGAGCGCGGTCGATTTGGCGCGCTACCTATTGCAGGAGTTCGGCAGCTTGGGGAGGCTGATGAGCGCGGAGGTCGGCAAACTGTCGGCATACAAAGGGATGGGGACGGCAAGTTTCACACAGTTCGCCGTGGTCAGGGAAATCGGGCGGCGGATATTGGAGGAAGAATTGCAGGAAGAAATTACCTTATCCGATCCCGATACCGTTGCCGATTATTTACGCTTTCATTTGGGGCAGGAAAAAGTCGAAGTCAGCGTCGCGCTGCTGCTGAACCGCCAAAACCAACTGATTGCGGTCAGAGAGCTGTCGCGCGGTACGGTTGCGGAAAACACGATTTACATCCGCGAAATCGTCAAACTGGCATTGGACGAATATGCCGACAGCCTGATTATCGCGCACAACCATCCGGGCGGCTCGCCCGAACCTTCGCAGGAAGACATCATGTTCACAAGGCGGCTGGCACAGGCCATGTCGCTGGTTGATGTTTCGCTGCTCGACCATTTTATCGTTACCTCGCAAACCGTCCGTTCGTTCAGGCAGCTCGGGCTGATGCCCTGACACCCTGTTTTACATTCGGCGGCTCTGGTAAAATAGCCGCTTTGACCGTATTCGACAGATATTGTTAAGTTAATGGAAACACAAAACAAACCTACCGTTACCGACATTGACCGCCCCATACTCGTCCCGCCCGGCGGACATAAAAAAGTCTTGCTGCATTCCTGCTGCGCCCCGTGCAGCGGCGAAGTGATGGAAGCCATGCTTGCCTCCGGCATCGACTACACCATTTATTTTTACAATCCCAATATCCATCCGCACAAAGAGTATATGCTCCGAAAAGAGGAAAACATGCGCTTTGCGGAAAAGTTCGGCATCCCTTTCATCGATAAAGACGACGACTACGAAAACGACCGCAAAGAATGGTTTGCCAAAGCCAAAGGCATGGAGTTTGAGCCGGAACGCGGCATCCGCTGCACCATGTGTTTCGATATGCGTTTTGAAAAAGCGGCGCAATACGCGCACGAACACGGTTTTCCCGTCTTTACCAGTTCGCTGGGCATTTCACGCTGGAAAAATATGGCGCAAATCAACGACTGCGGACACCGTGCCGCCGCGCCTTACGATGATGTGGCCTATTGGGACTTCAACTGGCGCAAAGGCGGCGGCGGCGCGCGTATGATTGAAATCAGCAAACGCGAAAACTTCTACCAGCAGGAATACTGCGGCTGCGCCTATTCCTTGCGCGATTCCAACGCCCACCGCAAATCGCAGGGACGCATCCCCGTCAAACTCGGCGTGCTGTATTACGGCGACGAATCGACACAATACGAACCTGCACCCGTCCGAGTGGACAAATAAACACCCGATGCCGTCTGAAGGTTCAGACGGCATCGGGTTCGGCACCGGCACGGGAAAGGTTTGCCGGTTTGGCAATCGGCAAGCGGAAACCGCATTGGCAAGTTTGCCGTTTTGATAAAACACCCCGTTGCCGCGTCGGGAGGGCGGCATTATGAAATCCCTTTTTATTTGGCTGCTTCTATTGGGCTCGGCGGCAGGCGTTTTCTACCATACCCAAAACCAATCCCTGCCCGCGGGCGAACTTGTCTATCCGTCCGCACCGCAAATCAGGGACGGCGGCGATGCGCTGCACTACCTCAACCGCATCCGCACACAAATCGGTTTGCACGCGCTGGCACACGCGCCGGTTTTGGAAAATTCCGCCCGCAGGCACGCACGCTATCTCACGCTCAATCCCGAAGACGGACACGGCGAACACCATCCCGACAATCCGCACTACACCGCACAAAAGCTGACCGAACGCACACGCCTTGCCGGGTATCTCTACAACGGCGTGCATGAAAACATCAGCACGGAAGAGGAAGCCGCCGAATCGTCCGACAGCGACATCCGCACGCAGCAACGCCAAGTGGACGCTTTGATGAGCGCAATCTACCACCGCCTTTCGCTGCTTGACCGCCATACCGACGAAGCAGGTGCGGCATTTGTGCGCGAAAACGGCAAAACCGTCCTCGTATTCAATCAGGGCAACGGCAGCTTCGAGCGCGCCTGTGCAAAAGGAAGGCGGCAGCCGGAAGCAGGACGGAAATATTACCGCAACGCTTGCCACAACGGTGCGGCCGTTTATGCTGACGAAGCCATGCCCGTAACGGAATTGCTTTATACCGCCTATCCGGTTGGCGGCGGCGCGCTGCCTTATTTTTACGGGGAACGTCCCGACCCCGTGCCGGAATATGAAATCACAGGCAATCCTGCCAGCATTGATTTTTCCGAGGCGGCAGGCAAAATTGCGATGAAAAGTTTCAAGCTGTATCAGGGTAAAAACGAAATCCGCCCCGTCAGGGTTTTAACCGCCGGCAACGACCCTAACGGCAGGCTGACCGCGCACCAATTCGCCCTTTTCCCGCTCAAACCTTTGGAATACGGCACGCTTTATACGGCGGTATTCGACTATGTCCGCAACGGACGGCACGCGCAGGCGAAATGGCAGTTTAGAACCCGAAAACCCGATTACCCTTATTTTGAGGTAAACGGCGGCGAGACACTTGCGGTTAGAAAAGGCGAAAAATATTTCATCCACTGGCGCGGACGCTGGTGTCTGGAAGCGTGTACCCGTTATACCTACCGGCGGCAGTTCGGCAACAGCCTGTCCATACTCCGGCACGAAGCGGGCGGCATTGTCTTCAGCGTCAGCGGAATGGCGGGAAGCCGCATCAGGCTTACTCCGGAAGACAGCCCGGAACGCGGTGTAACCCTTTATTTGCAGGATTGACAGTTATGTCAGGTAGAACAGGACGGAACAGTGCCACTCAGGCGCAACCGGAACGCGTCATGCTGGTGGGCGTAATGTTGGATAAAGATGATACGGGCAGCAATGCCGCCCGTCTGAACGGTTTTCAGACGGCATTGGCGGAAGCCGTCGAGCTGGTCAAGGCGGCGGGCGGCGATTCCGTACGCGTGGAGACTGCCAAACGCGACCGCCCGCACACTGCGCTGTTTGTCGGCACGGGCAAGGCGGCGGAGCTGTCGGAAGCAGTTGCCGCAGACGGCATTGATTTGGTCGTATTCAACCACGAACTTACTCCCACGCAGGAACGCAATTTGGAAAAAATCCTCCAATGCCGCGTATTGGACAGAGTGGGGCTGATTCTGGCGATTTTCGCCCGCCGCGCCCGCACGCAGGAAGGCAGGCTGCAAGTCGAGTTGGCGCAATTGAGCCATTTGGCGGGACGCTTGATACGCGGTTACGGACATTTGCAAAGCCAGCGCGGCGGTATCGGCATGAAAGGGCCGGGCGAAACCAAACTGGAAACCGACCGCCGATTAACCGCCCATCGGATCAACGCCTTGAAAAAACAGCTTGCCAACCTCAAAAAACAGCGCGCCCTGCGCCGCAAGTCCCGCGAGTCGGGCAGAATCAAAACGTTTGCGCTGGTCGGCTATACCAATGTCGGCAAATCCAGCCTGTTCAACCGGCTGACCAAGTCGGGCATATATGCGAAAGACCAGCTTTTCGCCACTCTCGACACGACGGCGCGGCGGCTGTACATCAGTCCCGCATGCAGCATTATCCTGACCGATACCGTCGGATTCGTCAGCGATCTGCCGCACAAACTGATTTCGGCATTTTCCGCCACGCTGGAAGAAACCGCGCAAGCCGATGTGCTGCTGCACGTCGTCGATGCCGCTGCCCCGAACAGCGGACAGCAGATTGAAGACGTGGAAAACGTACTGCAAGAAATCCATGCCCACGATATTCCGTGCATCAAGGTGTACAACAAAACCGACCTGCTGCCGTCTGAAGAACAAAACACGGGCATATGGCGCGACGCTGCGGGAAAAATTGCCGCCGTCCGCATTTCCGTTGCTGAAAATACCGGTATAGACGCACTGCGCGAAGCCATTGCCGAGTATTGTGCCGCCGCACCAAACACAGACGAAACCGAAATGCCATGAAAAAAACCTGTTTCCACTGCGGGCTGGACGTTCCCGAAAACCTGCATCTGACCGTCCGCTACGAAGGCGAAGACCGCGAAACCTGCTGCGTCGGCTGTCAGGCAGTCGCACAAAGCATCATCGATTCCGGCTTGGGCAGTTATTACAAACGACGCACCGCCGACGCGAAAAAAACCGAACTGCCGCCCCAAGAAATCCTCGACCAAATCCGCCTGTACGACCTGCCCGAAGTCCAATCCGACTTTGTGGAAACCCATAATGGCACGCACGAAGCAGTGCTGATGCTCAGCGGCATTACCTGCGCCGCCTGCGTCTGGCTGATCGAACAGCAGCTTTTGCGCACAGACGGCATCGTCCGCATCGACCTCAATTACAGCACGCACCGCTGCCGCGTCGTCTGGGACGACGGCAAAATCCGCCTCTCCGACATTCTGTTGAAAATCCGGCAGACAGGCTACACCGCCGCACCCTATGACGCGCAAAAAATCGAAGCCGCCAACCAAAAAGAACGCAAACAATACATCGTCCGCCTTGCCGTTGCCGGACTGGGTATGATGCAGACGATGATGTTCGCGCTGCCGACCTACCTTTACGGCGGCGACATCGAACCCGATTTCCTGCAGATCCTCCATTGGGGCGGCTTCCTGATGGTGCTGCCCGTCGTATTTTATTGCGCCGTCCCGTTTTATCAAGGCGCGTTGCGCGACCTGAAAAACCGCCGGGTCGGTATGGACACGCCGATTGCCGCCGCCATCATCATGACCTTCATCGCCGGCATTTACAGCCTCGCCACCAACGCAGGGCAGGGGATGTATTTCGAATCCATCGCGATGCTGCTGTTTTTCCTGCTGGGCGGACGCTTTATGGAACACATTGCCCGACGCAAGGCAGGCGATGCCGCCGAAAGGCTGGTGAAACTGATACCCGCCTTCTGCCACCGGATGCCCGGCTATCCTGCCGTACAGGATGTCCGCGAATCCGCCGTCGTCAAACTCCAAGCAGGCGATATTGTGATGGTCAAACCCGGCGAAACCATCCCCGTTGACGGCACGGTGCTGGAAGGAAACAGTGCCGTCAACGAATCTATGCTGACCGGCGAGAGCCTGCCCGTCGCCAAAATGCCGTCTGAAAAAGTAACCGCAGGTACACTCAACACGCAAAGCCCTCTGATTATACGCACCGACCGCACCGGCGGCGGCACGCGACTGTCGCACATCGTCCGCCTGCTCGACCGCGCCTTAGCGCAAAAACCGCGCACTGCCGAGTTGGCGGAACAATACGCCTCGTCTTTCATATTCGGCGAACTCCTGCTTGCCGTCCCCGTCTTCATCGGCTGGACGCTGTACGCCGATGCGCACACCGCATTGTGGATTACCGTCGCCCTGCTGGTCATTACCTGCCCCTGCGCCCTGTCGCTTGCCACGCCGACCGCGCTGGCAGCTTCTACCGGTACGCTGGCGCGCGAAGGTATTTTAATCGGCGGAAAGCAGGCAATCGAAACCCTCTCCCAAACCACCGACATCATTTTCGACAAAACCGGCACGCTGACCCAAGGCAATCCCGCCGTCCGCCGGATTGAACTGCTCGGCAGCATGACCGAAGCCCAAGTGCTGGCAGTGGCGCAAAGTTTGGAACAGCAGTCAGAACACCCGCTCGCGCGCGCCATCCTCAACTGCCGCATTTCAGGCGGCAGCGTCCCCGACATTGCTATTAAACAACGCCTCAACCGCATCGGGGAAGGCGTGGGTGCGCAACTGACCGTCAACGGCGAAACACAGGTTTGGGCATTGGGCAGGGCATCCTATGTCGCCGAAATTTCAGGTAAAGAACCGCAAACAGAAGGCGGCGGCAGCGCGGTTTACCTCGGCAGTCAAAGCGGTTTCCAAGCCGTGTTCTACCTGACCGACCCCTTGAAAAACAGCGCGGCGGAGGCGGTGTGGCAGTTGGCAGGCAAAAACCTGACCCTGCACATCCTCAGCGGCGACCGCGAAACCGCCGTTGCCGAAACCGCACGCGCCCTGGGTGTCGCGCACTACCGCGCCCAAGCCATGCCCGAGGACAAACTGGAATACGTCAAAGCCTTGCAAAAAGAAGGGAAAAAAGTGCTGATGATAGGCGACGGCATCAACGACGCGCCCGTTTTGGCGCAGGCAGACGTATCCGCCGCCGCAGCGGGCGGGACGGATATTGCGAGGGACGGCGCGGACATTGTGTTATTGAACGAAGATTTGCGTACCGTCGCCCACCTGCTCGATCAGGCGCGGCGCACCCGCCATATTATCCGGCAAAACCTGATATGGGCGGGCGCGTACAACATCATCGCCGTACCGCTTGCCGTTTTGGGCTATGTCCAACCGTGGATAGCCGCACTGGGTATGAGTTTCAGTTCGCTGGCGGTTTTGGGCAATGCCTTGCGCCTTCACAAACGGGGGAAAATGCCGTCTGAAAAAATACTGTCCGAACAATGACGGGCGGCGTTGCTTTAGACGTATAGTCGATTAAAACAAAAATGAGACGATGAAGGATTACAAACTTAAAGTATGCATTGTTACCGCTCAAACACGTTGGCGTTTAAAATTTGAGATCGAATTGCTAGGTATTTGATTTTATTAAATAAGAGATTATATTAATGAGGAAAAAAATTAAAAAGTGGATTTATGCGATAAATGGAATAATGATGTCAATATGGATTATTTTTTTTCCAAATACCGGTTCTGTGTATGACGGTGGCAGAACAACCATTTTCAATGAAAACCATCCTTTTCATTTTATTTTCTGCATAACATTTCTTATTGGGATAATTTTTATTATATATCAATCATATAATGATAATTAATTTTTAACATCCTTACTGTCCTATCATGATGAAATGACAATAAGGATGTTTTCCTGCTTTGGCTACGGCAAAACACCGTCGTCATTCCCACGCAAGCGGGAATCTATATGTTTGGTTTCTCTTTTATTTTCAAACGATAATGAAACAGGTAAGTCCGGATTCCCACCTGTGTTGGAATGACGGAAATGTGCATTTCTAATTTTTACCCACTATAAAAACCCCGAATCCTGATTGGCAGGATTCGGGTTTTTTTATCGCTGATGCCGTTCAGACGGCATTTTCAAGCAGCTTATTGATCCACAAACGCGCGCTCAATCAGGTAATCGCCGCGCACGCCGGTTTTCGGGGAGACGGTCAGACCGAAATCGTCCAAAACTTTGCAGGTATCTTTCAGCATCGCGGGGCTGCCGCACAGCATCGCGCGGTCGTCTTGCGGGTTGATTTTGGGCAGGCCGATGTCTTCAAACAGTTTGCCGCTTACCATCAGGTCGGTCAGGCGGCCGCGGTGTTCGAATTCTTCTCGGGAAACAATCGGGTAGTAAATCAGTTTTTCTTTAACCAAGTCGCCGAGGTATTCGTGTTCGGGCAATTCTTTGGTAAAGCGGTCGTAGTACGCCAAATCTTTTTTGTAGCGCACGCCGTGTACGAGGATGATTTTTTCAAATTGCTCGTAAATCTCGGGGTCTTTGGTGATGCTCAAGAAAGGGGCGATGCCGGTACCGGTACTCAACAGGTAAAGGTGTTTGCCCGGATTCAGATCGCAGGCAACCAGAGTTCCGGTCGGTTTTTTGCTGATTAACACTTCGTCGCCGACTTTGAGGTGTTGCAGGCGGCTGGTCAGCGGGCCGTCTTGGACTTTAATGCTGAAAAATTCGAGGTGTTCTTCCCAGTTGGCGGAGGCGACGCTGTATGCGCGCATCAGCGGCTTGCCGTCCGCCATCAGCCCGACCATGACGAACTGTCCGTTTTCAAAGCGCAACGATTCGTCGCGGATGCAGGTAAAGGTAAAATATGCGTCTGTCCAGTGGTGTACGGACAATACTTTTTGGGTATTGAATGCTGCCATTTGGGTTTCCTGTCAGTAAAAGAAATGGATAGTGCTTGTTCGGGACGTGCGGCAGAGTGGAAATGTCTGCCCGATTCGGGATAAAGTCAAAATTCTAAACGAAACGGATGGTTGCGACAATGCCTGATGCGCGTTGGTTATATGCCGTCTGAAGGGCTTCGGACGGCATCGTGGGGCGGGCGGTGGCTTACGGCGGCATATCGGCGAGGGAAATTAAGGAAATCGAGGCTGCCAGCCTGAGCGCGTCCCGTCCCCAGCGGGGGTGTTCCAGCCTGCGTATCGGGAGGATCGGTTTGACGGTGCCGGCAATCAGCTTTTGTATTTCGGCAGGCTGATCCGACAATACGCCGCCCCATTTTTCCGCAGCCGCTTCCAGCAGTCCGCCGTTTTTCAATATCAGCGCGGTCGAATGGATGTAGCAGAGCCAATCGCGGGCTTGGCATTGCGCTATGGTCAGGACCTCGGAAGGGTTGTCTTCAAAATCCAAAAAGCTGATGTTTTCCCCGTCCGACATCATATTCCGCGCAAACGCCTGACTGAGGAACTGCCGTTTTTTATGCACGCGTGCAATGGCTTCCAAACCGGCAAGCCAAGCGTCCGCCTTTCCGGCTTCGGCTTCTTGGCGGATTTGCGTATCGAGCGGGATGCCTTCCAAATTGCCGAACATAAGGGCATTTTTCCGGAGGGCGAGCAATTCGGGAACGGCTATCCCTGCCGAACGCAATTCGTACAGGCGTTTTGATTCGGTTGCAATGGCAGGCTCGCCGCCGAGGCTGGGAACCGGCTTCAACACCCCCAGTTTCAAATATCGGGCAACCATACCGAGCAGCGCGTAACGCCATCGCGCATTGTGCCTGCCTGCTTTGCGTACCCATACCTTGGTCCCGTCGGCAAGCAGGTAGGGGGCGATGGTTGCCTCCTGTTTTGCCGCCAATTCGTCCAGCAGTATAGAAAAACGGGTTTCCTGCATAGGTAAGGTCATTTTCTTTCAATCTTAAGTTCGGATGGAATGCCGCCCATACGGAACATCAGGCAAGGGTTTGTTCGATGATGCCTTTTACCGCATCCGCACTGTTCGGCACGGTTTGCACGCGCTGCGGCAGGTTTTCCAAACCTTCCAGCGCGGCGGGGCGCGGAATGGCGACATCGCCGACGGCTTCGCGTATGGTCGCATCGAATTTCGCCGCCAACGCGGTTTCCAAACAAACCACCGTTTCCCCCGCTTCGCGCACTTCGCGGGCGACTTTTACGCCGTTGGCAGTATGCGGGTCGATGAGTTCTTTGTCTTGCTCGTAAACCTGTCTGATGGTGGCGAGGCGGTCGGCGTGGGTAGATTTGCCGGAGGTAAAGCCGTATTTGCCGCCGACTTTGTCCAAGGCAAACCGCAGGTCAAAGCCTTTGCCTGCCGCGACTTCCGCCCACAGCGTATTGATTTCCTGAGGATCGCGATCCATCAGGTCGAACACGAAACGCTCGAAGTTGGACGCTTTGGAAATGTCCATAGACGGGCTGGAGGTTACATAAGTATGCGCGCTGTTGCGCGGGCGGTATGCGCCGGTTTTGAAAAACTCGTCCAGCACATCGTTTTCATTGGTCGCGACAATCAGGCAGCGGACAGGCAGGCCCATTTGTTTGGCGATGTGTCCCGCGCAAACGTTGCCGAAGTTGCCGCTCGGTACGCAAAAGCTGACGGTTTCGTCATTGCTTGAAGTGGCATTGAAATAGCCTGCAAAGTAATAAACCACTTGCGCGACGATGCGCCCCCAGTTGATCGAATTGACCGTACCGATATGGTATTTTTCCTTGAACGCGGCATCGTTCTGCACTGCCTTCACAATGTCCTGGCAGTCGTCAAACATCCCCTTCACGGCGATATTGTGGATATTCCCGTCTTGCAGGCTGTACATCTGCGCGCGTTGGAACGCGCTCATTTTACCGTCGGGCGACAACATAAATACGTTCACGCCTTTTTTGCCGCGCAAGGCATATTCCGCAGCCGAACCCGTATCGCCGCTGGTTGCGCCCAAGATATTGAGTTTTTTGCCTTCTTTGTTTAAAACATATTCAAACGCATTGCCCAAAAACTGCATCGCCATATCTTTGAACGCCAGCGTCGGGCCGTTGGACAAGGCTTGGATTTTGATGCCGTCTGAAAGCGTGCGGACGGGGGTGATTTCCTTAGTACCGAACGCCGCTTCCGTGTAAGTACGGTTCAGAATGTCGCGCAAATCGTCCTCCGGAATATCGGTAACGAACAGGCACATGATTTCAAACGCCAATTCGGGATAAGCCAAACCGCGCCATTTGTCCAAGGTTTCGCGCCCGATTTGCGGATAATGTTCCGGCAGCATCAGGCCGCCGTCGGGTGCAAGCCCCATCAATAAAACTTCGCTGAACGGTTTGTGTGCGGTTTCGCCGCGCGTGCTGATGTATCTCATGATTTTTCTCGTTTGTCGAAATTGCAGGAAAACGGATTCAGACGGCATCTGCCTCATGCCGTCTGAAGAAGGTTAGCGGTACAGGCGTTTGAAGCAGGCGGAAACCGTTTTGACGGTCAGGGCGGCAAGTGCCTGATTGCGCGTGGACTGGTTCAGCATCTGCATCACATCGTTGCCGGTCAGCTGGTTAGGTGCTTCTTCGGTAGCGCAGCCGCAAATCTTGTTTTCCCATTCCGCCTGTTTTTCGGCACTCATCGCCAGCGCGGTCAAACGCCATTCGCTGCGCCTGTCCAATTCCGCACGGCATTGGCTTTCTACCGTCATTTTGACGATGCTGCCACCCATACCCGTGCCGCCGTCTAAGCTGCCGAATGTGTTGCCGCCGGCGGCGCACCCGCCGAGTAAGATTGCCGCCGGCAAAATAGACAAGGTTTTATTCATCTCAATTCCTTTTCGGTTGAAACCCCGCCTTTTATGGCGATAGGATCTGATTAGCCGCCCCGTTCGGGATAACGCGAAGGGCGGCGTTTTATGCGCCGTTCCGAGTGTTGGAGCAAACCGTTTGAATATCCGGTTGAAGCCCGGCAACATTATACTTCAATCGGGAAAATAAAAAATCCCGCCGCCGTCATTTTGCCTGTTTGCAAAAATGCCGTCTGAAACCGGTTCAGACGGCATTTGCGATTTCAGCCTAGCCCAAAGATTTGAACTGCTCCAAAAACGGAGGGATACCGGGCAGCATCCCGACCGCACCCATCGCCACACACAAGATTAAGAAACCTACTGCGGGTATCAATACTCGTCCGACAAAACCTAATTGCGCGCTGCGTTCTTTGCAGCCGATTAAGCCCAAATTATCCAACAGCATCGTCAACGCCCAGCCGAAAACCGGATTGACCAGACGGAAGAGAACACCACGATGGCGGCGGATTGGGTGGTTTTGCCTTTGCGCGTCATTTCCATGCCCGCTTCCAAAAGCGGTAAGTATACGCCTACGATCAAGGCTACGCTCAATACCGGCTGCCAAATCGCCAAGTCCATCGGATAGCCCCACAACCCGGCGATAATACATAAAACCGCCGTTAAAACCGCACCGCCCGGAATGGGGCGTTTGGCAATCGATGCCGGCACGATATAAGTTCCCCAAGAAGAGGTAAAATTTGCACCCCCTAAAATAGAACCCACTGCTTGACGGACAGAACAACTTGTCATGGTGTCGTCTATATTCATCAATACCTTATCGGTTTTTTCCGGATAGCTGATTTTTTGGAACACTTGATGTCCTAAAAAATCGGGCGACCACATTGCAACAGCCAATACCGCAAATGGAAAGACAACCAAAAAACTTTCTGCCGTCGGCAACCCCAGATGCCAGCCGCTGTTTTCACCCTACCAATAAGCAGGACTCATTGGAGGCAGGCCGGGGGCGGTGTGAAACTCAAACGGCGCACCCAATGCAAATGCCGCCACACCGGCAATCAAGCATCCCAAAGGCACGGCCAACCAGCGTTTTTTCCAATGCTCCAACAAAGCGTACATCACAATCGTTACAATAATGACGGTAAAAGCGATGTAGGGCATATTAAAACCGCCTGCCCACGAAAACAATTTTTTTACCTGCCCCGTCGTGCCGATAAAGCCCAAATAGAGTAATAATCCGCCGCATACGCCGTTGCTTGTCAGCTTCGCCATAATACTGCCGCCGCGAAATAAAGCCATCAGCAGACCTAAAACCGCAATCGAAATGCCGAACGCCAAAGGATGCCCGCCTGCCGACACAACGATGGGAATCATCGGAATCAGCGGCCCGTGCGTACCGGGCAGGTTGGCGCCGGGCAGAAAAAGCCCGATACCAATAAGATAAACGCGGCGGCGATTAAAAGCTCATAGCGCACATTTTCCAGTACAAAGCTGTCAGGCAGCCCCAAAGGTGCGGCAAACGCCGCCGCCCCCCACCATCACCACTTTTCCAATCGTTCCCGCCATCGCAGGAATCAAATCCTCCCACTCGAAGCGGTAATCGCGAAAGGGCAGGTTGGGCCGCCAGCGTTTTGGTTGCATAATCTGCAATTCATGTTCCAAATATTCGTCCCGCGTCGCAAATTCCGAAGCCGGACGGTGTAAATCCCGATAAGTCCCATTATGTTTTTCCATAACCTTCCTCCTTATATATCGCGCCTCGTAAAAGGGGGCGCATGACTTTTCTTTTTGATACGGGCTGCGTTCGGAAGCCGTAACCCCATTTAAAGCCCAAACAGGCAATAAAACCAATTTTTTTTAATAATCATCATCCGGAAAACTGATACAATTTACAAACCACTTGATTAAAAAGTTAATTTTCAGCAACAATCCGCCTAAAAGATTTCGATTGCACAAATATAGAAAACATCCGCACAAGGAGGGATACATGGATGCCGTACAATTAAAATCATTTGTCGCCGTCGCGCACGAGGGCAACCTTACCCAAACCGCCAAACGACTTTTCCTTTCCCAGCCTGCCGTTTCCGCCCAAATTAAAGCCCTTGAAGAATATGTCGGCACGCCGCTGTTCAGGAGCACGGGGAAAGGCATGGTATTGACGCGGGCGGGCGAAATACTGTTGCCCGAAGCGGAATCCCTGCTGCAATACAAACACAAGTTGGAGTATTTTGCCAAAACGCTGGCAGGCGATTATTCGGAAGAGACCAGTTTGGGCATTATCCACCCCATCGATTCGGCAAAACTCGTCGCGCTGACGGACAATATCGGTCAAACAGCCCCCCAAAACGCGCCTGCACATCCAATACGGAATGAGCGGCGAAATCCTCTCGCGCATCCAACACAAAACCCTGCACGGCGGCTTTATACTCGGCAACGCCGCCCAAGGCGGCATCCGCAGCGTATTCCTGCAAAACCTGACCTACGCGCTGATTTGCCCGCAAAGCCAATATTCCCGGCTGACCCGCTCCCTTCCGCAGAGCCTGCAAGAATGCGTATGGATAGAAATGTCGGGCGTGTCCGGAAGTAGGAAGCACCTGCACCAGTTTTGGCGCAGCAACCGGCTCTCACCCAAAAAAACAGATATTGTGCGACTACCCCCAAACCCTTATCGATTTGGTTGCAGGCGGTATAGGTGTGGCAATGGTGCAGGGAAACAAAGCCGAAGCGGCGGCAAAAGAAGGCGCGGGCGTGGCTATTATCGAATCGTGCCGCCACAGTATGCCGCTCAATTTCATTTATGCGGAAGAATACGAGGATAATCCCCACGTCTCACTCCTGCTCGAGTGCGTTGAAAAAGTATGGGGAGTGCAGGCGGTGCAGCCGCCCGTTGTCTCGGACAACTGAAATAAATCCTGCTTTGCTGATTGTTTTAGAATAGAAATTTGAATTTTATCACGCTGAAAACACTGAAAACACTGAAAACGCCATCCGCATTCTCTCGAATACGGCTTAAAATGCCCTTTGGAAATGCCGTTAAACTGACGCAAATGCCGTTTTGCACAATTCCAAAAGTTTTCAATTCCGTTAATGCAATTTTGCCGTTTGGCGAAATGCGTGCTGTTCCGTAAAAGCCAAAAAAACCTTGCGGGGCTTGCACGCCCCCATCTGCCGCGATCCAAGTTTGAACAAAATATTGGAAGGGTTTGCTGTTGAAACGGGAATCGGGCAGGCAATGTGTGGCAATAAAATGGGGCCTGCCGAATAATGGCGCGGCCCCGATATCATTCAGCCAAACTGATGGGAAACGGATAAGCGGATGTTGTACGATCCTTTTTTCCCGCCGGAAAACTCTTTTTTCCGCATCGGCAAAGACATTCGTTTTTTTTTTTTTTGCCTGTCCGCGCATTGTAGCCCAATCCGGCGGAATACCAAGTCCCCCTCGTATTTCATTTTTGAGCATAATGACTTTTGCCCTCAAATGCCTTAAAGGAACGACTGCCCAAAAATTCATGAAAGATATTGCCTTTGATATAGAAAAGTTTTTTGCCTCCGTCAAATTTTCTCACGACATCCAAACCCAAGCGGCCTATCAGGCTGTTTGCGTGGCTTAAATTGACGTTTATGCCGTTATCGATCCGATAGCCGGTACCTCTCAAATAGGAATATTGCAACTGTACTTGCGGTGTAATCCGCCACAATTTATCGTCATCCAAAAATTTACGGCGGCCGTATTCGGTGCTGATAGAGAATAGGGTGTTGCTATATTTTCCCTTGCCCCATAATTGCCCCATATGATTTCGTGCAATCACACGGTTACGCAGTTTTCCTATTTTTAATACATTGTCGATATACCCTGTTTCGTCTCCTTCTTTATCTATGTATTGGGTAGTATTGTACAGAGCCAATTCATATTTCCTGATTTTGTCCTTGCCAAACGTATTCCATAATGATGTCCTGCCGTGGCCGTAGTCGAGACTTATGCCCCATTTGCGTTTTTTCTCCTGCTCGTTGAGGCTGAATCGGTCATATCCGATTTCAAAATCGTTGTTATGAAACCTAAACGCATTGGATTGAATCACACGGGTATGCGTCAGCCTTATCCAATCGCCTTCTTTTTTATCCAACGTTGAAAAAGCCCGCTCCCCTTCGCGTTTGGCATAAGTATCCAAAGTGAACGCATAATGTGCGGTTGAATCGAACATATCATTGATATTTTTGACATTTCGGCTCGGATTGCCGGTAGCCTGTTTGACCAAATAGACATTTTGCCTGTTGTCGGTATAGGTTTTATTGACATAATCGTCTCCAGCTTTTTCCGCCGTCATTTCAGAGCCGTTAAAGGATTTATTATAGTCATCCTTGTTGTTTTTATCGCCGTTATGTGCGGAGTATTCGACAGTCAGGGCATCCTCCATAAGGTGCGTATCGTCAATATATTTTTTACCGTTCACAAATTCATTTTTTGAGTTTGTTACTGTAGCGAAACGCAAACGTTCGCCGTAATTCATACTGTCGAGCACTTCGGACAGATTTTTGACGACGACTTCTTGCGGTGTCGAAGTGCCTTTTTTCACATAGAGCATATCGCTGTGAATGCCGTCTTTATTCAGATGCATCAAGAATTTATTGGCACCCGCCAATTCACCGATATGTAAGGCGCGTCCACTTGTTTTAGCATCATTATTAAAATCGATAGTGCCTTGTCCTTCCAATTTATCCAGCCAGCTTTGACCTGTCATCGTCCATAATGCGTCTTTGGCTAAATTAAAGTTAATTTCGCCCGCACTTTTGCTGTCTAAATTTGCAACATAGTTTTCGAATAAATTTTTATGTTTGGAATCGGTTAAGCCGCTAAAATTATCCAAACGTCCCACTAAACGGATGTTCGGCGTGAAATCTAATTCCACTTTACCCTTATTTACCGCCAAGACATCGCCTTTATAGTGAATAGTGTCGGCAACAATATTCGTGTTATTCAAAGGTTTGATGGCTACCAAACCCTTATCAGATACGGTTGCCCCTGTGATACGGGTATCGTCTTTATAATTCAAATGAATTGAACCATCTTGCCTTGCAAGATTGGCAACGTTGGAGTCAATGGTAATTTGACCGTCAATCTTAACTTCGCTTTTGTCTAATGAACGAATAGCGGCATTGCTTGCATGAATTGTATTGCTTGCGCCGGTTATGGCTATTTTTGCAGCTTGTTCAGCATGAATTCCTAAGCTTTTTGAACTAATCAGGTTTGTACGGCTTGCCCGAATGTTTTGACTTCCACCTTTTCCCACCAAGGCAACCGCGTCGCCTTCAATAATATTATCCTTCCTATCTACATTGATTGAACCGCCGTCTTGCGAATACAGACCCACTTGGGTGCTTTTTACCTCGTTATTATCTTTTGAAGACAAATTAACCATACTTGTGTTTAAGGCATATACGCCAAATTCCGCATCAGATAATGTGTTTTTATTTTCGACAGTCAAATCCACCTTTGCCTTTTTGTAGGCGAAAACATTATATTTCGGGTTTGAAATCACATTATTTTTCCCCTTGAGGGAAATTGAGGAGTTGTTGGAGTATAAGCCCCAAATTCCGCCTTGTACGATATTGTCGCTCTTCGCAGACAATTCGACTTTCGCGTTTTGCCATGAATAAATGCCGATATGGCGAAATCCCCCATTTAATGCCTTAGATTTTTCACTGATTTCACTCTTAACGATATTATTCTCGCCAATCAGTTTGACCAGCGATTTGTCGCCATAGGCAAAAATGCCGTTGGAACCTCGTTTGCTTTTATAATATGGTGTCTCCGTTAATACTTTGGAATTGTTTACATAATCCGCATCCGCATCGCCGGATTTCATGGTAACAATATTATCGCCGCCGGCTTCCAGTATGATTTTATTTCCATCATCCCTTGTTCCGGGTCTTGCCCCCGTTCTGTTAATCAGAGTCGAAATGCCGTCGCTGCTGTATGCGGCGTTTTCCACGGTAATTTTATTGTTTTCTTTCGCCTTGAGGGTAATCGTGGCATTTCCGTGAGCGGTAATCCCTTCTTGGTTCATCGGGCTGCCTCCTACTTCAACGATATTGTTTGCCGCACTCAAAACTACATCGCTGTCAATCGTGGATTGAACCCCCCACCCTGTATGGTTCTGGCGAATTATTGGGGTATTTTTCTTTCCAGGCATTGATTAAAGCCGTCTTGGTGTCCGGATTTTTAACCCGGACAATATTATCCTCCTCGGCTTCAAGCGTTGCTTTTGCAGAATGCGACGTGATAATGCCTTTTACGGAGGCGTGGTTTTTTACATTTAAATCAACTTCATTATTCCCCTTGACGGCTTTGAGTTCGATGGTGCTGGTGCCGTCAAGGGAAGGTTGGGTAGTATTGCTTGGTTGATTATTGATGAAAGTACCCGTCGTGTGTCCGGAATAGGGGGAGTTGGACTGGAGGCCATTTACGCCCAATCCCAAGCCGTCGCCCTCAGTGGTGATGGATATTTTATTGTTATTCCCCGTTAATACGGTATTGGATTTAAAAGCCGTTTCAATACCCCTTAAAAAACTTGTACTCTCAACTTTTCCTGCCGGCATAGGCTCGGCAAGCTTCCCTTTAATCGCAACCACATTATCGCCGTCTTCGGCAGTCAGATTAACATTGGTATTGCGGAGGTTGTGAATACCGAAATGGTGTGTGCCTTTATGAACGTTAACGTTCATATTGAACAAATTGCCTGTTTTTGAATGGAAGGATATGCTGCCTTTGTCATTTTCATCGGAGGGGGTGATATTGTTGACATACCGCACTAAAGCGTTATCGTTCACTAACTTTTCTTGATGTGTGGTTGGATCTGTTACCTTATCGGCAACATTCAAATTAAATTGAATTTTTCCTTTGGCATCCAAATGGATATTTCCGGAATAGGGTTGTACGTCAACAGATTGAAAATCATTGTTGAAAATAATGTCATGATTGCTTCTCACCGATAATTCGGGTTTGTATTCCAATTTTAGGTCTGCAAAAGAACGGATGCCGTAAGAACCGTTGACCAGTAAGTCTCCATCTGCCCCTTCCCCGGTGGTAATAAGTTCCAATTTCTCATAACTGTTCCCCTTTCTTCCAATAAGGCAAAATAGTTTTGTTTACTGTAATCTTAACTTCCCCGCATGGTTAAAACGGGACCTGGTCTTTGCGGGTCCGGTTGCAAAGCTGCATGGATGGCATAGCGTATAAATTTCCTGAAATTTCCCAATTGTACGCCTAAGATCGGCTTAGTACAAACGGTGGGGCGGTATCCGTATGCGGCACGCCGCCTTTCCCTGCCGTATAATCATATTGTCTGAAAACCTGTTGACGGAGCCGTTATGACCGATTTGTTTGTCCGAGAACCCGACGCACCGCTTGCCGAACGTCTGCGCCCGCATACGCTTGATGATGTCATCGGGCAGCAGCATTTAATCGGCGAAGGCAAGCCGCTGCGCGTGGCGGTGGAAGGCGGGAAGCCGCATTCTATGTTGCTGTGGGGGCCGCCGGGCGTGGGCAAGACAACGTTGGCGCGGATTTTGGCGCAGAGTTTCAATGCCCAGTTTTTGCCTGTTTCCGCCGTGTTTTCCGGCGTGAAGGACATCCGCGGGGCAATCGATAAGGCTGAAATCGCTTTGCAGCAGGGACGCGCGACGATTTTGTTTGTCGATGAAGTCCACCGCTTCAACAAGGCGCAGCAGGACGCGTTTTTGCCGCATGTCGAAAGCGGTTTGCTGACCTTTATCGGCGCAACGACGGAAAATCCGTCGTTTGAAGTCAATCCCGCGCTGTTGAGCCGCGCGCAGGTATATGTTTTGCAATCCTTGTCTTCAGACGACCTCAAGAAACTGATTGCCAAAGTGTTGGCTTTGCCCGAATACCGGGATTTCACGATTGAAGCCGATGTGCAAGAGCTGCTCGTCAATACCGCCGACGGTGATGCGCGCAGATTATTGAATTTGTTGGAACAACTTTTACGTGCCGCCGACACGCGCCGTCTGAAAATCCTGACCACCGAATTTCTCGCCGACAGCTTGGGCGCGCAAATCCGCCGTTTCGACAAAGGCGGCGAGAGTTTCTACAACCAAATCTCCGCCCTGCACAAATCCGTGCGCGGTTCGCATCCGAACGCCGCGCTGTATTGGTTTTGCCGTATGCTCGACGGCGGCACCGACCCGCGCTATCTCGCCCGCCGCATCGTGCGTATCGCTTGGGAAGACATCGGGCTTGCCGACCCGCGCGCCTTCCAAATCGCCAACGATGCCGCCGCCACCTTTGAACGCTTAGGCTCGCCCGAAGGCGAACTCGCGCTGGCGCAAGCCGTGCTGTACCTTGCCGCCGCCGCCAAATCCAACGCGGGCTACAAGGCATACAACCAAATGCGCCGCTTCGTCAAAGAAAACGCCAGCGACGAAGTGCCCGTCCACCTGCGCAACGCCCCGACCAAGCTGATGAAGGAATTGGGCTACGGACGCGAATACCGCTACGCCCACGACGAACCGAACGCCTACGCCGCCGGCGAAAGTTATATGCCCGACGGCTTGGACGAACCGGACTTTTACCAACCCGTCCCGCGCGGGCTGGAAATCAAAATCGGCGAAAAGCTGGCATGGTTGAAATCGCTGGACGAAGAGGCATTAAAGGCAAAATGAAGCGATGTCGTCTGAAGCAGAACAGTATGGCAAAGCCGGTACACCGAAAAGGCGTATCGGCTTTTTTCAGGTGTTATAATCCGTTTCAATAAATTTTGATGACCCATTACGTTACGTTTATGTCCCAAACCCACAACGAAAATTCCCGCGTCAAAATCCCCGCCGTTTTGCACCTGATGCGCTTGGGCTATGATTATCTTTCGCTAAAAAATGCAAATTGGGACAGACAAACCAATATCTTTCCCGAAATCTTTGTAGACAGCCTCTGCCGCATCAATCCCGATTTGCCGCCGGATGATGCACGCCGCCTGCTTGCCGACATACGCTTAGAGCTGGATAACGAAGATTTGGGGCAAAAATTTTACGAACGCCTCACCAATCAATCCGGCGGTAAGAAGCTGATCGATTTCCAAAATTTTGACAACAACAGTTTCCACGTTGTAACTGAGTTGCCTTGTATCAACGGCGACGAAGCATTCCGCCCCGACATTGCCCTGCTGGTAAACGGCATGCCTTTGGTCTTTATCGAAGTCAAAAAGCCCAACAATAAAGGCGGCATCGGCGAAGAGCGGGAGCGCATGGGCAAACGTGCGAAAAATCCCAAATTCCGCCGTTTTATCAACATCACCCAATTCATGATTTTTTCCAACAACATGGAATACGACGACGGCGCAACCGAGCCGGCACAAGGCGCGTTTTACGCCTCGTCTGCTTGCGGCAAGCCCGTATTCAACTACTTCCGCGAAGAGCATAAATTAAACCTTACCGAATTATTGGACACGCTTTCAGACGACCTTGAAAACAACGTTCTACAAGACAATAATCTGCCCGTTATCAAACACAGCCCCGAATTTATCAGCAATAAATCGCCCGATACGCCGACCAACCGCATCCTGACTTCGCTGCTTTGCCGCGAACGTCTTGCCTTTCTCCTGCAACACGGGCTGACTTACGTCAAAGCAAGTCAAGGTTCGGTGCAAAAACACATCATGCGTTATCCGCAACTGTTTGCCACCCTTGCCATTGAAAAACATTTATCGAACGGCGGTAAAAAAGGCGTGATTTGGCATACCCAAGGATCGGGGAAAACCGCGCCTGCCTATTACAACACCCGTTACCTGACCCACTATTACGCCAAACAGGGTATCGTGCCGAAATTCTATTTCATCGTGGACAGGCTCGATTTATTGAAACAGGCGCAGCGGGAATTTACCGCCCGCGACTTAATCGTCCATACCATCGACAGCCGCGAAGCCTTCGTTGCCGACATCAAATCCGCCCAAACCCTGCACAACCACGCAGGCAAACCGGAAATCACCGTCGTCAACATCCAAAAATTCAAAGACGCCCCCGTGTTGTCGCCCGTAACGACTACGACCTCGCCATCCGGCGCGTCTATTTTCTCGACGAAGTACACCGCAGCTACAACCCCAAAGGCTCATTTCTTGCCAACCTTAATCAGTCCGACGTAAACGCCGTCAAAATCGGGCTGACCGGCACGCCGCTTATCGGCGTAACCGCAGGCAACGTCAACACCCGCGAACTCTTCGGCGACTACATCCACAAATACTATTACAACGCCTCCATTGCCGACGGCTACACCCTGCGCCTGATACGCGAAGAAATCGGCAGCCGATACAAGGCGCAATTACAAGAAGCACTGGCGCAACTTGAAATCGAAAAAGGCAGCTTTGACCGCAAAGAAATCTACGCCCATCCGCACTTCGTCCACCCGATGCTTGACTACATCTTGGACGACTTCGCCAAATTCAGAAAAACCAACCAAGACGAGAGCCTCGGTGCCATGGTCGTTTGCGACAGCGCAGAACAGGCACGCCAGCTTTTTGAGCATTTTCAGACGGCCTCAGACCACAATTTTACCGCCGCGTTGATATTGCACGACGTCGGCACTAAGGAAGAACGCGACCAATGGGTTAAAGATTTCAAAGCGGGCAAAATCGACATCTTGTTTGTGTACAACATGCTTTTGACCGGCTTTGACGCGCCGCGCCTGAAAAAGCTCTATTTGGGCAGACTGATAAAAGCCCATAACCTTTTACAAACCCTGACCCGCGTCAACCGCACCTACAAATCTTACCGCTACGGCTATGTCGTCGATTTTGCCGATATCGAACGCGAATTTGACAAAACCAACCGCGCCTATTGGGACGAACTTTCCAACGAATTGGGCGACGAAATCGGCAGTTACAGCCAGCTATTCAAAACCGCCGAAGAAATCGAACAGGAAATTGCAGACATTAAAAACGCCCTGTTTGATTTCGATACCGAAAACGCCGAAGAATTTTGCAGCCAAATTAGCCAAATAGAAGACAAAAAACAGCTTCTAGCCTTAAAAAAAGCCCTGCAAACCGCCAAAGAGTTGTACAACATCCTGCGCCTGCAAGGCAGCCACGAATTTCTTGCGCATCTGGATTTTGACAAGCTCAATCTTTTGTACCGCGAAACCGCCGCCCGCTTGGATACCTTAAACCTTGCCGAAAAATTACAGCAAGGCGACACCGCCCATTTGCTCAATGAAGCGCTGGAAGACGTTTACTTTCAATTCGTCAAAATCGGCGAGGCGGAACTCAAACTTGCCGACGATTTAAAAGACATCATGCGCAAAGTGCGCGAAGGGCTGGCGGGCAACTTCGACCAAGACGACCTTGAATACATCAGCCTGCGCGAAGAGCTGGAACGCATCTTCAAGAAAAAGAACCTCGCCGAAGTCGGGCAAGAAGAAATGCAGACAAACATCGCCACACTCGAAACCGTCTATGCCAAAATCAAAGAGCTGAACCGCCAAAACGACCTCTTACGGCACAAATACGGCGGCGACGCCAAATACGCACGTATCCACAAGCGGTTGATGGAAAACGCCGCCCTCTACGGAGACAAACTCAAAGTCTTTAACGCGCTAAGCGGTGTAAAAACCGATGCCGACCAAAAAGTGCTGGATATGGAGCAGATTTTGGACAACCAAAATTACTTTGAAAAACAAATGCAAGGCATCGTATTAAAACGCTTTAGAACGGAACAGCAATTTCCTGTTCAGCCTGCAGACATCCAAGCCATCAACCGCCTGTTGGTGCGGGAATATTTAAAAGAAAGCGGGCGGATTTGAGAAAGAGGTTTTTTAGGTAGCCTTAACCATTTATAAATACAGGAAAGCTATGCACAACAACGACATCATCATCTACACCACGGAAGACGGACTATCCGAATTTACCCTGCGCGAGCTTGACGGCGAACTATGGCTTACCCAAAAAGAAATTGCCGAACTCTACCAAACCAGCAAACAAAACATCGGTAAACACATCAAAGCCATATTTGCAGAACAAGAACTGGACGATTCAGTTGTAAACTTTCAGTTTACAACTGCCGCAGACGGCAAGAACTACCGATGAAATGTTTTTTTCAGACGGCCTTTGAAGAGTTTTGTAACGGAACATCATGAATCATTTTAAGAAACAACAAATTCAAAATATTGCTGATTTTAATCCGAGAGAGCAACTAGCCAAGGGAGCATTGGCAAAAAGTGTTCCGATGGCAATGTTGAAAGAATTTCAACGACAAATTACGGGTTACGAAATCAAGGCATTTAACGGTGGAGCTAAGTTTCGCAATGGTGATACCTTATTAGCTAAGATTACCCCGTGTTTGGAAAATGGGAAAACCGCTTTTGTAGATATTTTAGATGATGGAGAAGTGGCTTTCGGTTCTACCGAATTTATCGTGTTAAGAGCAAAAAATGAAACCAATCCCGAATTTCTCTATTATTTTGCAATCAGTCCCGATTTTAGAAAACGAGCGATTGAATGTATGGAAGGAACTTCCGGCAGGCAACGTGTCAATGAAAATGCATTAAAAACACTGGAGTTGCCTATTCCAGAACCTCAAATCCAACAATCCATCGCCGCCGTCCTATCCGCTTTGGACAAAAAAATCGCCCTGAACAAACAAATCAACGCGCGCCTGGAAGAGATGGCGAAAACCCTGTACGACTACTGGTTTGTGCAGTTCGATTTCCCCGACGCCAACGGCAAGCCCTACAAATCCTCAGGCGGCGACATGGTGTTTGACGAAACCTTGAAACGGGAAATTCCGAAGGGGTGGGGAAGTATAGAATTACAATCTTGCTTAGCAAAAATCCCAAATACTACAAAAATATTAAATAAAGATATTAAGGATTTTGGAAAATATCCTGTTGTTGACCAAAGTCAAGATTTTATTTGTGGATTTACCAATGATGAAAAATCTATATTAAACCCACAAGATGCTCATATTATTTTTGGTGATCATACAAGAATTGTTAAGTTAGTTAATTTTCAATATGCGCGGGGAGCAGATGGTACACAAGTAATATTAAGCAATAATGAACGAATGCCAAACTATTTGTTTTACCAAATCATAAATCAAATAGATTTATCAAGTTATGGTTATGCTAGACATTTTAAATTCTTAAAAGAATTTAAAATAATTTTGCCTAGTAAAGATATTTCTCAAAAATATAATGAAATAGCAAATACTTTCTTTGTTAAAGTTCGAAATAATCTAAAACAAAACCACCACCTGACCCAACTACGCGATTTCCTACTACCCATGCTGATGAACGGGCAGGTATCCGTAAGATGTAGCGGAGCAAGAGATGGATAAACTATTTAAAATATTATTAAATATAAGTAGTACATCTTTGCTGTTATCAATATATTTTATTAAATCGCAATATTATATATTAGACCTTACTTGGTTTTATCGTGTAATTTCAAATCATTGGATAGAACCTATTTCTAAGTTAAGTCTACTTTTTTATTTTCTAATACCATTTATCGCAACCGCTACTGTCTTATGGCTAAGCAAATACTTGGGGAAGGATGAATTCAAGCAAGGAGAGGTGAAAGAATTAGAATATGTTAACGATAATTTCTTACCTAGCTATCTTGGTTATTTTTTTGTTGCTCTAAGCATACCCGATAATAATCTTTTTTTGCTATTTGTTATGTATGGAATTATTTTCTTACTAGTTTCATGCTCTAAGTCATTTTATTTTAACCCTGTTTTTTTCTTATTTGGCTATCGATTTTATCAAGCAAAAACTGAATCAGGGTTATTATTAGTGCTGATTAGTAAACAGGAATTTAGAACGCCACAAAGTGTAAGTTCGATTGCTGTATATCGAATTAATAATTTTACTTTCTTAGAAAAATAGGAGTTCAATAATGAATTTTGTTTTAGCTAAAATTACTTGCAAGAAAGATTTAGTAAAAATATTATCTGATGATCATATTTTCCCTGACTTTTCTTACGAGAATTTAAATTTTATAACATATAACTATGATTACAATCTTGATGATGATACTTGGTTTCAAATTGAAAATTTAAAGAATCAAGATTTTTGTCCTAAGTTTTTGGATAACTCAAATTTATTTGATTCAAAAATGTTTAGTGAAATAAAAAAGGAAGAAATAAATATAGAGAAACTAAAGTATTTAGTATCTTGTACTAATGATGCACTATTCTTCCAGAAAATCACAAGTTCATTATTACTCAAAAAGAAGCACTTGCTAACTATATGCGGAAATGGTGCGAAACTATGCGAACCACAAGACTTATTGGTTATTAAAGATATTCCTGATGCTGTTTATATAATAAAGGATGATAAATTAATATTTAGAACCCTTTCTTCTATTTCAAATATATTTAAAGGGATTGAAGATTTGTATCGAGAAGCTACAAATACTGAAGTACAGCAATTCTTAGAAAGCGATTTTATTGATTTAAAAGAAGATTTTTTAAGTGAAAAAGTATCTATTCCCAATAGGAAAAGAATAGCTTTAGTTCAAGATAGATTGAATAATATGACGCTAGATCAAAGACAAGAACTATTAAATTACCTTGCTGAATATAATAATAATATCTTGAAATTTAACGCAGATGGCTCTCGTGTAGAAATTTCTACTGATGTACAGCTGAAACATTTGTTATATGGTATTGATGAACGTTATTACACAACAGCATTAGGAAAAGAGAAAAGGTTGGCAAATAGTGTTCAACCTATTTAATCTGCCAGCAAACCAACTAATGCTAAACAAAATTTAAGCGACGCTAGCAACAAACCGAGACATTCCATGACCGAACAACACTTTACCGAACAAATCAAATCCCTAATCGACAGCTTAAAAACCATTTGCGCCAACTATGGCTTAGGTAACGATGGCAACGAATTTAAAATCATCAGTCAGGCGTTTTTGTATAAATTCCTAAATGACAAATACGATTTCGAAGTGAAACAAATCCGCAAAGAAAACCCTGACGAGGCGATTGAGTTCATCAATATGGATATTGAGGGAAAAACAGCGGTTTTGAAGCCTGAACATTCCATCAAGTATTTGTCGGAGCGACAAAACGGCGCGGACTTTGCCAAACTCTTTGATGATACGCTGACCGATATTGCCGCACATAATGCGGAACTGTTTTCGGTAAAAACTGAAGGCGGGGCGAAAATCGTGTTGTTCGAGCGTATCAGTCAGTACATTACCGACGAAGGTCGCCGCGACGATTTTTGCCGCGCGCTGATTTCCAAGCTGGCGGGTTTCAGCTTCGAGGCGATTTTTGCGCAAAAATTCGACTTTTTCGCCACGATTTTTTAATACCTGATTAAAGACTACAACAGTAATTCCGGCGGCAAATATGCCGAATACTACACGCCGCACGCGGTTGCGCGGATTATGGCGGATATTTTGGTGCCGGAGGAGGTGCGCGGGCAAATCCGCAGCGTGGACGTTTACGACCCGTCGGCCGGTTCGGGAACGCTGTTGATGAATGTCGCCCATGTCATCGGCGAAGATAAATGCATGATTTATACTCAGGATATTTCGCAGAAATCGTCCAATTTGTTGCGGCTGAATCTGAGTTTGAACAATCTGGTGCATTCGCTGAATAATGTGGTTCAGGGCAATACGATTTTGTCGCCGTATCACAAAGACGCTTCAGACCGTCTGAAAAAATTTGATTTCATCGTTTCCAATCCGCCGTTTAAATTGGATTTCAGCGATTTCCGCGATCAACTGGAAAGCGATGAAAACCGCGAACGCTTTTTTGCAGGCATTCCGAAAATCAAGGCGAAGGATAAGGATAAGATGGAAATCTACCAGCTTTTTATCCAGCATATCTTGTTTAGCCTGAAAGAAAACGGCAAAGCGGCGATTGTGTTGCCAACGGGTTTTATCACCGCCCAATCGGGCATCGACAAAAAAATCCGCGAATATTTGGTGGAAAACAAAATGCTTGCCGGCGTGGTGTCCATGCCTTCCAATATTTTCGCCACGACGGGAACCAATGTTTCCATCCTGTTTATCGACAAAACCAATAAAGACAAAGTGGTATTAATTGACGCATCGGGCTTGGGCGAAAAAATCAAAGACGGCAAAAACCAAAAAACCGTACTTTCCTGCGAAGAAGAACAAAAAATCTGCAATACTTTCACGAACAAACAGGCAGTGGAAGATTTTAGCGTGGTGGTCGGCTACGATGAAATCAAAGCGAAGAATCACAGCTTGTCGGCGGGGCAGTATTTTGAGGTAAAAATTGATTATGTGGATATATCCGCCGACGAATTTGCGCAAAAAATAGCGGGATTTTCAGCGGATTTGGATAAACTTTTCGCCGAATCTGCCGAATTGGAAAAGGAGATTAAGGATAGATTGGCGATGTTGAAATTCAATTCATAAATACCGATGAATGAAACCGGTCAAACTTAAAATGCCGTCTGAAAGCCTTTCAGACGGCATTTTGTTTGGTTTGGAAAATACTTATGCCGTTCTTTCCCCGAAAGAGAGAATCCAAAAAACCAAAGCCACAGGAATTCATCGGAAATGACACAAAAACCCGACGAACCGGATTCCCGCCTGCGCGGGAATGACGAATTAGAAGTTACCCGAAATCCGAAAAAAGCAAAATCCAACCCAACAGACCGGGTTTTCGTTTGTACGGAAATAATGCAATAAATGAAGCAAATATAAAGCATTTGAATTTACTATATTATTTTTCCGCTTCTTCAAAGCCGACGACTTCGAGGCCGAAGCCGGTGAGGCCGGTGAAAGATGACGGTTGGCCGAGGACGCGCAGTTTTTTGACGTGGAGGCCGGCGAGGATTTGCGCGCCGATGCCGTAGCTTTTGCTGTCCCATTTGTAGGCTTGGTTTGCGCCTTTGGGTAGGGTGCGGTCGAGCAGGGATGCGCCGTCTTCGGTGTGGTGCAGGAGGATGACGACGCCGCTTTCGGCCTGTTGGACGCGATCAAGGGCTTTGGGCAGCGACCAGGAATGGCGCGGATTGGCTTGGATGAAGTCCATCACGCTGAAGGGTTCGTGGACGCGGACGAGGGTTTCGGTGTCGGCGGAGGGTGTGCCTTTGACGAGGGCGAGGTGGGTTTCGCCGGAGAGTTTGTCGACGTAAACGTGTTGTTGGAACTCGCCCCACGGAGTTTGTACGGGCGCGTCGCCCATATCTTCGAGCAGGCTTTCGGTGCGGCTGCGGTATTCGATGAGGTCGGCAATCGTGCCGATTTTGAGCTTGTGTTCTTCGGCGAATTTCATCAGTTCGGGCATACGCGCCATCGTGCCGTCGTCGTTGATGATTTCGCAGATGACGGCGGCGGGAATCAGCCCGTTCATTTGCGCCAAGTCGACGCCGGCTTCGGTGTGTCCGGCACGGACGAGTACGCCGCCTTTTTGGGCGCGAAGCGGGAAGATATGACCGGGTTGGACGATGTCTGCGGGTTTGGCGGTCGGGGAAACGGCGGTTTGAATAGTCAGGGCGCGGTCGGCGGCGGAAATGCCGGTGGTAATGCCGTGCGCGGCTTCGATGGAAACGGTAAAGTTGGTACCGTATTGCGCGCCGTTTTTTTGGGTCATCATCGGCAGACCGAGTTTTTCGACCATTGCACCTTCCATAGGCAGGCAGACTAAGCCGCGCGCGTGTTTGATCATAAAGTTGACGGCTTCGGGGGTAACGAATTGCGCCGCCATCAGCAGGTCGCCTTCGTTTTCGCGGTCTTCGGCATCGGTGATGATGACCATTTTACCGGCTTTGATGTCGGCTAGGATTTCGGGGATGGGGGAAATATGGGACATGGTGTGTTTTCCTGTGTGTCCGGGCGGTCGGCCGGTGTGTTCGGTATCGAGCCAGAAGGCGGGCATTTTTGCCGCCTGTTCGATTTTGCGGGCTTTTTTCTCGCCGAAGGATTTGTTTTTCAAAAGGGCGGAGAGTTCGCCTGTGTTGAGGGCAACGGCTTCGGCAAAACGGTTTTGCAGTCCGCCGTAGTGTTCCGCTATCCATTGCCGCAGGTTGCGGCGGCGCAAGCCGGCTGTGTCGGTCATCGTTTTATCCTTTGTAGAAATCGGATGTAGCGGATTGTAAGCGCGTATTTACCAAAAAGCAAATCTGTTTTTCGCCAAATCGGATTATTTGCCTTTTGGTAAACAGATGCCGTTTGAAGCCGGATTCGTGGCTTCAGACGGCATTGCCGCAACCCCGCCGGCGGGGCGGCTGTTTCTTCCCGCACGCTTCTGATTATGGGGTTTCCGGAGGGTTATTCCGAAAAAAATTCTGATAAAAAGCCTTGATTGCCGGGTACGGCATAGGCGGTACGAGCAGGCGCAATACCGGCAATCCTATGATGAATGCCGCCTTCCCGATAAAAACCGGACGGATCGCCCTTTACTTTCTACAAGTAACAGGGCTTTTTTTTGCCCGTTTTTGAGGATTTGCACATGGAAGATAAGCAAGGGATGACAAAGGCGGTTGCCGGCGTGATGACGGACGCGCCGGCGGACGGCAGGAAGCCGGCAACCGCTTCGAATCTTCCCCCCTTATCTAACAGGGGGTACAGAAACCGAAACGGCGGGCAGGGTTCAGGAATTCTTCGAATGTTACGAAACGTACATAACGGACGGCAAAGGAAACCTTGCCATTTCGTTTGAGAAGCCTGAATACTGCGACTTTTCCGGCAGCACCGCGACCGCGTTTACCTTTGCGTTGTCCGCCAAAATAACTTTCATCTGCTTCTACTTCGCCATCAAACATTTCTAAATGCGGACCGTTTTGATAAATCAGTCATCGTAAACGATGAAAATCATAGGCTGCGGTATTTTTATTAACGCCTACCAACTCTGCCGCTGTTCTTGCAGTTACGCCTGCGACAAATAGCCCAATGAGTTTATTTTGTTTATGCCGGCTTAGACGGCTTTTCTCATTGGCTTATTCTAACCTAAATGGGATTTTTAGCCGTTATCCGGTACGTCCCCTAATTTAATAAAAAAATGGCGGTAATTGACTTACCAAAATCTTTGTCCTAGAATGCCCAGACTGTCCAATGTTTGTAATAACTCTATAAAAATCAAATAACTAAAATCATGAACAAAACCCTCTATCGTGTGATTTTCAACCGCAAACGCGGTGCTGTGGTAGCTGTTGCCGAAACCACCAAGCGCGAAGGTAAAAGCTGTGCCGATAGTGGTTCGGGCAGCGTTTATGTGAAATCCGTTTCTTTCATTCCTACTCATTCCAAAGCCTTTTGTTTTTCTGCATTAGGCTTTTCTTTATGTTTGGCTTTGGGTACGGTCAATATTGCTTTTGCTGACGGCATTATTACTGATAAAGCTGCTCCTAAAACCCAACAAGCCACGATTCTGCAAACAGGTAACGGCATACCGCAAGTCAATATTCAAACCCCTACTTCGGCAGGGGTTTCTGTTAATCAATATGCCCAGTTTGATGTGGGTAATCGCGGGGCGATTTTAAACAACAGTCGCAGCAACACCCAAACACAGCTAGGCGGTTGGATTCAAGGCAATCCTTGGTTGACAAGGGGCGAAGCACGTGTGGTTGTAAACCAAATCAACAGCAGCCATCCTTCACAACTGAATGGCTATATTGAAGTGGGTGGACGACGTGCAGAAGTCGTTATTGCCAATCCGGCAGGGATTGCAGTCAATGGTGGTGGTTTTATCAATGCTTCCCGTGCCACTTTGACGACAGGCCAACCGCAATATCAAGCAGGAGACTTTAGCGGCTTTAAGATAAGGCAAGGCAATGCTGTAATCGCCGGACACGGTTTGGATGCCCGTGATACCGATTTCACACGTATTCTTGTATGCCAACAAAATCACCTTGATCAGTACGGCCGAACAAGCAGGCATTCGTAATCAAGGGCAGTTGTTTGCTTCTTCCGGTAATGTGGCGATTGATGCAAATGGCCGTTTGGTCAATAGTGGCACGATGGCTGCCGCCAATGTGCAAGATATGAATAATACAGCGGAACACAAAGTCAATATCCGCAGTCAAGCCTTTGAAAACAGCGGTACGGCGGTATCGCAACAAGGCACTCAAATTCACAGTCAATCGATTCAAAACACTGGCAAATTATTGTCGGCAGGAACAGAGGATTTAGCCGTTTCAGGCAGCCTGAACAATCAAAATGGCGAAATAGCGACCAATCAACAACTGATTATTCACGATGGTCAGCAATCTACCGTTGTCATTGATAATACGAATGGCACGATACAATCAGGCCGTGATGTTGCCATTCAGGCAAAATCGTTATCCAACAACGGCACACTTGCCGCTGATAATAAACTGGATATTGCGTTACAAGATGATTTTTATGTAGAACGCAAGATCGTGGCGGGCAATGAATTGTCGCTCAGTACACGAGGCAGCCTGAAAAATTCACATACCTTGCAAGCAGGAAAACGCATTCGGATTAAAGCAAATAACCTTGATAATGCAGTACAAGGCAACATTCAATCCGGCGGTACGACAGACATTGGCACGCAGCACAATTTAACCAATAGAGGCTTGATTGACGGACAACAAACCAAAATCCAAGCCGGGCAAATGAATAATATCGGTACAGGTCGGATTTATGGCGACAATATCGCTATTGCGGCTACCCGCTTAGACAATCAAGATGAAAACGGTACAGGTGCCGCCATTGCGGCACGCGAAAACCTGAATTTAGGCATTGAACAATTAAATAACCGTGAAAACAGTCTGATTTACAGCGGTAACGATATGGCGGTTGGCGGCGCATTAGATACCAATGACCAAGCCACAGGCAAAGCCCAAAGGATACACAATGCCGGCGCAATCATTGAAGCTGCAGGCAAAATGCGTTTAGGTGTAGAAAAGCTGCACAATACCAATGAACATTTGAAAACGCAGTTGGTAGAAACAGGGCGCGAGCGTATTGTTGATTACGAAGCATTTGGACGACACGAATTATTGCGAGAAGGCACGCAACATGAATTAGGCTGGTTTGTCTACAACAATGAATCAGACCACTTACGCACCCCTGATGGAGTGGCGCATGAAAATTGGCATAAATACGATTATGAAAAAGTAACGCAAGAAACTCAAGTAACCGGAACTGCGCCTGCTAAAATCATTGCAGGTAGCGATTTGATTATTGATAGCAAAGCAGTCTTCAACAGCGACAGCCGAATCATCGCCGGCGGCAATTTGCTTGTGCAAACAGAAAAAGACGGTTTGCATAACGAGCAAACCTTTGGCGAGAAGAAAGTCTTCAGCGAAAATGGTAAGTTGCACAACTACTGGCGTGCGCGTCGTAAAGGACATGATGAAACAGGGCATCGTGAACAAAATTATACTTTGCCGGAGGAAATCACACGCGACATTTCACTGGGTTCATTTGCCTATGAATCGCATAGCAAAGCATTAAGCCGTCATGCGCCCAGCCAAGGCACTGAGTTGCCACAAAGTAACCGGGATAATATCCGTACTGCGAAAAGCAACGGTATTTCGCTACCCTATACGCCCAATTCTTTTACCCCATTACCCGGCAGCAGCTTATACATTATCAATCCTGCCAATAAAGGCTATCTTGTTGAAACCGATCCACGCTTTGCCAACTACCGTCAATGGTTGGGTAGTGACTATATGCTGGGCAGCCTCAAACTAGACCCAAACAATTTACATAAACGTTTGGGTGATGGTTATTACGAGCAACGTTTAATCAATGAACAAATCGCAGAGCTGACAGGGCATCGTCGTTTAGACGGTTATCAAAACGACGAAGAACAATTTAAAGCCTTAATGGATAATGGCGCGACTGCGGCACGTTCGATGAATCTCAGCGTTGGCATTGCATTAAGTGCCGAGCAAGCAGCGCAACTGACCAGCGATATTGTTTGGTTGGTACAAAAAGAAGTTAAACTTCCTGATGGCGGCACACAAACCGTATTGATGCCACAGGTTTATGTACGCGTTAAAAATGGCGACATAGACGGTAAAGGTGCATTGTTGTCAGGCAGCAATACACAAATCAATGTTTCAGGCAGCCTGAAAAACTCAGGCACGATTGCAGGGCGCAATGCGCTTATTATCAATACCGATACGCTAGACAATATCGGTGGGCGTATTCATGCGCAAAAATCAGCGGTTACGGCCACACAAGACATCAATAATATTGGCGGCATTCTTTCTGCCGAACAGACATTATTGCTCAATGCGGGTAACAACATCAACAACCAAAGCACGGCCAAGAGCAGTCAAAATGCACAAGGTAGCAGCACCTACCTAGACCGAATGGCAGGTATTTATATCACAGGCAAAGAAAAAGGTGTTTTAGCAGCGCAGGCAGGCAAAGACATCAACATCATTGCCGGTCAAATCAGCAATCAATCAGATCAAGGGCAAACCCGGCTGCAGGCAGGACGCGACATTAACCTGGATACGGTACAAACCGGCAAATATCAAGAAATCCATTTTGATGCCGATAACCATACCATCCGAGGTTCAACGAACGAAGTCGGCAGCAGCATTCAAACAAAAGGCGATGTTACCCTATTGTCAGGGAATAATCTCAATGCCAAAGCTGCCGAAGTCGGCAGCGCAAAAGGCACACTTGCCGTGTATGCTAAAAATGACATTACTATCAGCTCAGGCATCCATGCCGGCCAAGTTGATGATGCGTCCAAACATACAGGCAGAAGCGGCGGCGGTAATAAATTAGTCATTACCGATAAAGCCCAAAGTCATCACGAAACTGCTCAAAGCAGCACCTTTGAAGGCAAGCAAGTTGTATTGCAGGCAGGAAACGATGCCAACATCCTTGGCAGTAATGTTATTTCCGATAATGGCACCCGGATTCAAGCAGGCAATCATGTTCGCATTGGTACAACCCAAACTCAAAGCCAAAGCGAAACCTATCATCAAACCCAAAAATCAGGATTGATGAGTGCAGGTATCGGCTTCACTATTGGCAGCAAGACAAACACACAAGAAAACCAATCCCAAAGCAACGAACATACAGGCAGTACCGTAGGCAGCCTGAAAGGCGATACCACCATTGTTGCAAGCAAACACTACGAACAAACCGGCAGCAACGTTTCCAGCCCTGAGGGCAACAACCTTATCAGCACGCAAAGTATGGATATTGGCGCAGCACAAAACCAATTAAACAGCAAAACCACCCAAACCTACGAACAAAAAGGCTTAACGGTGGCATTCAGTTCGCCCGTTACCGATTTGGCACAACAAGCGATTGCCGTAGCACACAAAGCAGCAAACAAGTCGGACAAAGCAAAAACGACCGCGTTAATGCCATGGCGGCTGCCAATGCAGGTTGGCAGGCCTATCAAACAGGCAAAGGCGCACAAAACTTAGCCAATGGTACAACCAATGCCAAACAAGTCAGCATCTCCATAACCTACGGCGAACAGCAAAACCGACAAACCACCCAAGTTCAAGCCAATCAAGCCCAAGCGAGTCAAATTCAAGCAGGCGGCAAAACTACCCTTATTGCCGAAGGTGCGGCGAACAATCCAATATCAACATCACAGGCTCAGATGTTTCAGGCAGAGCAGGAACCGGCCTGATTGCCGATAAGCAAATCCATCTGCAATCAGCCGAGCAAAGCAATACCGAACGCAGCCAAAACAAATCAGCAGGCTGGAACGCAGGTGCTGCCGTATCATTCGGACAAGGAGGCTGGTCATTAGGCGTTGCCGCAGGCGGCAATGTCGGCAAAGGCTACGGCTATGGCGATAGCGTAACCCACCGCCATAGCCATATTGGCGACAAAGGCAGCCAAACCCTTATCCAAAGTGGTGGCGATACCATCATCAAAGGCGCGCAAGTACGCGGCAAAGGCGTACAAGTCAATGCCAAAAACCTAAGCATTCAAAGTGTACAAGATAGAGAAACTTATCAAAGCAAACAACAAAACGCCGGTGCACAAGTTACCGTAGGTTATGGCTTCAGTGCCAGTGGCGATTACAGCCAAAGCAAAATCCGAGCCGACCATGCTTCGGTAACCGAGCAAAGCGGTATTTATGCCGGAGAAGACGGCTATCAAATCAAGGTCGGAAACCATACAGGCCTCAAAGGCGGCATCATCACCAGCAGCCAAAGCGCAAAAGACAAGGGTAAAAACCGATTCAGCACAGGCACACTCGCCGGCAGTGATATTCAAAATTACAGCCAATACGAAGGAAAAAGTTTTGGATTGGGTGCCAGCGTTGCCGTAAGCGGCAAAACACTGGGACAGGGCGCAAAAAATAAACCTCAAGACAAACACCTGACAAGCATAGCCGATAAAAACGGCGCAAGTTCATCAGTAGGGTACGGCAGCGACAGCGACAGTCAAAGCAGCATCACAAAAAGCGGCATCAATACCCAAAAACATTCAAATCACAGACGAAGCCGCACAAATCAGGCTGACAGGCAAAATAGCGGCACAAACCAAAGCCGATATTGATACAAACGTAACCACAGACACCGCCGAACGACATTCGGGCAGCCTGAAAAACATATTTGACAAAGATAGAGTGCAAAGTGAACTGGATTTACAAAGAACCGTCAGCCAAGATTTTAGTAAAAATGTTCAACAAACCAATACCGAGATTAACCAACATTTAGACAAACTCAAAGCAGACAAAGAAGCAGCCGAAACAGCAGCAGCCGAGGCATTAGCCAATGGCGATATGGAAACTGCCAAACGCAAAGCCCATGAAGCTCAAGATGCGGCAGCAAAAGCAGATAATTGGCAACAAGGCAAAGTCATTCTCAACATGTTAGCCTCAGGTTTAGCTGAGCCGACCCAAAGCGGAGCGGGCATCGCTGCGGCTACCGCATCGCCAGACGTATCGTATGCGATTGGACAGCACTTTAAAGATTTAGCCGGTCAAAACGCGAATGGCAAACTAACCGCCAGTCAAGAAACCGCTCACGTTCTTGCCCACGCGGTATTAGGAGCAGCGGTTGCCGCAGCATGAGGCAACAATGCCCCGGCAGGAGCATTGGGTGCGGGCGGGTCGGAAGCGGCCGCCCCAATCATCGGCAAATGGCTGTACGGCAAAGGAGACGGCGGCAGCCTGAATGCGGAGGAAAAAGAGACCGTTTCGGCGATTACAAGGATGCTGGGTACGGCTGCCGGAGCAGCTGAGGGAAACTCGTCCGCCGATGCTGTGTGGGGTTGTTTTCAGACGGCTTCAGATTTCGCTTCCTCTTTTTCATATCCTATAAACATGTGATTAAATTTTCATTTATGGAGTTTTTTTATCTTTTTGTTTGTTTTTGTGCATTGCTATAATTGCCCGCTTACATTACTTAGACCAATCCTATGAAACCTTTCTTTTCCTCCAAAAATGTATTTCATCCCTATCCCTTATCACTGTTAGTCCTATCATTGATGGCTGCCTCCCCACCCTAACATCAGCCGCCCCCACACCTGAAGCTGTTTCACAACAACAGGATATTCTCCAACGTCAACGTGAGAAGCAATTGCGTGAACAGATGCAGCCGGAACAAGATGTTCGTTTGGATGGTACCGATACGGGCATAGAGAAGATGGCAACACAGGTAGGCGGTGCAAATTCGGATGAGGCAAGCCCCTGCTTTCCTATTTCTGAGGTGGAATTGGTGGGTGAAGAAGCGGCTAAATTCCGGTTTGCGCTCAACCATGCCTTGTGCCAAACACATTTTGTTTCCGGCAAGTGTCTGCATGCGGGCGACATTAATCAAATCATGTCCTTAGCACAAAATGCTTTGATCGGCAGGGGATATACCACGACCCGTATCTTGGCTGCGCCACAGGATTTGAATAGTGGCAAGCTTCAATTAACCCTGATGCCGGGCTATCTGCGCTCCATACGAATCGATCGGTCCAACGATGATCAAACCCATGCAGGACGTATTGCAGCATTCCAAAACAAATTTCCCACCCGCTCGAACGATCTGTTGAATCTGCGTGATTTGGAACAAGGACTGGAAAATCTCAAATGTCTCCCGACTGCGGAAGCCGATCTCCAAATCGTTCCCGTAGAGAGAGAACCAAACCAAAGTGATGTCGTGGTGCAATGGCGGTAACGTCTGCTGCCCTACTGTGTGAGTGTGGGGATGGATAATTCGGGTAGTGAGGCGACAGGAAAATACCAAGGAAATATCACTTTCTCTGCCGACAATCCTTTTGGACTGAGTGATATGTTCTATGTAAATTATGGACGTTCAATTGGCGGTACGCCCGATGAGGAAAATTTTGACGGCCATCGCAAAGAAGGCGGATCAAACAATTACGCCGTACATTATTCAGCCCCTTTCGGTAAATGGACATGGGCATTCAATCACAATGGCTACCGTTACCATCAGGCGGTTTTCGGATTATCGGAAGTCTATGACTATAATGGAAAAAGTTACAACACTGATTTCGGCTTCAACCGCCTGTTGTATCGTGATGCCAAACGCAAAACCTATCTCAGTGTAAAACTGTGGACGAGGGAAACAAAAAGTTACATTGATGATGCCGAACTGACTGTACAACGGCGTAAAACCACAGGTTGGTTGGCAGAACTTTCCCACAAAGGATATATCGGTCGCAGTACGGCAGATTTTAAGTTGAAATATAAACACGGCACCGGCATGAAAGATGCTCTGCGCGCGCCTGAAGAAGCCTTTGGCGAAGGCACGTCACGTATGAAAATTTGGACGGCATCGGCTGATGTAAATACTCCTTTTCAAATCGGTAAACAGCTATTTGCCTATGACACATCCGTTCATGCACAATGGAACAAAACCCCGCTAACATCGCAAGACAAACTGGCTATCGGCGGACACCACACCGTACGTGGCTTCGACGGTGAAATGAGTTTGCCTGCCGAGCGGGGATGGTATTGGCGCAACGATTTGAGCTGGCAATTTAAACCAGGCCATCAGCTTTATCTTGGGGCTGATGTAGGACATGTTTCAGGACAATCCGCCAAATGGTTATCGGGCCAAACTCTAGCCGGCACAGCAATTGGGATACGCGGGCAGATAAAGCTTGGCGGCAACCTGCATTACGATATATTTACCGGCCGTGCATTGAAAAAGCCCGAATATTTTCAGACGAAGAAATGGGTAACGGGGTTTCAGGTGGGTTATTCGTTTTGATGCGGTTGAAGTGAATAATGTATGACAAGATGCACAAAAGCTGCCGGTTTTTTGCAGGCAGCTTTTGTTTTATGTTTGGGGCTGTACCGGACAACCGGGTCAAATTTCCATTAGCTCATTATTTTAAAATTGAAATTTTATATTTTATTTCACTGTTGTTAAAACGCTGTTCACATTTCTTCATCGGTTTTATCATTCATCACCTTATTTACGGCTTCTGGAGACAGGGGCTTACCGCATTTGCTGCAGTAATCGATTTTTGGGACAGGGGAAATGCCTTTAAAGAAAGTAAAGCTATCCGACCCGATGCCGACGGAGGTGCCATAATTCATCTTTTGGAATTCGTGGCAATAGGGGCAGATTCCTGCGATGATTATGTAGGATAAAATTATGATACCTCCGAAACTGAAATATATCACAAATATTATTTGCATAATTGTTATTTGCAGAAAATTAGAACCCGTTATCACGTCTTGGATAAATGCCAAAACCACTGTGATTCCGAGAATTAAAAAGAAAAATTTCGGAATCCTCATCCTTTTCTGAAACCTGATTGCGGTATCCATGGCTTTGTCTTTGTCATTTAAGTTTGTGTTCATGTTTTTGACCCTCTTTGTTTCTAAAATCCTTTTTAAATTGCCGACTTTTTCCGTTCCAAATGTCCCATTTGAACATTATCCCGCTGCCTAAAATACGACCCAAATTCATCGGTTGTTCTTGCTGCGATACCTGCTAACAACAGTTCAACGGGTTTATTTTGTTTATTCTAACCTATTACCGTTTAAATAAATTTCCAAAGGCTTGGGCAGGCCGTAATCTTTCAAATGGCCCGGCTTTATCCAAATGCCGTCTGAATGGTGTTCGGACGGCATTTGCCCTTCAAACGGCGTAATCATCAGCAGCCGGTGCGTCAGGCGGTGGGTCAGGGCGGTTTGTTCGTCCATATCCGCCATCGTCAGGGAGAGTTTGGCGGCAAAGTCGGAAAGCCCGTTCAAACTTTCAAAACACGGCACGCAATACAGTCCGCCCCAAATGCCTTTGGCGGTGCGTTTTTCCAGCAAGATTGCGCCGTCCCGGTTGCGGACAATCAGCCAGTAAAGCGGCAGGGTTTGCACTTCGAGGGCAGTTTTTTTACGCGGCAGCTCGGCGGTGCGGTTTTGCTTTTTTGCTTCGCAGATGTCCGCCATAGGGCATTGACGGCACAAGGGTTTCGTCCGTTTGCACACGGTCGCGCCCAAATCCATCAAACCTTGCGTGTAAGTAGGCATATCGGCGTTTTCAGACGGCATCAGGCTTTCGGCAAGTGTCCAGAGCGAGTTTTCAAATTTTTTATCTTGCGGATTGCCGTCTTGGGCAAAAACACGGCAGAGAACGCGTTTGACGTTGCCGTCCAAGATGGTTTCTCGTCGGTTGAAAGCAAAGGCAGAAATGGCGGCGGCGGTGCTTCTGCCTACGCCGCAGAGCGTTTCCAAGTCTTTGCGCTCCGATGGAAACGTACCGCCGAATTGTCCGACGATTTGTTGCGCGGCTTTGTGCAGATTGCGCGCGCGGCCGTAATAGCCCAAGCCCGCCCACAACGACAACACTTCGTCTTGCGGCGCGGCGGCAAGCGTCTGAACGGTCGGGAATTTTTCCAAGAAACGCGGATAGTAGTCCAACACGGCGGCGACCTGCGTTTGCTGGAGCATGATTTCGGAAAGCCAGACGCAATAAGGGTTTTTGACCTGCCAAGGGAGGTGGTGGCGACCGTGTTGTTTTTGCCAGCGGATGAGCCGTTCGGAGAAGGGGATGGGTGTGTTCATTAATATCAATCGGTGGTTTTATTTATATTTAAAACAGTATGTTATTGTATAAAATTGTGAAAATAATTCTTATTGACTTATTTTTTGTAGGGGCATATAACTCATATAAAGAAACTTTATTGTGGTATTGAAATTATTTATCAACAAGCAAGGAGTATCAGCATGAAAGCAATGGTTTATCACGGCGCAAACGACATCCGTTTTGAAGAAAAACCCCGCCCGCAGATTATCGATCCGACCGATGCGGTGGTGAAAATCGTCAAAACCACGATTTGCGGTACCGACTTGGGTATTTGGAAAGGCAAAAACCCCGAAGTCGCCGACGGTCGTATCCTCGGTCATGAAGGCATCGGTATTGTAGAAGAAGTCGGCGAGGCTGTAAAAAACATCAAAGTCGGCGATAAAGTCATTATTTCATGCGTCAGCAAATGCTGCACTTGCGACAACTGCAAAATCCAACTTTATTCGCACTGCCGCAACGGCGGCTGGATTTTGGGCTATATGATTGACGGCACGCAGGCCGAATACGTCCGCACGCCTTATGCCGACAACAGCCTCGTGCCGCCGCACGACAACGTCAACGAAGAAATCGCCCTGCTGTTGAGCGACGCTTTACCGACCGCCCACGAAATCGGCGTGCAATACGGCGATGTGAAACCCGGCGATACCGTATTCATCGCAGGTGCCGGCCCTGTCGGTATGTCCGCCTTGTTGACCGCCCAACTGTATAGCCCTGCCGCCATTATCGTGTGCGATATGGACGAAAACCGTTTGAAACCGGCGAAAGAGTTGGGCGCGACCCATACCATCAGCCCCGCTTCCGGCGACGTCTCCAAACAAGTTTTCGCCATCGTCGGCGAAGACGGCGTAGATTGTGCCATCGAAGCGGTCGGTATCCCTGCAACTTGGAATATGTGCCAAGACATCGTGAAACCCGGCGGTCATATCGCCGTCGTCGGCGTACACGGTCAATCCGTTGATTTCAAACTGGAAAAACTGTGGATTAAAAATCTTGCCATCACTACCGGTTTGGTCAATGCCAACACCACCGAAATACTGATGAAGGCAATTTTCAGCAGCTCAGTGGATTACACCAAAATGTTGACCCACCGTTTCAAATTCAGCGAATTGGAAAAAGCCTACGACGTGTTCAAACACGCCGCCGAAAACCAAGCGATGAAAGTGGTTTTGGAAGCGGATTAATCGCCGTTGAATCAGTTGTTTTTTAAGCGGATGCCGTCTGAACGTGTTTCAGACGGCATTTTTTCAGCCGTGTAAAACGGGCTGTTCCTGATCAATCAGGTATAGTGGATTAAATTTAAATCAGGACAAGGCAACGAAGCCGCAGACAGTAAAATAGTACGGCAAGGCGAGGTAACGCCGTACTGGTTTAAATTTAATCCACTATATTTAAGGGGGATTAATGGGATATTTTGGTGGGAACGGCGGTTATTTGAAACGAAAACAGCCGAAAAACCTGTGGTTGGATGTCGGCTGTTTGAAGAAAAGGAATTTTGCAAAGGTCTCTGAGCGTTATTTTTTAACGACGGTTAACTTGTTAGTTTCAGCCGCTCATCACGGCATTTTACCGATAGGGCGATTTTTATGACTAATTGATAAATATATTATAATTATTTTTTCGTCATAGGTCTCCGCATATCGCGCGTCATTCGCATTGTTCTGGAGATGGATGGGCATTTTAGGGGCGGTGCTGCTGTGTATGCCGACTGAGTCGCCAAGCGGCAAAATGCCGTCTGAGACTGGAAAGGGCTTCAGACGGCATTTTTACGATGCGGTTCAGGCTTTGGGTTTCAATGCCGCCGCTTCTTTGGCGAGGCGGGTGATGGTGTCCCAGTCTTTGTTTTTTACAGCTTCTTTCGGTGTCAGCCAAGAGCCGCCGACGCATAAGACGTTGGGCAATGCCAAGTAATCGGGCGCAGTGGCGAGGCTGATGCCGCCGGTCGGGCAGAAGCGTACGTCGGCGTAAGGTCCGTAGAGGGCTTTGAGCATCGCTTTGCCGCCAACGACTTCGGCAGGGAAGAGTTTGAGTGTGTCGATGCCGTGTTCCAAAGCCAGTTGGACTTCGCCCGGAGTGGCAACGCCGGGAATCAGGGGAATGCCGCTGTTGCGGCCGGCTCTGGCGAGGGATTCGTGCAAACCCGGGCTGATGGCGAAAACCGCGCCTGCGTCTTCGACGGCTTTGAGCTGTTCGGGATTGGTTACCGTACCTGCGCCGACGATGGCGTTGGGCACTTCTTTGGCAATCAGGCGGATGGCCTCGAGTCCGACGGGGGTGCGCAAGGTAATTTCGAGGGTGGGGATGCCGCCTTCGACAAGGGCGCGGGACAAATCGACGGCGGTGCTTAAGTCGTCAATCGCCATCACAGGCACAACTGCGCCGGCGGTCAGGATTTCGCGGGGGGTCAGTTTGGACATTTCGGTTCTCCAAGTGGGGGGTGTCGTTTTTGTTGAGGTCAAACGGGATGGGGGGGTTAAGTTTTCAGACAACCTTTGGGGTAAAACATTCTGATGTTGCTTGGGTTTTGTTCGCGGGCAAAGCTCACGCTACGTCTGCATCTATTTTAAACGGCTTCAATAATTTTTCAGACGGCCTTCTGTTTTAAAAGGCCGTCTGAAACGCGCATCAGGCAAATTCTCCGCCGAAGCTCATCGCACCGGTTTCCGCACTGCTGGTCATACTGCGGAAGCCGGCGAAGAGTTCGCGGCCGCAGCCTTGTTGGTTCGCGCCCAAATCGATGCGCTCGACTTCTCGGACGTTCCATTCGGCCTCGTTAATCAGGACGTTGAGTTCGCCGGTAACGGAGTCGAAGCGAATCAGGTCGCCGGTACGGATTTTGGCGATGTTGCCGCCCATCAGGGCTTCGGGCGTCATGTGGATGGACGCGGGCACTTTGCCTGACGCGCCGGACATACGGCCGTCGGTCAGCAGCGCCACTTTGAAGCCGCGGTCTTGCAGGATGCCCAAAGGCGGGGTCAGTTTGTGCAATTCGGGCATACCGTTGGCACGCGGGCCTTGGTAGCGGACGACGCAGATAAAATCGCGTTCCAACTCGCCGCGTTCAAATGCCGCCAACACTTCGCGCTGGTCGTTGAACACGATGGCGGGTGCTTCGATGATGCGGCAGCCTTCGCGTACGGCTGACACTTTAACCACGCCGCGTCCGATGTTGCCTTTCATCAGGCGCAGACCGCCGTCCGGGGAGAACGGATTGTCGGCTTTACGCAGGATGTCGTCGTTGCCGCTGGTCTCGGGGGCTTCGCGCCATTCGAGTTTGCCGTCGATGAGGAAAGGCTCTTTAGTGTAGTGGCGCATACCGTGTCCGACGACGGTATCGACATCGTCGTGCAATAAGCCTGCGTCCAGCAATTCGCGGATAACGAAAGGCAGGCCGCCTGCTGCGGTAAAGTGGTTCACGTCGGCTTTGCCGTTGGGATACACGCGGATGAGCAGCGGGATGATGGAAGAAATTTCGTCGAAGTCGTCCCAGTTCAAAATCACGCCTGCGGCGCGCGCCATAGCGACGAGGTGCATGGTGTGGTTGGTCGAGCCGCCGGTCGCCATCAAACCGATCAGGGCATTGATGAAGGATTTTTCGGTCAACATTTCGCCCAAAGGTTTAATCGTGCCGTTTTTGATGCCGCGCGCGAGGTGTCCGGCGGCGTAGCGGGTCAGGGCTTCGCGCAGGTCGGTATAGGGGTGGACAAAGGCGGCGGCAGGCAGGTGTACGCCCATCATTTCCATCATCATTTGGTTGGAGTTTGCCGTGCCGTAGAAAGTGCAGGTGCCCGGGCTGTGGTAAGAACCCATTTCGCTTTTCAAAAGTTCGTCGCGTCCGACTTTGCCTTCGGCGAAAAGTTGGCGGGTACGGGCTTTTTCTTTATTGCCGATGCCGCTGGACATCGGGCCTGCCGGAACGAAGATACCGGGAATATGACCGAACGAAAGCGCACCTATCATCAGACCCGGAACGATTTTGTCGCACACGCCCATAAACAGGCTGCCGTCAAACATTTGGTGCGACAGCCCGACGGCGGTACTCATCGCAATCACGTCGCGGGAAAACAGCGACAATTCCATGCCGGCGTAGCCTTGCGTGATGCCGTCGCACATGGCAGGCGTGCCGCCGGCGACTTGTGCGGTCGCGCCGTTTTTTTGTGCTTCGTCTTTGATTTGGTCAGGGAAGTCTTTAAACGGCTGGTGTGCGGAAACCATGTCGTTGTAGGCAGTGATGATGCCTAAGTTGGGGACGGTTTCCTGAAGCATTTCAATTTTGATGCTTTTGGGCATGGCGGCATAGCCGTGCGCCAAATTGCTGCAGCCGAGCTGGTTGCGCTCTAAGCGTCCCATTTGTTTGGCACTGCGGATTTTCGCCAGATATTTTTCACGCGTCGGACGGCTGCGTTCGATAATGCGCCCGGTGATTTCGGCGAGTTTGGGGTGGATAGGAGTGTGGTTCATGTTCGGTCTCCTGGCGGAACGGGGTGGTATTGGGGATTTGTTTGTGCGTTTCTGATTTTTGTATCGGGTATGTTAGACGGTGAGTATAGTGGATTAAATTTAAACCGGTCCGGCGTTGCCTCGCCTTGCCGTACTATTTGTACTGTCTGCGGCTCGCCGCCTTGTCCTGATTTAAATTTAATTCACTATATTTTAAAAGGTACGCCGTCTGAAAGTGGGAAGCGGGTGCTATTATAGTACAAAATTTGTAATTTTGTTACAAAAAAATCAGACATTGAAAAGAAATTTGATTTAAATCGCAGAATCTTCTGATTGTTGTAACGGAATAGGGGAAACCTGCCTGATTTTTGGACTAGGTCAAATAAATTGTAAAAATGGGAATAGACAAAAAGTGTAGCGGTGTGTAGTATTACTACTCATTATGCCGCCTGCCTTTGTTTCCGATATTGCGATGCTGCGTGATGGAAAAAACAGGTTTCAGACGGCATCGAAAAAATCCTTTCCTGACGAGATAATGCGATGAGTACACAGACAAATTTTGATTTGGTGTTGTTCGGTGCGACCGGCGATTTGGCAATGCGCAAACTTTTGCCCTGCCTGTATCAGGCGCATGTTGCCGGTCTGCTTCATCCCGAAGGGCGTATTTTGGGGGTCAGCCGCAGCGAGTTGGATACCGAAGGTTTTCTGGCGAAGGTGGAAACCAGTTCCAAAATCCATGTGAAAGAAAATTTTTCCGGTGAGGCGTGGGCTTCGTTTGTTGAACGTCTCGCATATCTCAAAGTCGATGTTACGCAGCCGGACGATTTTGCCGCTTTGGGCGATTTGGTCAAAGCACGCAAAGAAACCGACAACGTCGTCATCTATCTGTCCACCGCGCCGAAATTCTTCGCGCAAGCCTGCGAAAACCTTGCTGCGATCGGTTTGAATGCCGACAATGTGCGCGTGGTTTTGGAAAAACCGCTGGGTACGGATTTGGCTTCTTCCCAACAAATCAATACCGATGTGGCGCGTTATTTCAAAGAAGGGCAAATTTACCGCATCGACCACTACCTTGGCAAAGAAAGCCTGCAAAACCTGCTTGCGCTGCGTTTTGCCAATGTAATGTTCGAGCCGCTGTGGAACAATAAATACATTGAAAGCGTGCAGCTGACCATCGCCGAACAGCTCGGTGTGGAAGAGCGCGGTGAGTTTTACGACATTACCGGCGCGTTGCGCGATATGGTGCAAAACCATTTGATGCAGATGCTGTGCATGACTGCGATGGAAGCCCCCGCCGGCTTGGATGCCGACGCGGTGCGCGATGAAAAAGTCAAAGTCATCAAGTCATTGAAGCCGCTGACCATCGAATCTGTCAATGAAAATGTCGTGCGCGGACAATATACCGCTGCCAAAGGCATGAACGGCTATCTTGAAGAAATCAACGTTCCGCAAGACAGCTTTACCGAAACCTACGTCGCCATTAAAGCCGAAATCGAAAACGAACGCTGGAAGGGCGTTCCCTTCTACCTGCGTACCGGCAAACGCATGGCGGGCAAAGTGGCGGAAATCGTTTTGAACTTCCGCCCGCTGCAAAACCATATTTTCGACAACAGCCAAACCGCGCCGAACCGTTTGGTTATCGAGCTTCAACCGAATGAATCCGTCCGCCTTTACACGCAGGTGAAAACCCCGGGTGCGGGCAACAAAGTGGAAGTAACGCCTTTGGGCGTGGATTTGGGCAAGGCCGTTGAAGGCCGCCGCGCCGAGGCTTACGAACGCCTGCTGTTGGATGTGATTAACGGCAAACTCGCTTTGTTCAACCGCCGCGACGAACTCGAAGCCGCGTGGGAATATGTGATGCCGATTTTGGAAAACTGGGCAAATAACACCACGCCGCCGCACGGTTACGGCGCACACTCTTGGGGCCCTGAAGCCGCCCGCGAACTGTTGGCGCGCGACGGCAACAAGTGGCACGAAGAACAGTAATGCGCTTCAGACGGCATCGGGTTCGCAATGCCGTCTGAAGGAGGGCGGGGCAGAAAAAGCAGTCCCGCTTCGAGGCGGAAGCGGCTAAGCCATTGCCCGGCAGCCGCCCTGTAACGGGATATGCCGTCTGAAATCACAAAAGGACACAAATATGTTTGTTTGGCACGAATACGAAAATGCGGCAGAAGCGGCGCAGTCTTTGGCTGACGCAGTGGCGGATGCTTTGCAGGGCGCACTGGACGAGAAGGGCGGTGCGGTGTTGGCAGTTTCCGGCGGACGTTCGCCGATTGCATTTTTCAACGCCCTGTCGCAAAAAGATTTGGATTGGAAAAACGTCGGAATTACCTTGGCAGATGAACGCATCGTGCCGACCAACCACGCCGACAGCAATACCGGTCTGGTGCGCGAATACCTGTTAAAGAACAAAGCCGCTGCGGCAGTGTGGATTCCTATGGTGGAAGACGGAAAAACTGAAACCGAATTACATCCCGATGCTGTTGTCGATTATGCGCTGAAACATTACAAGCAGCCCGATGTTTTGATTTTGGGTATGGGAAACGACGGGCATACGGCTTCGATTTTCCCAAAAGCTCCGCAGTTTCAGACGGCAATCGACGGTTCGGCAGGTGTCGCGCTGGTGCATACCACGCCCGTTACCGCGCCGCACGAGCGCATCAGCATGACTTTGGATGCGATTGCCCATACTGGGCATGTATTTTTGGCGATACAGGGCGAAGAGAAAAAAGCCGTGTTCGACCAAGCCGCACAAGGCGAAAACCGCGAATATCCGATCAGCCTCGTTTTGAACCATCAAGGAGTGAACTGCCATGTCTTCTACGCCGAATAAACACGCCGATTACCCGAGGCTGGTTGCCGACATCGGCGGCACAAACGCCCGTTTCGCATTGGAAACCGCGCCGTGCGTGATTGAGAAAGTCGCCGTCCTGCCGTGTAAGGAATACGACACGGTTACCGACGCGGTGCGTGCCTATCTGAACCAAAGTGGTGCAACGGGCGTACGGCACGCGGCATTTGCCATCGCCAACCCGATTTTGGGCGACTGGGTGCAGATGACCAACCACCATTGGGCGTTTTCCATCGAAACCACCCGTCAGGCTTTGGGGCTGGACACCCTCATCCTTTTGAACGACTTTACCGCGCAGGCATTGGCGGTAACGCAGACTTCAAGCAAAGACCTGATGCAGGTAGGCGGGCAAAAGCCTGTCGAATTCGCCCCCAAGGCCGTTATCGGCCCCGGTACCGGCTTGGGCGTGAGCGGATTGGTGCACAGCCCCGCAGGCTGGGTGGCGTTGGCGGGCGAGGGCGGGCATACCAGTTTCCCGCCGTTTGACGATATGGAAGTGTTGATTTGGCAGTACGCCAAAAACAAATACCGCCACGTTTCCGCCGAACGTTTCCTCAGCGGCGCAGGTTTGAGCCTGATTTATGAAACGCTGGCGGCCAAGCAGAAAGCCGAACCGGCAAAACTGATGCCGTCTGAAATCACCGAAAAGGCATTAAATTGCGAATCGCCCCTGTGCCGGCAGGCATTGGACATTTTTTGCGCGATGCTGGGCACGGTCGCTTCCAACCTCGCCCTGACTTTGGGCGCGCGCGGGGGCGTGTATTTGTGCGGCGGCATTATCCCGCGAATGTTGGATTACTTCAAAACCTCCCCCTTCCGCAGCCGCTTTGAAAACAAAGGGCGTTTTGAAGCCTACCTTGCCGCGATTCCCGTTTATGTCGTCTTGAGCGAATTTCCGGGTATTGCCGGCGCGGCGGCGGCGCTCGGCAACCACCTGAAAAACGTCTAACCACGGCAGCCCTTGCAGCAGGGCCGCATTATCGAAGGGCATATCATTATGTTAAGCAAAATCAGCGAATCACTGGCCGACCTGTCCGGTGCGGAACGCAAAGTTGCCGAATGCGCCTTGGCAGAACCCAAGTGGTTTGTCCACGCCGCCGTCGCCGAAATCGCCGACCGCGCCTCGGTCAGCCAGCCGACCGTCATCCGGTTCTGCCGCAGCCTCGGTTATAAGGGGCTGCCGGAATTCAAGCTCTCCCTGTCCGCCAGCATCGGGCACGAAGGTATGCCTTATGTCCACGAAGAACTCAATGCCGACGACGATATGGCGAATGTGGTTGAAAAAGTGTTGGGCAACGCCGCCGCAGCCTTGTTGGGGGAGAGGAGGTTCTTAAAAGAATCCGAACTCGAAAACGGCATCGCCACCCTGATGCACGCCCGCCGCGTCGAATTTTACGGCGTGGGCAATTCCGGCATTGTGGCACAGGACGCGCAGCACAAATTTTTCCGTTTCGGCATGTCCACCGTCGCCTATGTCGATACGCACACGCAACTGATGGCGGCATCCGTTTTGAGCGATCAGGATGTTTTGGTTGCCATTTCCAACACGGGTTCGTCTATCGAACTTTTGGATGCGGTCAGCATCGCCAAAGAAAACGGCGCGTCCGTCATCGCACTGACCCGCAACGATTCGCCTCTGGCGCAACTTGCCGACTGCGTGTTGAGCGTTGCCACACAGGAAAACGCCGAACTCTACACGCCCATGGTTTCCCGCCTCTTGCAGCTTGCCGTCATCGATATTCTCGCCATCGGACTTGCCCTGCGCTTGGGCGATGCTGCCAGCCTGCAATTGCAGAAAAGCAAAAAAAGCATACACAACAAGCACATCGATTACGACAAAGACTGATGTTCAGACGGCATCCCGCCAATGCCGTCTGAACGGCCGGACAGGCTCCGGCAAGCCTTTTATCAGAATTTCCTTAATGGCGGAAACCCCGCCCTTTAAGGCGGCAGGGTTCGGGTTTGCCGCAACCCCTTCCAAATCGGGGCGGTACGCAGGGTTGCGCCTTATGTGCGCATCGATGTGCGGAAACGCCCCCCGTCACGGAAAACCTCAATCGGGAGCATACAGATGAAACACCTTCACGACTTACCGGCCTGGTCAAAATTGTGGAACCACTTTGACGACAGCAAAACATTGCATATGCGCGAAATGTTCGAGCAAGACCCGCAGCGGGCGGAACGCTACTGGCTGCAAGTCGGCGGACTGACGCTGGACTACTCCAAAAACCGCATCAACGACGAAACCATGTCCCTACTGTTCGAGTTGGCGCGTGAAGCAGGCGTGCCGGAGCGGATGCGGCAGATGTTCCACGGCGAAAAAATCAATACCACCGAAAACCGCGCCGTCCTGCATGTCGCCCTTCGCAACCGCACCAATTCGCCGATTATGGTTGACGGTGAAGATGTGATGCCCAAAGTCAACCGCGTTTTGCAACGTATGGGCGAATTTGCACACGAAGTCCGCAGCGGAAGCTGGCTGGGCTATACCAACCAAGTCATTACCGACGTTGTCAACATCGGCATCGGCGGATCGGATTTGGGCCCGCTGACGATGTGTACCGCGCTCAAACCTTTCGGTCATCCGCCCCTCAATATGCACTTCGTCTCCAACGTGGACGGCTCGCAACTGCGCGACGTATTGTCCAAAGTCCACCCAGAAACCACGCTGTTCATCATCGCCTCCAAAACATTTACCACGCAGGAAACGCTGACCAACGCGCTAACCGCGCGCGAATGGTTTTTGAATCATGCGGGTGACGAAGAAGCCGTTGCCAAACACTTCGCCGCCGTTTCCACCAATCGAAAAGCCGTCGCCGAATTCGGCATCGACATCGCCAATATGTTTGAATTTTGGGATTGGGTCGGCGGTCGGTACAGCCTGTGGTCCGCCATCGGATTGCCGATTATGCTGTATCTCGGCGAAGAAAACTTCATCGAAATGCTCAACGGCGCGCACCTGATGGACCAACACTTCATCAACACCCCGCTCGAGCGCAACCTGCCCGTCATCCTCGCCCTCATCGGCATCTGGTATATCAACTACTACGGTGGCGGCAGCCACGTCATCGCGCCTTACGACCAACATTTGCACCGCCTGCCCAAATTCATCCAGCAGCTCGATATGGAAAGCAACGGCAAACAGGTTACGTTGGACGGCAAAGCAGTCGGACACGAAACCTCGCCGATTATCTGGGGAGAAACGGGCATTAACGGTCAGCACGCCTTCTTCCAACTGCTGCATCAAGGCACGCACATCACCCCCATCGACCTGATTGCCTCGCTTGAAAAACGCAGCAACCTGCCCGGACACCACGAAATCCTGCTTGCCAACGTCTTTGCACAAGCAGAAGCCTTTATGTGCGGCAAAACCCCCGACGAAGTCCGCGCCGAACTCAAAGCGCAGGGTATGGATGAGGCGCGCATCGAAGAGCTGGTTCCGCACAAAACCTTCTCCGGCAACCGCCCGACCAACCTCATCCTGATGGATAAGGTCAACCCCCGCAATATGGGCAGCCTGATTGCCATGTACGAACACAAAACCTTCGTCCAAGGCATCATTTGGGGCATCAACAGCTTCGACCAGTGGGGCGTGGAACTCGGCAAACAACTGGCTAAAACCATTTTGGGCGAACTGACAGGCGAAACCGAACCTCAAAAACACGACAGCTCGACCGAACGCCTGATTAACCTCTACCTGCAGACCAACCGCAAATAAAACCTGCGGAAAAATGCCGTCTGAACGCCGACCGTTTCAGACGGCATTTTTATCGAACAGGAAAACCGTCGGTAAATTTGCAGGGCGTGTGCAATCCCGATATGGCGGTTTGCATAAATTTAAACATATATGTTCCGCAGCCATGTACTTCAAGTGCCGTAGCGTGTGTGGAAATACGCAACAGACAGTCCGTGTTTGGACGGCAAAGGAAATCTAATGAAAAAAAATTTACCCGCACTGGCATTGGCAAGTATGCTGATTTTGTCGGGCTGCGACCGTTTGGGAATAGGCAACCCGTTTTCCGGAAAGGAAATTTCCTGCGGAAGCGAAGAGACTAAAGAGATTTTGGTCAAACTGGTCCGCGACAATGTCGAAGGTGAAACCGTCAAAACTTTTGACGACGACGCATTCAAAGACCAAGCATTTGCCGATATCGGCATATCGCATATCCGCAGAATGGTCGAACGTTTGGGCATAACCGTCGATGAAGTCCGAACTACCGAGAAAACCGACACGTCCAGCAAACTCAAATGTGAAGCCGCGTTAAAACTGGACGTGCCCGACGATGTTGTCGATTATGCCGTCGCCGCCAACCAATCTATAGGCAACAGCCATAAGAAAACGCCCGACTTTTTTGAACCCTACTACCGCAAAGAAGGCGCGTATTATGTCAAAACTATTTCTTACAGCGTCCAGCCGACAGACGACAAAAGCAAAATCTTTGCCGAACTCAGTCAGGCACACGATATCATCCATCCGCTCAGCGAGCTGGTGTCTATGGCACTGATTAAAGAGCCGTTGGACAAAGCGAAACAAAGGAACGAAAAACTTGAAGCGGCAGAAGCCACCGCGCAGGAAGCGAGGGAGGCAGAAGAAGCGGCGGCGCAGGAGGCATTGGGTCGGGAGCAGGAAGCCGCCCGCGTATCCGAATGGGAAGAACGCTACAAGCTGTCGCGCAGCGAGTTCGAGCAGTTTTGGAAAGGATTGCCTCAAACTGTACAGAATAAGCTGCAAGCCTCGCAGAAAACATGGAAAAGCGGTATGGACAAGATCTGTGCCAACAATGCGAAAGCCGAAGGTGAAACGCCAAACGGCATAAAAGTCAGTGAGTTGGCGTGTAAAACGGCAGAAACCGAAGCACGCTTGGAAGAGCTGCACAACCGTAAAAAAGCCCTTATCGACGAAATGGTCAGGGAAGAGGACAAGAAAGAACTGCCAAAGCGGCTCTGAACAGCGCGGTTCAGGCACTGCCCGCCGATATTGCCGAAACCGTTATGCCCCAGTACCGCAACTGGCAAAACGGTTTGGGTGCCAAATGCGCCGACGGCGACGAATACGGGGTGGCACAATCTGACTGCCGTACCAGAGAAATCAATGCGAAAACCAAAGAAATCCAAGGTTATCTGATTGACTGAAACTTGGATGCGGGAATGTCGGCGGCTTTTGCGTTTTTGTCGTTTTTAAATCCCCTTCGTTGCGTTTGGACTTTGCCGATACCGCATATCCGAGAAAGGAAGTAATGATTTACTATCCCGCCGTGCTGTTCCAAGACCCCGATCAAAGCAACTGGGGCGTGATTATTCCCGATCTGCCGGGCTGCTATCCTGTCGGCGATACGGTTGCCGACGCGCTTGCCGATGCCAAAGCCGCCGCAATGTTCCATCTCGAAGGGCTTTTGCAGGAAAACCTGCCGATTCCCGAGGCGCAAAGCATAGAGGTTAATCGGGACAATCCCGATTATGCCGATGCGGTGTTGTGGACGATGGTTGAAGCGGACGATGCCGCATTAACCGGACAGGTGCGGTTTAACGTCAGTTGGCCGCAACATATCCTCAACCGTGTCGATGCCTGCACTGCCGCCCGTCATGAAACCCGAGCGGTTTTTTGGCGAAAGCCGCCTTAAAGGCGATGCAGCCTTAACTTTCAGCCCGATTTTTTCGGGCTTTTTTATTGCCGATGCCGTCTGAATGCGGCGCGGCGGCAATTTTACCGCGTATCCCTTTCATTGGCGGCGCGGCTTTGGTTGAACCGCGCGTCGTGCTGCCTGCCTTTCAGTTCGCTGATATACGCCTGCCGGCAGTGGTGGCGGTCGAAAAATACGCCGTTGATCAGGGTATATATAGTGGATTAACAAAAACCGGTACGGCGTTACCTCGCCTTGCCGTACTATTTGTACTGTCTGCGGCTTCGCCGCCTTGTCCTGATTTTTGTTAATCCACTATAAAATCTTCCAGCGGGTTTTGGGTTGTTGGGCGAGCCGCGCGCCGCGATAGGTGCGACTTGAGAGGGTTTCGTCTGCCGCGCCGCCGGTTATAGCGTTGAACAGTTGGTCTATGGCCACTAGTAGATGATAAATATATTCTCTCAGCCGACGTTTAGCGCCCATTCTTTGATTTCCCTTTCTAACGCATCTAATGCTGGCGCGGTTTCGATGGTATTTAATCTATCTTCAAGTTGCTGCCGCTTTCCGATAATCGCGTCGACGGCAACGGCCAGGCGGGCGGGTTTTTCGACAACCTTTCCAATCAAAACGTCCAATTCTATGCCCCTTGCGGCGGCGATTTGCGCCAGCATCGGGGTCGGGGCGTCGTTGTCCGCCTGCCACGCGAGGGTTTCTTTTTCCTGCCTGTAAAAGCTGTCGATTTCCACTTGGGGATAGCCCGCCAAGAGGCTGTTTTGAGTTCGTCCGCCTTTTCCGCGAGGCTGAATGCCAAGGCGGTTTTTTGTTTGGCGAAACGGGAGTTGGCGAAACGGGCGGCGGCTTTGCTGATTTTCCATTTTTTGCCGTCCCATTCGTGGTACTCGGACGGGCGCGGCGGGGTTAAAACGGGGCGGCCGTCGGAATCGGCGGCAATTTGCCCGCCCTGCGCCTGTCCTGCGAAGAGGGCGGCGTATTCTTCGCCGCCGACGGCAACCGCGCCTTCGGGGACGCTGCCCAATGTGTCGTCGTAAAAGCCGTTTTTGAAATAGATGGTCATTTCGGGGTTTCCTTTTTTGTATATCGTCGCTTTGCAATCAAATAAAAGTTTTGTATCCTTTGGCGATACAGACGGGGTGGGATGATGATTGTTTCTTTCAAACACAAAGGGCTTGAACGCTTTTTTAAAACAGGCTCGCTATCGGGCATCCAAGCCGGGCATTCCGTCAAACTGAATCTGCTTCTAACCGCGCTGAATGCCGCGCAAACGCCTTCGGATATGGCTGTGCCGAGTTGGAATCTTCATCCCCTCAAGGGCAGTTTGTCGGGACATTGGGCGGTTCAAAGTCAACGGAAATTGGCGTTTGACTTTTCGTTTCAACGACGGCAATGTCGAAGTTGTCGATTATCAGGATTATCACTAGGAATAATATGAAAATGCACAATCCTGCCCACCCGGGCCTTGTTTTAAAAGAGTATATTAACGGCGCAAGCATTACCGATATAGCGAAACGCCTGGGTGTCAGCCGGGTTGCCTTATCGCGCATTGTCAACGCCCAATCTTCGATTACGCCCGAGATGGCGGTTCGTTTAAGCCAACTGCTCAACACTTCGCCTGATTTTTGGCTGAATATGCAGGCCGGTTATGATTTGTGGCAAATCAGGCAACGCAAAACTTTTGATATTGCGCCCTTATTTCCCGAACCGCCTTTGTCTTCGATGAAAACAGGTGCAAGGACTTAACCCTGCGGCCGCTGCTTATCGGGCGCGCCCGGCTATCCTTTCCCGCGCGGTTTCGGCCGTGCGGTTTTTATTGCCGATGCCGTCTGAAGGAGTCGGCGGCTTTTTGCGCGGTTGTTCCCGCCTTTCGTCACTCCCCAACTCTTCGTCATTCCCGCGCAGGCGGAAATCTAGGGCGTTCGGTTTCGGTTTTTTCTGATAAACCGCCTTAACGTTGTGGGTCTGGATTCCAGCCTGCGCGGGAATGACGGCGGTCGGGTTATTCTTTCCGATAGATTCCTGCCGCGTTTGGGTTCCGGATTCCCGCTTTCGCGGGAATGGCGAAGAGTGGCAGGATTGGCGGGGCATAGGTTTCGCAGGATTGGCGGCGCGGCCGGTTTCGGTCGGATTGCTTGGATCGGTGGGCTGAAGCCCGTCTCTACAGCCTGCCCTGCCGCCCGCTAGTCTTACGACCCCACGGGGAAGTCGAGGCCTCGGTGGCGGCGGGGGTTTCGGAGTCCGGTTGATGATCTTCCACTCTCTCTTTGCGGTTCTTCATCGATTTCAGGTATTTCGGGGACTATCGGGGTGGGGCTGGCGGCGTTTCCCGAGGCGGATTTGCCGATGGCCATCCAGTCGCAACTGCTTTCGTACCAGTTGGTAATAATGGCGGCGGCGTGGTTTTTTGCGCGGATAAACAGCCAGTTGTGTTGCCTTTCGCCGTTGACGCGTCCCGAATGGCGTTCGGATACGAAGCATTTGACGTTGCCGTCGGCAAAGGCGATGGGGAAGACAACTTCGTTTCCTATGGGGCTGCCGCCTCTTGCAAACCTGTAACTGCCGGTCTGTATCATTGTGCCGTCGGGGAATCTGACAATATCCACGCCGCCGATGGTTTGGCGTGTGAATTGCGCGGCAACGGCGGCGCTGATTTTTTCGTCCAGCCCTTGGATTTGGGCGGTGGTGTGGGTGTGGTCGCGGTCGGCTTTTTCCTGCAAACCTTGCGCCAGCCTTGACGCGTCCAGTGCGCCGACGTTGGCGGTTTCGCCGTGGGACTTTATCCGGAACACGGCTTCGCCCAAGGTGTCGGCGGCTTTGATGCACAGTTTTAAAACCAGGGCTTTGGGGCGGTTTTCTGCGCCGCCCGTTGCCATTTTGCTGTCCAATCGCGGGGTTAAAAAGCCGTTGTCGTTTAAGTCGCCGTCCGTCCAAGTCGATACGAGCGCGCTTCTTTGCCTTTCATTGCGGTCTTCGTAACCGACGGCGGCGGCGTCTGGGTGGTTTGCCCAGTGTGAAAATACTTTGTGGACGTGCCGTTTGATTTCGTCTTCCTGCTTCGTTCCGACCGCCAAGCCGTTGCCCGCGTTGCGGATAAAGCGGTCTTCCGCCTGCGGGACGTTTTGGATGCGTCCGTATTTTTCGGTCAGCAGGCGGTAAAGTTCGGGATAAGCCGATTCGGTTACGCGCTCTCGGATGTCGTCAAACGCCAGCCAGCCCGTCTGGATTTGGTCGGACGGAAACCACGCGGTGATGCCGATGTCGGTACGGGTCAGGTCGGGCAGTTTGTTTGTGTTGCCCAGGGCGCGGTAAAGGTCGAGAAGGTGTTTTGTGCAAAGATCGTGCCGTCGGCTTTGAGATAGCCTGCGGGGTTTCGGACGGCTTTGGGAAAGGACACGATCGCGCCGGCGGGGATGCCTTCCGAATTGAGTTTTTTCCACGCGCTCCAGTCGTCGTTTGCGCTGCTGGTCTGGTAGCGTTCGTACACGTCGGACGTGTAGGCGGGATAGCCCAACTGCCTGCACCAGCCGGGTTGCGTGCCGGCGATGACTTGGATATGGCAGGCGGTGTTTTCAACGGGCAGGTTCGAGCTGCCGACCGCCGTCGGCAGGGAATAGACGCCGTCGGTTTTGAGGCTGTTCAAATCGCCCCGGAATGTTTCGACTTTGAAGTTGCCGATGCCGTAGCCGGACAGCGTGTTCGGTTTGCCTTCGATGTCTTCGTTGAAACGCGGTTTGTTGGCTTTGTGGAAGATGTCGTGGTTGTTGTAGGAAATGCGGTTATTTGCGCCGTGCAGGCGCAGGGTGTCGTCGCCGAAGACGATGTGGGCGTTTTCGTTATCCGCGCCGATATAGGCTTTGTAGCCGCCGTTTCAGTGCGTCGGGTTGGCGGACAGCCGGATGCCGCTTTGGAATTGTGTTTCGGCGGTAAAGGTTTTTTGGCCGGTAACGGTTTGGTTGTCGGAGAGGGAGACTTTGAGGTCGGCGGTCGCGGCGGCGGCGCGGGCTTGGTCGAGCGCGGTTTTGACGGCTTTGGGGGTGGCGGCGGTGTCTTCGGCTTCGCTAATGGCATTGTCTAATCGGACGATGCCGGCGCGGTCGGTGCGTGCGGTGTCGATGGCGTGGGTGTGGCCGTTTTTTGGGACGGTGTTTTGGCTTGTTGCGGTGATTTGCCCGGGCGCGCCCAGTGCGATGGTGCGGCTTTGGGCAAGGCTGCCGCCGCCCGTCAGTCCGTCGCCTGCGTTGACGGCGGTGCTTGCGGCGGCTTTGGTGTCGGATGCCGTCTGAAGGGCTTCGGTTTGGTTTTTGAGCAAAAGGGTGCGGTTGGCGAGGGCTTGCAGTGGTTGGTTGACGGGCGCGCCTGGGCCGACGACGACGCTGTCGCCGGGTTCGATGAGGCGGACGGCTTGGTCGAATTGGTTTTGTTCGGTTGCGTTTGCCATTTTGGGGCTTCCTTTTGTTTGTTGATTTTCGGGGGCGCGTTATGTCGTGCCGAAACCGTATTCGCCGTTAAAGCGGATTTTGCCGTTCCAGCGGTGGGGATGGTTGCGGTAGTCGAGCGCGGTAAGTTCGCACCGCAAGGGGGCGATTTCCGCCAACATGGCGCGGATGCGGGCGGTTTGGCGGATGCTGACGGGGCGCGTTAAGACAATGCGGTATTCCGCCCAGTCACCCTCGCGCCTGCCGAATGTGCGGCTGCCGTCGAACAAGACCGAGCCGTCCCACTTGAACTCGCCGTCGCGTTCGATAATTTGGATTTCGCCCAGCCGCAAGATGGGGAAGAGGGCGCGGATGGCGTACGGCGTGCCTTTTCGGGCGTGGATTTCGGCAAAGCCTGCGATGAGGTTGCGGCGGGCTTCGTCGGTTTCGGCAAAGTCCCAGCCCTCTTCCGTGCCGATGCTTCTTGCGAAGGCGTGAAAGGGTAAAAATCCGGGGTCGCATCGGGCGGGGTCGAGTTGGCGGGAGACGGCGGCAGTTTCGCGTTCTGTCAGCTTTGCCAGTGCGTGTTGCAGGGGGCTGTTGTTCGCGGGGACGGTGCTGTTCATTTATTCGCGCTCGAGCGTGGACGTGATTCGGATGTATTCGCCGTTGCCGCATTCGATGTCGGCAGCGGGGCTGTGCAGTGTGATTTTTTTTCACGCCGGGGGTGTCTAACGCGCCGATGATTTTAGACAGGGCGACGGATGCGCCGATGTGGGCGTTTTGCCGCCATAGGTTATCCAAGGCTTCGCAGGCGGTCTGCCGTTCGGCTTGAATATTGGCGGCGGGGTGGTATTCGGCGGAATACTCTACTGCCGCGTCTTTGGGTTGGGCGGCGGTTACTTGCACGTTGTCGCAAAGGGGGCGGCGTGTTTCGGCGGGCAGGTATTCGCGCGCGGCGGTCAAAATGGTTTCGTCGGGCGTGCCGCTTTGGGTTTTGATGTAAACCTCCACCGTGCCGACGGCGCGGCGCACGGCGCGGGCGTGTGTGATTTGGGGGTGTGCGTCGATGGCGTGGGCTTCGTATGCGGTGCGCGGCCCGGCGGCGTATTTTTCGGGATGGGCTTGGACGCGGGCGCGGAATGCGTCGTCGGTTTCGTATTCGGCGGCAACCGGCGGGTTCGCGTCGGGGTCGGCGGCGCGGATGGTTTTGCGTGAAAGTCCGTATTGGGCGGCGATGTGGTCGAGGTCGCTGCCTTGTGCGTATGCCAAGAGGTTGGCTTTGACGGCTTCGTTGATGCGGTTGCGGACGAGCAGCTCTTGATAGGCTTGCTGTTGCAGGTCGATGGTTAGGGGTTCTGATTCTAATTCGAGGGTTTGGGCGACGGTTTCGCGGATGCTTTCGGGACATAGGGCGGTGAGGGCGGCTTTTTTGCGCGCGAAGATGCCCTCAAAGTCGGTTTCTTCGATGGCGGCGGGCGCGGGGAGTTGGCTTAATCGGCTGTTTCCCATTGTTTATCCTGTTGTTTTTATTATTTGATGCGGTAGGTTCGTTCGCCGCCGTCGGCAAGGGTTACGTCTAGGGTTAATTTGATTTTGCCGGCGGCGAGGTCGGCGGTGTCTGCCTGTATGCGGCGGACGGTTATGCGGGGTTTCCATCTTGCGAGGGCGGTAACGGCGGCTTGGTGGATGAGGGCGATGGCGGCGTGACCGGCGGGCATATCGATCAAGTCGGGAATAAAACTGCCGTATTCTTCGCGCATCAGCCGCGTTCCTATTCTTGTGAACAGGATGTTGCGGATGGATTGGGCGATGTGGGCGAGGGTGTCTTGCCCGCGTCCGTTTTCTGCGTCGGTCATTGGGGTTTTTCCGTTGTACCGCCGGAGTCGTCGGGGTGGGTGTGCTCGGACAGGCTGCCGCCTTGGCCGTTCATGCCATTTTGGTAGGTCAGCAGCCCTTGGGCGGTGGTGGTTTGGTTGACGGTCAGGTGTCCGGTTATGGTGGTTTGGGGGGTGTCGATGGTCAGGCTTGTAACGGCTTTTAATTCCATCGCGCCGCTGTTGTGGTTGTAGCAGATGAAATCGGACGACGGTTTCGGCGGGGTCGGCGGACGGGGCGGGGTATCGGTCGGAGGCTTGGCAGCATAAAACTACGCCGTTCTCGGGTTCGCCGGCAGGGGATAAGATGGTGCAGGCTTCGCCGACACTTGGGATGCGCCATACTGACACGCCGCCTGCAAAGGGGACGATATAGGGCAGCCAGTCGGTGGTAATGCCGCCGTGTTGTGCGCGGACGCGGGGTCGGTGTCGGCGATGGTGGCGGGTTTGATGAGGTTGTCTATTTGGCGGTCGGTCATTTCTGTCTCGTCTTGATGTGGGAAACCGCCCCGTAATGGCGGAACGGGGCGGCTTTTGCCGTTTCCGGCAGGCTTCCAACAGAGTGAGGTTATTTTGGGGCGGCGGCGAGGTGGGGGCAAGCGGTGTAGGGCTTGGTTGTGGTTTTTAGGTTTGGGGGTGGGTAAAAAATGCCGTCTGAAGGTTTCAGACGGCGTTTGTTTTTTCTATCCAATCGAGGAACTGCCGCCATTTTTCCAGCGGCATATCGGCCCGCCGCGTTTCGGTATCGGGTTCGGCTTCCCAGCGGCCTACCTGTATGTAGTGCTTCACCCCGACGATTTGCGCCAACTCGGCCTGTGTCAGTTTGCAGCGGTTGCGCAGGGTGCGAAGGTTGTAAGGCGTGTAGCCGAGTTCCATGTCGTTGCGGTTTATTTTGTTTCGCATATTTTTTGTGGCTGTACTAGATTATCCCTAAATTCCACACCGATCCCGCAGGATTTTTAGCTGCCGGGACGGTGTGCCGAAGTTAAGTCGAAATTCGCATTCCC
>NZ_QNRU01000007.1 GCF_003315235.1 Neisseria gonorrhoeae | reverse complement strand
ACTGATATGGGAAAACGACCCCGATAAAAATTGGCGGGCTAACCGTATGGATGATATTCGCGGCATCGTCCAAGGTGCGGTTAATCCTTTTTTAACGGGTTTTCAGGGATTGGGAGTTGGGGCAATTACAGACAGTGCGGTAAACCCGGTAACCTATGCGGCAGCACGGAAAACTTTACAGGGTATTCACAATTTAGGAAATTTAAGTCCGGAAGCACAACTTGCCGCCGCGAGCCTATTACAGGACAGTGCTTTTGCGGTAAAAGACGGCATCAATTCCGCCAGACAATGGGCTGATGCCCATCCGAATATAACAGCAACAGCCCAAACTGCCCTTTCCGTAGCAGAAGCCGCAGGTACGGTTTGGCGCGGTAAAAAAGTAGAACTTAACCCGACCAAATGGGATTGGGTTAAAAATACCGGCTATAAAAAACCTGCTGCCCGCCATATGCAGACTGTAGATGGGGAGATGGCAGGGGGGAATAGACCGCCTAAATCTATAACGTCGGAAGGAAAAGCTAATGCTGCAACCTATCCTAAGTTGGTTAATCAGCTAAATGAGCAAAACTTAAATAACATTGCGGCTCAAGATCCAAGATTGAGTCTAGCTATTCATGAGGGTAAAAAAAATTTTCCAATAGGAACTGCAACTTATGAAGAGGCAGATAGACTAGGTAAAATTTGGGTTGGTGAGGGTGCAAGACAAACTAGTGGAGGCGGATGGTTAAGTAGAGATGGCACTCGACAATATCGGCCACCAACAGAAAAAAAATCACAATTTGCAACTACAGGTATTCAAGCAAATTTTGAAACTTATACTATTGATTCAAATGAAAAAAGAAATAAAATTAAAAATGGACATTTAAATATTAGGTAATTATATGAGATTAAAATTAAAAAATTATGATTGTTCTGACTTTGATTTGGAAGATTTCCCACAAGACAAGTTAGAAAATTTTTGTATACTTTTGACATTATCAATAGGTTTTGATGAAAGTAATGGTGCTGATTATTTTTATGTTTATATATATAGCACCGAATGGTTACTTTCAAATATACATAGACCGATGTCATTAAAAAACTCAATTGTTACAAACCGTTTTAATATTGAACACATATTAAAATTGATAAATGATATATTGGAAATATGTAATTCAACGTCTGAAGATAAGTCTATATCAAATTTGGCAAAATATTTTGACTGGGAATTTGACGATTATAATCTAAATATCCAAGACTAAAGATGGTGGGACAGCATTTAGACCAAAAACAGGTAAACAGTATTTTGATGACAAATTAAAATAAAAGGAATTATTCATGAAATTAATTGATTTTGAAGGGAATTTAGTTAAAATTAGTCTCGATAAAGATGAGTTGTATATTATTCAAGCAATTGTAGGAGAAATTTATTCAGGCGTATGCGTGGATTGTAGAGATTTTGAGATAATTCATGGTGTTGAAAAAAATAAAGTTCTTCTTTTGGATAAAGAACTTAAAAAAATATATGATACTTGGGATAAATGTTAGCTAGATAGGGTGGGCACTCGTTGCCCACCTTTTGCCGTATATTAAAAATCCTTTTCAGGCTGCCTGAAACTGGGTGGGCATCAATGCCAATCCTAACTGTGCGGATGAAGCAGGAAAACTGATATGGGAAGACGACCCCGATAAAAATTGGCGGGCTAACCGTATGGACGATATTCGCGGCATCGTCCAAGGTGCGGTTAATCCTTTTTTAACGGGTTTTCAGGGATTGGGAGTTGGGGCAATTACAGACAGTGCGGTAAGCCCGGTAACCTATGCGGCAGCACGGAAAACTTTACAGGGTATTCACAATTTAGGAAATTTAAGTCCGGAAGCACAACTTGCTGCCGCGAGCCTATTACAGGACAGTGCCTTTGCGGTAAAAGACGGCATCAATTCCGCCAAACAATGGGCTGATGCCCATCCGAACATTACAGCTACTGCCCAAACTGCCCTTGCCGTAGCAGAGGCTGCAGGTACGGTTTGGGGCGGTAAAAAAGTAGAACTTAACCCGGCCAAATGGGATTGGGTTAAAAATACCGGCTATAAAACACCTGCTGTTCGCACCATGCATACTTTGGATGGGGAAATGGCCGGTGGGAATAGACCGCCTAAATCTATAACGTCCAACAGCAAAGCAGATGCTTCCACACAACCGTCTTTACAAGCGCAACTAATTGGAGAACAAATTAGTAGTGGGCATGCTTATAACAAGCATGTCATAAGACAACAAGAATTTACGGATTTAAATATCAATTCACCAGCAGATTTTGCTCGGCATATTGAAAATATTGTTAGCCATCCAACAAATATGAAAGAGTTACCTCGCGGTAGAACTGCGTATTGGGATGATAAAACAGGGACAATAGTTATCCGAGATAAAAATTCTGACGATGGAGGTACAGCATTTAGACCAACATCAGGTAAAAAATATTATGATGATTTATAGGAAAAAGCCATGAATATACTATCCATAAATAATCAAAACTCAACTATTTCACTAACTCAAGATGAAGTTTTTGTTTTACGAGCTATCTTGAATGAGATATATGCGGGCGTATGTGTAGATTCAAGAGAATTTGAAAATGTATCTGGTGTTAGAAAACATGAAGTAGATAATTTACAACAACAGTTTGCTGGAATTTATAAAAAAATGACAACTTAACAACCCAAATTTTTGTCAGAGCCTAGTGCAAATTACAACTATGATTCTATTGTAGCCGAAATGAAAGAAAAAAATCATGGGTTGGCGACAGGGTTGATGTTGTTAATATGCCTGATGGAGCACCCACTAGCAGCCGTAGATCGGATTCTCGAATCCGACATTTTCCAACAGCGGCATCTCGGAAACGATAGGCGCGTCAAATATTTTTGTCGGATACAAATAAATATCCGACCTACATTTCTGCGCAGCAAACTTTACAGGGTATTCACGATTTAGGAAATTTAAGTCCCGCAGCACAACTTGCGGCTGCAACCGCATTACAAGACAGTGCCTTTGCGGTAAAAGACGGCATCAATTCCGCCAGACAATGGGCTGATGCCCATCCGAATATAACTGCAACAGCCCAAACTGCCCTTGCCGTAGCAGAGGCCGCAGGTACGGTTTGGGGCGGTAAAAAAGTAGAACTTAACCCGGCCAAATGGGATTGGGTTAAAAATACCGGCTATAAAACACCTGCTGTTCGCACCATGCATACTTTGGATGGGGAGATGGCCGGTGGGAATAGACCGCCTAAATCTATAACGTCGAAAGGAAAAGCTAATGCTGCAACCTATCCTAAGTTGGTTAATCAGCTAAATGAGCAAAACTTAAATAACATTGCGGCTCAAGATTCAAGGTTAGCAAGTGCTGTAAAAGATTGGAAAACAATACAACCAAATAAAAAGGGGGAAATTAATTTTGGTATTGGTTCTGCAACTCGTCAAGAGGCTGAACAGTTAGGAAAAATTTGGGTTGGAGACGGGGCTAAGCCAGTTAGTAGTCCATCTTGTCAAGGATGTATGTTAAGTGCAGATGGCACAAGGCTATATCGTCCTCCAACTACAAAATCAAACACCCCTGAATCACTTAACCCAACGGGAGTGCAAGCTAATTTTGTTACTAGAAGTGTTGATGGAAAAACCTTAACTAATGGACATTTGAATATAAAATGATTAAATTGGACTTAAAAAGCATAAATTTATATGATATTGATTTTGAAAAATTTACCCCCGAAATTCCAGATAATTTTCATAGATGGATAGATTTGGATATCGGAATCGAAGGAGAACAAGGCTCATCTATTTTTTCACTTTGCATTTGTTCTCCTAAATGGATTTCCCATCATTGTAATAAAGAAGGTTTTTTTTGGTCTAATGCATTAATATTAGAACAGTTTGATCATAAGATTATTAAAAGTGAAATTGATAAAATATTAGAATATTGCTCAAAAGAAACTTGGGATTTGACACTTTCAAACTTATTACGATTTTTTTCTTGGGAATTCGAAGATTACAATCCAAACACATAAGAGCAATTTGGGATGATAAGTCTGGAGCAATTGTAATTAGAGACCCAAATTCAAAAGATGGTGGGACTGCATTTAGACCAACCTTAGGTAAAACTTACTTTGACAAGCAAAAATAAAATTATTATGAATATAATCAATTACACAGGTGATGACATTATTATTTCTTTAACAAGAGAAGAGCTTCAATTATTGCGTTCCCTTGTTATTGAAATTTATGCAGGTGTTTGCATAGATGCAGAAGAATTTGAGATTGTGTCAGGAATTCGCAATCCTCAATTAGTGCAAGAGCTAGAACAACATTTAATTGAAGCATATAATCTAATGGATACATCTAACTAAATGGTTATGCAGAGTGTGGGTTCTCGCAGCCCACCTAGCCGTATCTTAAAAATCCTTTTCAGGCTGTCTGAAACTGGGTGGGCATCAATGCCAACCCTAACTGTGCGGATGAAGCAGGAAAACTGATATGGGAAAACGACCCCGATAAAAATTGGTGGGCTAACCGTATGGATGATATTCGCGGCATCGTCCAAGGTGCGGTTAATCCTTTTTTAACGGGTTTTCAGGGATTGGGAGTTGGGGCAATTACAGACAGTGCGGTAAACCCGGTAACCTATGCGGCAGCACGGAAAACTTTACAGGGTATTCACAATTTAGGAAATTTAAGTCCGGAAGCACAACTTGCTGCCGCGAGCCTATTACAGGACAGTGCCTTTGCGGTAAAAGACGGCATCAATTCCGCCAGACAATGGGCTGATGCCCATCCGAATATAACTGCAACAGCCCAAACTGCCCTTTCCGTAGCAGAAGCCGCAACTACGGTTTGGAGAGGTAAAAAAGTAGAACTTAACCCGACCAAATGGGATTGGGTTAAAAATACCGGCTATAAAAAACCTGCTGCCCGCCATATGCAGACTTTAGATGGGGAGATGGCAGGTGGGAATAAACCTATTAAATCTTTACCAAACAGCGCCGCTGAAAAAAGAAAACAAAATTTTGAGAAGTTTAATAGTAACTGGAGTTCAGCAAGTTTTGATTCAGTGCACAAAACACTAACTCCCAATGCACCTGGTATTTTAAGTCCTGATAAAGTTAAAACTCGATACACTAGTTTAGATGGAAAAATTACAATTATAAAAGATAACGAAAACAACTATTTTAGAATCCATGATAATTCACGAAAACAGTATCTTGATTCAAATGGTAATGCTGTGAAAACCGGTAATTTACAAGGTAAGCAAGCAAAAGATTATTTACAACAACAAACTCATATCAGGAACTTAGACAAATGAATGAACACAACCTGTTAATTTTCTGTTTAAAAGACAATGTTTCAATTAGTGAATATACTGAAATGGTTGATTGGGCTTATGAAAACATTCAATCTGAAACAGTTGTAGAAATTACGGAAAATCAAATTATTGAATATCAAAATCGTGGATTATGGGGGCTTGTTTCTGAAATTACCGATAATTGGTTATTTGGACCAAGTGAGGGGGATTGGCTAATAGATAAGGAAAGTATTTTGGCTGTAAAAGAAAAATTACAAAATTCAGATTTTTCTACAGAGCCCTTAGTGAAAAATATTATTCATGTACTTGAATATGCTATAAAAAATGAAAAAACAGTAATTTTTCATTTTTGAAACTAATCTAATTTTTAGTAATATTGATGCAGAGCAAGCAGCATTAGATGCCGCAAACATGGGGAGAAGCTATTCAATTTAGAATTAAAAAAACAAAGTGAAAATGGACTAGCACCACCAAATTGGTCTACCCAGTTTCCTAATGGTAGTATTTATGATACTAAGGTAACGAAATGATTATTCAAAATGAATTTAATTTATATCCTAGTAATATGCTTCCTGAAGGGTTTTGTTATCCTGAAAAGTATGTTCGTATCTCTAACGATACATCTTTAATACCTTATATTCAGCCACATAATTTTCACTGGTGGTTTGAGAATTATGGAACAGAAGGGGCAGAAGTAGCTTATATATTTAGAAATTCCATCCTGCCTGATTTAAATCTTATCCCATTCGCTAGTAATGGAGAATGGGAAGCTTATTTTGATGGTAATGATGTAACAGGAAATCCTAGGGTTATTGTTATTAATTTAGATAATATAGAAAACCATGAATTTTTTAATAGTTTTGAAGAGTGGCTTGAATTAGCAATTAAGGATACTTGGTAAGCAGCTATCTATAAAGAGATGAGGCCGTCCTGGACAACTAGGATAAACTCGATTTTACTAATTGTTTTAAAATGGAACAAGAACTTTTATCTCACTGTTGTTAAAACGCCGTTCGCACTCCTTTAAATACGGCTCAAAATGCTCTTTGGGAATGCCGTCAAACTTGCGTAAATGACGTTTTGCCCGGTTCCAAAAGTTCCCAATTCCATTAATATGGTTTTGTCGTTCGGCAAAATGTGTGCTGTGATTGATACGGAAATGGCTAAATTCGCCTGCATCCAATACATCATAGCGACGATAACAATCCGTATAAACAATGCTGTCAGGTTTCACTTGTTCGCGGATAATAGGAAATAAAGTAGCGGTTTGAGTATTCGCTACAGTAACCGTATAAACCTTATATATTGCGTCCCTAAGAAGGGGCGATTAACAAAAATTAACGCCCTTTACTTTCTACAAGTAACAGGGCTTTTTTTTGCCCGTTTTTGAGGATTCGCACATGGGAGATAAGCAAGGGATGACAAAGGAGGTTGCCGGCGTGATGACGGACGCGCCGACGGACGGCAGGAAGCCGGCAACCGCTTCGAATCTTCCCCCCCCCTTATCTAACAGGGGGGTACAGAAACCGAAACGGCGGGCAGGGTTCAGGAAGTCTTCGAATGTTACGAAACGTACATAACGGACGGCAAAGGAAACCTTGCCATTTCGTTTGAGAAGCCTGAATACTGCGACTTTTCCGGCAGCACCGCGACCGCATTTACCTTTGCGTTGTCCGCCAAAATAACTTTCATCTGCTTCTACTTCGCCATCAAACATTTCTAAATGCGGACCGTTTTGATAAATCAGTCATCGTAAACGATGAAAATCATAGGCTGCGGTATTTTTATTAATGCCTACCAACTCTGCCGCTGTTCTTGCAGTTACACCTGCGACAAATAGCCCAATGAGTTTATTTTGTTTATACCGGCTTAGACGGCTTTTCTCATAGGGATAATTCTAACTTAATTTGAATTTCCCTAGTTATCTAGGACAGTGCCTAAATTAATAAAGCAGCACAACTCCTTTTGCTGATGTTCCGGACTGTCAAACGACTGTTCCTCATGCCACATCTCCATCAAGGTACGGATAACCCGCTCCGCCTTACCGTTGGTCTGCGGACAAGCAAATCGGGCAAGCCTCCAACCAATCCCATTATCATAACAAGCTGCACCGAAAGCATGTTGGACGGCTCTTTATATTACCTATCATTGTCAGAGTAAACGTACTCAACCAGGTACAAGCAGGGGTCAGCCAGATGTTCGGTCAGAAACTTGGCAGCACTGTCTGCGGTTTTGTCCGGCAAAATGGCAGAGTATAAAAATCGTCAATAGCGACAAACAGGTAATCTCGTTTATCGGCGGCCTTCCGTCCTTTGAGCAACAGCAACAGCAACAGCAACCGATCGGTATCAGGATGCACAAAACCTCCCGGGGACAACCTGCCTTTTGCGGCTTTAAGTGCACGGTAAATAGTAACGCGGCTGACTTAGTGGCAGCATACTGGGGAGGTGAGTGTTTTTGTGTATATTTTTATTCTGGTATTCCCTTAGAAATACTGTAAACAACGCTACCGGACGGCCTGCAGAGCTTCCGAAACGCTTGCTTTGAGTTCTGCTCCGAAGCGTCTGCCCAAGATTCTGCCGAAATCGTCCTTCGGAGTGTAATCCACCACATCGGGAGCTTTGACCACGTCTCGCGCCACGCTGTAAATATTGCCGAGTCCGTCCACCAGCCCGACTTTCAGCGCGTCCGCGCCTGTGTACACGCGACCGCTGAACACGTCGGGATATTGTCGGAATTTGAGGCGGCCGCCGCGTCCGGTTTTGACGGCTTTGATAAATTCGCCGTGTATGCCGGTCAGCATTTCTTCCCAGATTTTCGACTGTTCGGGCGTTTCGGGCGAAAACGGATCGCCCATGCCTTTGTTGCTGCCCGCAATTTTAACCCTGCGTTTTACGCCGATTTTTTCCATCAGGCCGGTCGCGTCGAAACTGCTGCCGATAACGCCGATGCTGCCGACGATGCTGGACGGGTCGGCATAGATTTTGTCCGCCGCCGCCGCGATGTAGTAGCAGCCGGACGCGCACATATCCTCTGCCACGAGATAAACGGGGATGCCGGGGTGCTGCGCCTTCAGACGGCGTATTTCTTCAAAAGCGGTGTTGGAGACGACGGGCGAACCGCCGGGGCTGTTGGCGCGGATGACGATGGCTTTTGCCTGCGGGTTTTTGTAGGCGGCCTCCATCCCGTCTTTGAGTTTTTTGACCTGGTCTTCTACGCCGTTGCCGATTTTGCCGTACAGGTTGACGACTGCGGTATGCGGCGTGTTGCCCGCCAACTGCAATGCGGCTTCGTCTTTTCGGAAAATGCCTGCAATCAGGGCAACCAGAATCAGGGTGCTGACGGCGCGCCAGATGTTTTTCCACATCCGCTCCCTGCGCCTGTCCCGATAGGCGGACAGCAGCACTTCGCGCATAATGTCGCGCTCCCATAAGGTTTCCCCCGCATTTTTTGCTTCGGGTGCTTCGTTTTCTCTTCTGATTCGGTATTGCATGGTTTTCCTTAAATATCGTCCGATTTGGGCAAACAGTTTTCAGTTTACCCGATTTTTCAGCTCTGCTCCCAATCCGTCCAAGCTGTGCAACACTTCCGCCCACGCCGCGTCCAAAAGGTTGACGGCTTCTCCTTCGGCTTTGATGCCGAACTCAATGTGCGGTTTGACCTGCGTGCCGTCTGAATGCGTCCAACCGACGCTGGGCAGGCTGTACGAACGCACGCCGGGATAAGTTTGCTCGATATGCTCTATAATCGGCGTAATGCGCGATTCGGGCTGCTCAAACACATACACGCTGCGGCTGCCGCGTTCGGTTTGGTTGAAGCGGCCGGCATAATAAGTTTCCAAAACCCATTCCGCCATCGGGTGCGCCATCACAGGAAAGCCGGGGAAGAAATAATGCTCGCGGATGGAAAATCCGGCGATGTTGTTGAACGGGTTGGGCACAAGCTCTGCGCCCTCGGGGAAATCCGCCATTTTCAGGCGTTGGGCGTGTTCGGGCGAATCGAGCGGCTTGCCGCGTTTCCGGGTTATGCCTTCGATAAACTTGGCGGCTTCAGGATGGCGGACGACGGGCAAATCCAAAGCAGCCGCTGCGGTTTGGCGCGTGCGGTCGTCGGGCGTGGCACCGATGCCGCCGGTAACGAACGTCGGTATGCCGTCTGAAAAGCTGCGGCGCAGTTGCCTGACCAGCAAATCGGGTTCGTCGGGCAGATATTGCACCTGATTGAGCTTCAGCCCTTTGGATTCGAGCAGGGATTTAAAAAAGGCGAAATGCTTGTCTTGGCGGCTGCCGTGTAAGATTTCGTCTCCGATGATGATGAGGTTGAACGCGTTCATAATGTTTTCGGTTTTAAATACCGCCTGAAACGGCGGAATACCCGTTCAGACGGCATGATGGCTGACAATATTTTCTATTTATAAGATAATGGCTTTGATTTTTCAAGCTATCGAGGATTTTTTCATGAACCAAAACCATACTATTTTACAAAACCTCCCCGTCGGTCAGAAAGTCGGCATCGCCTTCTCCGGCGGTCTTGATACCTCTGCCGCGCTGTTGTGGATGAAACTCAAAGGCGCGCTGCCTTATGCCTACACTGCCAACCTTGGCCAGCCCGACGAAGACGATTACAACGCCATTCCCAAAAAAGCAATGGAATACGGTGCGGAAAACGCCCGCCTGATCGACTGCCGCGCACAACTGGCACACGAAGGCATCGCCGCCATCCAATGCGGCGCGTTCCACGTTTCCACCGGCGGCATCGCCTATTTCAACACCACGCCTCTGGGCCGCGCCGTGACCGGCACCATGCTCGTTTCCGCCATGAAAGAAGACGATGTGAATATCTGGGGCGACGGCAGCACCTACAAAGGCAACGACATCGAGCGTTTCTACCGCTACGGCTTGCTCACCAATCCCGCGCTGAAAATCTACAAACCCTGGCTCGACCAGCAATTTATCGACGAACTCGGCGGCCGTCACGAAATGAGCGAATTTCTGATTGCCAACGGCTTCAACTACAAAATGTCGGTTGAAAAAGCCTACTCCACCGATTCCAATATGCTCGGCGCGACCCACGAAGCCAAAGACTTGGAATTTTTGAACTCGGGCATCAAAATCGTTAAGCCCATCATGGGCGTTGCCTTCTGGGACGAAAACGTCGAAATTGAACCCGAAGAAGTCAGCGTGCGCTTTGAAGAAGGCGTGCCGGTTGCATTGAACGGCAAAGAATACGCCGACCCCGTCGAACTCTTCCTCGAAGCCAACCGCATCGGCGGCCGCCACGGCTTGGGTATGAGCGACCAAATCGAAAACCGCATCATCGAAGCCAAATCGCGCGGCATCTACGAAGCCCCGGGCATGGCATTGTTCCACATCGCCTACGAACGCTTGGTTACCGGCATCCACAACGAAGACACCATCGAACAATACCGCATCAACGGCCTGCGCCTCGGACGTTTGCTCTACCAAGGCCGCTGGTTCGACAGCCAAGCCTTGATGTTGCGCGAAACCGCCCAACGCTGGGTCGCCAAAGCCGTTACCGGCGAAGTTACCCTCGAACTGCGGCGCGGCAACGACTACTCGATTCTGAACACCGAATCGCCCAACCTGACCTACCAACCCGAACGCCTGAGTATGGAAAAAGTCGAAGGTGCGGCGTTCACACCGCTCGACCGCATCGGACAGCTCACGATGCGCAACCTCGACATCACCGACACCCGCGCCAAACTGGGTATTTATTCGCAAAGCGGTTTGCTCTCGCTGGGCGAAGGCTCGGTATTGCCGCAGTTGGGCAATAAGCAATAAATTTCGCCGCATTGCATCGCTGCAATTTAAGGGATTGCCTGAAAAGGCAATCCCTTGATTAAAGGAATCCTATGTTTCAACACACAGGACGATACATAAAGCACCGCCCTATGTATCGTCCTGATTTGGAAGGGGTTCCCTCCCAAATAAAGTCTGATCCTACCGCCCCAAAGGGCGGGGTTTCAACCGAAAAGGAAATACGATGAAAGAATACAAAGTCGTCATTTATCAGGAAAGCCTGTTGTCCAGCCTGTTTTTCGGCGCGGCAAAGGTCAACCCCGTCAATTTCAGCGCGTTCCTCAACAAACAAACCCCCGAAGGCTGGCGGGTCGTAACGATGGAAAAAGATTTGCGCCGTATGCTGCTGTTTTTCAAACGCGAAGCCTACGTCGTCATTTTGGAGCGGGACCGTGTTTAAGCTCGGCGTTTATGCCTGTCTCGGACTGTTTGCCGGCTGGGTGCTGCTGCTGATTGTGCAACTTTGGTTTTCTTTTCTCGAAGCCGAATTGTTCTTCAAAATCACACTGACTATGGCAGGGCTGTTTGTCATCATCCTCGCCGCCCTGCTGGTATGCGGCCAGTATTTTTCTGAAAAGAAAATGAAAGACAACGGGTTTATCAACTGATGCGGATTTGAACCGGACCCGCGCCCCAAACATCACAATGCCGTCTGAACGCACCCGCTTCAGACGGCATACCGTTGCCGCAAACCCTTTCGGCACATAAGGCGCACCCCGTTGCACCGCCCCGATTCGGAAAGGCGATGCCTTTCCCCAAACCGGCCCGAACCCTGCCGCCCCGAAGAGCGGGGTTCAAGGCATTATCTCCCTGCTGCTGCCGGTTGGAACCGGCGGAGTGTTGAAACACAGCCGTTAAAAAAACAGGCCGTCTGAACATTCAGACGGCCTATGCTTTATTTTCATATTTCAACAGCCCGAAAAAGGCGGGCGGAAATACCCGACATTCCGGCTGCTGCCGACGGTTTCCCCGGCAGGCTGCGGAATGCCGCCGATACGCGCGGCAATTTCAGTGCCGGATTTTGGGATGCCGCCTTTTTCGGGGGCTTGTTTGATGATTTGAACGCGTCGTCCCGCCGTAATGAATACCTGCGCTTCGGGCGGCATCAACATCAATCCCGATCTTTTTTGCCGGCAAACACGCCGAATCCGCCCTTTTCAGCATCTGTCGGGCGATAGCTGTATTTTCCCGCCACTTCCTCGCCGGCCGGGCCGTAAAACCTTCCGGAAACATCCCCGCCGCCATTTTCCGTCCAAGTCCCCTTAAAGCCGTTTCCATCGATGGCGGCTTTGAATTTTTGCGTACCCATATGCAAATCATCGCCGCTGTCGATAATGCCGTCCACAGATTTGCTGCCGAAATCGACTTTTGCGGCAAACCTGCCTCCGGACGGGTACGGACGGCCGTTTTCCATATGGAAATGCAGCACTTCGCCGTTGTACACGGCCGTGCCAACAAGCATTTCGCCTTTTGCCGGTTCGCCTTGCACACGGAGGGCATACGATCCGCCGGGCAATTTTTCCGCCCCGTAAGTCAGATACCGGTAATTCCCTTCGGGCGCGAAGATATTGCCGGAATGCCCCGTCAGGCTGACCGCTTCCCCATCCACAATCAGCGTATCGGCCTGATTGACGGGAATCAGCGGAATCTCGGCCGGAAGCGACCTCCTCGACCGTGCAGAACGAGTAGGCTGAGCTTGATAAATAATGGTATATTTATTCAACCCATTATTTTCAACTTTTATAGCAACCAAACCAGTAAACTTTTCTCCATCTTTTTTATATTTCTTAATTTTCTCTTCATCACTTAACGATTCAAATTCTGATTTTGGCGGTGCTTCTTCATCCAATAAATTATCACCATTACAAGGATCGCCTTTACAGTGGGTCAACGTTATATTTTGCGACGGTCCGTCAATCACAACAGAATTGCCCACGTTCGTCCTTCCAAAATCGCTACCGCCATTCGCAGGGGCAGGGTTTGACGCGGGGGCGGAATCTGAAGAACCGGCGGGTTGGTTGTTCCCTGTTTGATTTGCGGATTCGGCGGCATTTTGCGGCATATCATTTTGCGCCCCCGCGTCTTCATTTTTGGGGTTGTCCGTTGTTGCCGCACCGCCATTGCCTGTATTTTCTGCCGAAACTGCCGCCATATCTTGGCTGCCTTCTCCGGCGGTTGCGTCCTGCGTATCGGCTTGCGGCGCACCGCCCGCTGCCTCCTCATCTTTCTTTTCTTTCGGCAGCACCCCTTCCCCGGCATTTTCAGCAACAACGGGGGCGGCCGGTTTTGACGGCGTGTCCGCCGACTTGACATCGGGCGATCCGCCACCGCCGCCCCCACAGGCTGAAAGGGGAAAAATACAAGCCATTGCAATCACACTGCGTTTAAACATCATCATCTCCTTCATAGGGCGACGCTTTATGTATCGACCTGTGTGTTGAAACATATTCAAGGCAGCCGGTATTGTTTCCGCCATATGCCCATAAAATTGTAAAAATATGCCGTCTGAACGCCAAACGGGCTTCAGACGGCATAGCTTGGTTTATTCCGCACGGTTTCTCTGTCGGCCCAAATCGGCGGCAGCGGTAAACAAAACGTCGGTTGAAGAATTCAACGCCGTTTCCGCCGAATCCTGAATCACGCCGATGATGAAGCCGACGGCGACCACCTGCATGGCGACATCGTTGCTGATGCCGAACAGGCTGCACGCCAGCGGAATCAGCAGCAGCGAACCGCCGGCCACGCCGGACGCGCCGCACGCGCTGACCGTCGCCACCAGGCTCAACAGCAGCGCGGTGGCAAAATCAACCTGTATGCCTTGGGTGTGCGCCGCCGCCATAGCCAAAACGGTAATCGTAATCGCCGCGCCGCCCATATTGACGGTCGCCCCCAACGGGATGGAAATCGAATAAGTGTCTTCGTGCAGCCCCAGCTTTTTCGCCAAAGCCATATTCACGGGGATATTGGCGGCGGAAGAACGGGTAAAGAAGGCATACACGCCGCTTTCGCGCAGGCAGGTAAACACCAGCGGATAAGGGTTGCGGCGGATTTTCCACCACACGATGGCGGGATTGACCGCCAGCGCGATAAACGCCATACAGCCCAACAGCACCGCAAGCAGCTTCGCATAACCCGCCAGCGCGCCGAAACCCGTCTCCGCGATTGTGGACGACACCAGCCCGAAAATACCCAAAGGGGCAAAACGGATAATCCATTTCACGACGGTGGAAACCGCTTCCGCCAAATCGGCAACGACCTGCCGCGTAACGTCCGAACCGTGATTCCGCAACGCCGCGCCCAAAACCAAAGCCCAAGCCAAAATGCCGATATAGTTGGCATTGGCAATCGCGTTAATCGGGTTGGCGACCAGGTTCATCAGCAGCGATTTCAACACTTCCACAATGCCGGAAGGCGGCGCGGCGGACACATCGCCCGCGCCCGCCAAAACAATGTGCGTCGGGAAAACCATACCGGCGATGACGGCGGTCAGGGCTGCGGAAAACGTGCCGATGAGGTAAAGGACGATAATCGGCCTGATATGCACCTTGTTGCCTTTTTGGTGCTGCGCGATTGTGGCCGCCACCAAAATAAATACCAAAACCGGCGCGACCGCTTTGAGCGCGCCGACAAACAGGCTGCCGAACAAGCCTGCCGCCAAGCCCAGTTGCGGTGAAACCGAACCGATTACGATGCCCAACGCCAAACCGGCGGCAATCTGCCTGACCAGGCTGACGCGGCCGATCGCATGAAATAAGGATTTGCCGAACGCCATAATTCTTCCTTATGTTGTGATATGTTAAAAAATGTTGTATTTTAAAAGAAAACCCATTCTCTGTGTTTTTTTTATTTTTCAAGCTGTGTTTTGAGGTGCGTTGATTTGCCCTATGCAGGGACAGGCTTTGTTTTATCATTCGGCGCAACGGTTTAATTTATTGAACGAGAATAAATTTATTTAATCCTGCCTATTTTTCGACACTATTCCGAAACGCAGCCTGTTTTCCATATGCGGATTGGAAACAAAATGCCTTAAAACAAGCAGATACATTTCCGGCGGGCCGCAACCTCCGAAATACCGTCGGCAGTATGCCGTCTGAAGCGTCCCGCCCCGTCCGAACAGTGTTAGAATCGAAATCCGCCACACCGATGCACGACACCCGTACCATGATGATCAAACCGACCGCCCTGCTCCTGCCGGCTTTATTTTTCTTTCCGCACGCATACGCGCCTGCCGCCGACCTTTCCGAAAACAAGGCGGCGGGTTTCGCATTGTTCAAAAGCAAAAGCCCCGACACCGAATCAGTCAAATTAAAACCCAAATTCCCCGTCCGCATCGACACGCAGGACAGTGAAATCAAAGATATGGTCGAAGAACACCTGCCGCTCATCACGCAGCAGCAGGAAGAGGTTTTGGATAAGGAACAGACGGGATTCCTTGCCGAAGAAGCACCGGACAACGTTAAAACAATGCTCCGCAGCAAAGGCTATTTCAGCAGCAAGGTCAGCCTGACGGAAAAAGACGGAGCTTATACGGTGCACATCACACCGGGCCCGCGCACCAAAATCGCCAACGTCGGCGTCGCCATCCTCGGCGACATCCTTTCAGACGGCAACCTCGCCGAATACTACCGCAACGCGCTGGAAAACTGGCAGCAGCCGGTAGGCAGCGATTTCGATCAGGACAGTTGGGAAAACAGCAAAACTTCCGTCCTCGGCGCGGTAACGCGCAAAGGCTACCCGCTTGCCAAGCTCGGCAACACCCGGGCGGCCGTCAACCCCGATACCGCCACCGCCGATTTGAACGTCGTCGTGGACAGCGGCCGCCCCATTGCCTTCGGCGACTTTGAAATCACCGGCACACAGCGTTACCCCGAACAAACCGTCTCCGGCCTGGCGCGCTTCCAACCGGGCACGCCCTACGACCTCGACCTGCTGCTCGACTTCCAACAGGCGCTCGAACAAAACGGGCATTATTCCGGCGCGTCCGTACAAGCCGACTTCGACCGCCTCCAAGGCGACCGCGTCCCCGTCAAAGTCAGCGTAACCGAGGTCAAACGCCACAAACTCGAAACCGGCATCCGCCTCGATTCGGAATACGGTTTGGGCGGCAAAATCGCCTACGACTATTACAACCTCTTCAACAAAGGCTATATCGGCTCGGTCGTCTGGGATATGGACAAATACGAAACCACGCTTGCCGCCGGCATCAGCCAGCCGCGCAACTATCGGGGCAACTACTGGACAAGCAACGTTTCCTACAACCGTTCGACCACCCAAAACCTTGAAAAACGCGCCTTCTCCGGCGGCATCTGGTATGTGCGCGACCGCGCGGGCATCGATGCCAGGCTGGGGGCGGAATTTCTCGCAGAAGGCCGGAAAATCCCCGGCTCGGATGTCGATTTGGGCAACAGCCACGCCACGATGCTGACCGCCTCTTGGAAACGCCAGCTGCTCAACAACGTGCTGCACCCCGAAAACGGCCATTACCTCGACGGCAAAATCGGGACGACTTTGGGCACATTCCTGTCCTCCACCGCGCTAATCCGCACCTCTGCCCGCGCAGGTTATTTCTTCACGCCCGAAAACAAAAAACTCGGCACGTTCATCATACGCGGACAAGCGGGTTACACCGTTGCACGCGACAATGCCGATGTCCCCTCGGGGCTGATGTTCCGCAGCGGCGGCGCGTCTTCCGTGCGCGGTTACGAACTTGACAGCATCGGGCTTGCCGGTCCGAACGGATCGGTCCTGCCCGAACGCGCCCTCTTGGTGGGCAGCTTGGAATACCAACTGCCGTTTACGCGCACCCTGTCCGGCGCGGTATTCCACGATATGGGCGATGCCGCCGCCAATTTCAAACGTATGAAGCTGAAACACGGTTCGGGACTGGGCGTGCGCTGGTTCAGCCCGCTCGCGCCGTTTTCCTTCGACATCGCCTACGGACACAGCGACAAAAAAATCCGCTGGCACATCAGCTTGGGAACGCGTTTCTAAACCGATACGGCCGCTTCAGACGGCATTGCAGCAAACCATTTTGAAACAGACATTATGACCGATACCGCACCGACAGATACCGATCCGACCGAAAACGGCACGCGCAAAATGCCGTCTGAACACCGCCCCGCCCCGCCGGCAAAAAAACGCCGCCCGCTGCTGAAGCTGTCGGCGGCACTGCTGTCTGTCCTGATTTTGGCAGTATGTTTCCTCGGCTGGATCGCCGGTACGGAAGCAGGTTTGCGCTTCGGGCTGTACCAAATCCCGTCCTGGTTCGGCGTAAACATTTCCTCCCAAAACCTCAAAGGCACACTGCTCGACGGCTTCGACGGCGACAACTGGTCGATAGAAACCGAGGGGGCAGACCTTAAAATCAGCCGCTTCCGCTTCGCGTGGAAACCGTCCGAACTGATGCGCCGCAGCCTGCACATCACCGACATCTCCGCCGGCGACATCGCCATCGTAACCAAACCGACTCCGCCTAAAGAAGAACGCCCGCCTCAAGGCCTGCCCGACAGCATAGACCTGCCCGCCGCCGTCTATCTCGACCGCTTCGAGACGGGCAAAATCAGCATGGGCAAAACCTTTGACAAACAAACTGTCTATCTCGAACGCCTCAACGCGGCATACCGTTACGACCGTAAAGGGCACCGCCTCGACCTGAAGGCCGCCGACACGCCGTGGAGCAGTTCGTCGGGGTCAGCCTCGGTCGGCTTGAAAAAACCGTTTGCCCTCGATACCGCCATTTACACCAAAGGCGGATTCGAAGGCGAAACCATACACAGTACGGCGCGGCTGAGCGGCAGCCTGAAGGATGTGCGCGCCGAACTGACGATCGACGGCGGCAATATCCGCCTCTCGGGAAAATCCGTCATCCACCCGTTTGCCGAATCATTGGATAAAACATTGGAAGAAGTACTGGTCAAAGGATTCAACATCAATCCGTCCGCCTTCGTGCCTTCCCTGCCCGATGCCGGGCTGAATTTCGACCTGACCGCCATCCCGTCGTTTTCAGACGGCATCGCGCTGGAAGGCTCGCTCGATTTGGAAAACACCAAAGCCGGCTTTGCCGACCGCAACGGCATCCCCGTCCGTCAGGTTTTGGGCGGCTTTGTCATCCGGCAGGACGGCACGGTGCATATCGGCAATACGTCCGCCGCCCTGCTCGGACGGGGCGGCATCAGGCTGTCGGGCAAAATCGACACCGAAAAAGACATCCTTGATTTAAATATAGGCATCAACTCCGTCGGCGCGGAAGACGTGCTGCAAACCGCGTTCAAAGGCAGGTTGGACGGCAGCATCGGCATCGGCGGCACGACCGCCTCGCCCAAAATCTCTTGGCAACTCGGCACCGGCACGGCACGCACGGACGGCAGCCTCGCCATCGCAAGCGACCCCGCAAACGAACAGCGGAAACTGGTGTTCGACACCGTCAACATCTCCGCCGGGGAAGGCAGCCTGACCGCGCAAGGCTATCTCGAGCTGTTTAAAGACCGCCTGCTCAAGCTGGACATCCGTTCCCGCGCATTCGACCCTTCGCGCATCGATCCGCAATTTCCGGCAGGCAATATCAACGGTTCGATTCATCTTGCCGGTGAACTGGCAAAAGAGAAATTTACGGGCAAAATGCGTTTTTTGCCCGGTACGTTCAACGGCGTGCCGATTGCCGGCAGTGCCGACATTGTTTACGAGTCCCGCCACCTTCCGCGTGCCGCCGTCGATTTGCGGTTGGGGCGGAACATCGTCAAAACAGACGGCGGCTTCGGCAAAAAAGGCGACCGGCTTAACCTCAATATCACCGCACCCGATTTATCCCGTTTCGGTTTCGGACTCGCGGGGTCTTTAAATGTACGCGGACACCTTTCCGGCGATTTGGACGGCGGCATCCGAACCTTTGAAACCGACCTTTCCGGCACGGCGCGCAACTTACACATCGGCAAAGCGGCAGACATCCGTTCGCTCGATTTTACCCTCAAAGGCTCACCCGGCACAAGCCGCCCGATGCGCGCCGATATCAAGGGCGGCCGCCTTTCCCTGTCGGGCGGCGCGGCGGTTGTCGATACCGCCGGCCTGACGCTGGAAGGTACGGGCGCGCAGCACCGCATCCGCACACACGCCGCCATGACGCTGGACGGCAAACCGTTCAAACTCGATTTGGACGCTTCAGGCGGCATCAACAGGGAACTTACCCGATGGAAAGGCAGCATCGGCATCCTCGACATCGGCGGCGCATTCAACCTCAAGCTGCAAAACCGTATGACGCTCGAAGCCGGTGCGGAACGCTTGGCGGCAAGTGCGGCAAATTGGCAGGCAATGGGCGGCAGCCTCAACCTGCAACACTTTTCTTGGGACAGGAAAACCGGCATATCGGCAAAAGGCGGCGCACGCGGCCTGCACATCGCCGAGTTGCACAATTTCTTCAAACCGCCCTTCGAACACAATCTGGTTTTAAACGGCGACTGGGATGTCGCCTACGGGCACAACGCGCGCGGCTACCTCAATATCAGCCGGCAAAGCGGCGATGCCGTATTGCCCGGCGGGCAGGCTTTGGGTTTGAACGCATTTTCCCTGAAAACGCGCTTTCAAAACGACCGCATCGGAATCCTGCTTGACGGCGGCGCGCGTTTCGGACGGATTAACGCCGATTTGGGCATCGGCAACGCCTTCGGCGGCAATATGGCAAATACACCGCTCGGCGGCAGGATTACAGCCTCCCTTCCCGACTTGGGCGCATTGAAGCCCTTTCTGCCCGCCGCCGCGCAAAACATTACCGGCAGCCTGAATGCCTCCGCGCAAATCGGCGGACGGGTAGGCTCTCCGTCCGTCAATGCCGCCGTCAACGGTAGCAGCAACTACGGGAAAATCAACGGCAATATCACCGTCGGGCAAAGCCGCTCCTTCGATACCGCGCCTTTGGGCGGCAGGCTCAACCTGACCGTTGCCGATGCCGAAGTATTCCGCAACTTCCTACCGGTCGGACAAACCGTCAAAGGCAGCCTGAATGCCGCCGTAACCCTCGGCGGCAGCATCGCCGACCCGCACTTGGGCGGCAGTATCAACGGCGACAAGCTCTATTACCGCAACCAAACCCAAGGCATCATCTTGGACAACGGCTCGCTGCGTTCGCATATTGCAGGCAGGAAATGGGTAATCGACAGCCTGAAATTCCGGCACGAAGGGACGGCGGAACTCTCCGGCACGGTCAGCATGGAAAACAGCGTGCCCGATGTCGATATCGGCGCGGTGTTCGACAAATACCGCATCCTGTCCCGCCCCAACCGCCGCCTGACGGTTTCCGGCAACACCCGCCTGCGCTATTCGCCGCAAAAAGGCATATCCGTTACCGGTATGATTAAAACTGATCAGGGGCTGTTCGGTTCGCAAAAATCCTCGATGCCGTCCGTCGGCGACGATGTCGTCGTATTGGGCGAAGTCAAGAAAGAGGCGGCGGCATCGCTCCCCGTCAATATGAACCTGACTTTAGACCTCAATGACGGCATCCGCTTCTCCGGCTACGGCGCGGACGTTACCATAGGCGGCAAACTGACCCTGACCGCGCAACCGGGCGGAAATGTGCGTGGGGTGGGCACGGTCCGCGTCATCAAAGGGCGTTACAAAGCATACGGGCAGGATTTAGACATTACCAAAGGCACAGTCTCCTTTGTCGGCCCGCTCAACGACCCCAACCTCAACATCCGCGCCGAACGCCGCCTTTCCCCCGTCGGTGCGGGCGTGGAAATATTGGGCAGCCTCAACAGCCCGCGCATTACGCTGACGGCAAACGAACCGATGAGTGAAAAAGACAAGCTCTCCTGGCTCATCCTCAACCGCGCCGGCAGCGGCAGCAGCGGCGACAATGCCGCCCTGTCCGCAGCCGCAGGCGCGCTGCTTGCCGGGCAAATCAACGACCGCATCGGGCTGGTGGATGATTTGGGCTTTACCAGCAAGCGCAGCCGCAACGCGCAAACCGGCGAACTCAACCCCGCCGAACAGGTGCTGACCGTCGGCAAACAACTGACCGGCAAACTCTACATCGGCTACGAATACGGCATCTCCAGCGCGGAACAGTCCGTCAAACTGATTTACCGGCTGACCCGCGCCATACAGGCGGTTGCCCGTATCGGCAGCCGTTCGTCGGGCGGCGAGCTGACATACACCATACGTTTCGACCGCCTCTTCGGTTCGGACAAAAAAGACTCCGCCGGAAACGGCAAAGGGAAATAAACGGTTTTCAGACGGCGCGGCACGCTCCGCCGCCATGCCGTCTGAAAGACGCGCCGCCAAACCGGACATTTGAAAACCCGCCTTTCGCCATCCGCCGCTGCCGTCCGCCTGCAAGGGAACAGGATCGATATGTTCAAAAACCTTATACAGGCTTCCGATATGCCTTTATAAAAGGCTGATGCGCCCCACCGCTTCCAAACCGGCAAAAACGCGGAACACAACAATCTGTTTTTAAAATTCTACAATAAAAACAATAGAATATTGCATTTCCCACTGATATAAAAAAACCTTCGCACGGCTGTTGGAAGGGATGGTTAAGAAAAATATAGCGGATTAACAAAAATCAGGACAAGGCGGCGGGCCGCAGGCAGTACAAATGGTACGGAACCGGTTCGCTTGGTGCTTGGGCGCCTTAGGGAACCGTTCCCTTTGAGCCGGGGCGGGGCAACGCCGTACCGGTTTAAAGTTAATCCACCATAATGCGCCCTTCGGCGTGGCGGATATATAAGGAAGTGATTTTCCATCTAAGTAAAAACCGCCCTATCGGATAAGCCATTGACAGAAAAGGATTTACCCGCGCCGTATCGGAACACGTCCTCTAAAATACAATCCATTGAATTGAAACAAATATAAAAACATCCGCCCGCGAAAAACGGCAGCGCGTCGTTTGACAAAGAATGAAAATATCGGTTAAAAACCGATATTTTCATACAAAAAAACACCGCCGCCGTCCGCATCCGTTTCAGACGGTATTGAGAGAAAATCTTTTAGGAGAACCTTTATGTCCCGGCATCCCGCCCGCACCGGAGAAAAAACATTTTTCGGCCACCCCTTCCAGCTTTCCACCCTCTTCCATATCGAATTGTGGGAACGTTTTTCATTTTACGGAATGCAGGGCATCCTGCTGATTTACCTCTACTACACCGCCGACAAAGGCGGCTTGGGCATAGACAAAACCCTCGCAGGCGGCATTGTCGGCGCATACAGCGGCAGCGTGTACCTGTCCACCATTTTGGGCGCGTGGTTTGCCGACCGCGTATGGGGTGCGGAAAAAACCCTCTTCCTCTCGGGCATCGTCGTAATGCTCGGGCACATCGTCCTTGCCGCCGCACCGGGCCTGTACGGCCTTCTAATCGGGCTGATATTCATCGCATTGGGCAGCGGCGGCGTGAAATCTACGGCCAGTTCTATGGTGGGCGCATTATACGAACAGGACGAAATGCGCCCGCTGCGCGATGCGGGATTTTCCATTTTCTACATCGCCATCAATATCGGCGGCTTCTTAGGCCCCTTATTGACCGGACTGCTTCAAGAAAACATCGGTTTCCATTATGGTTTCGGCGCGGCGGCGGTCGGTATGGCATTCGGCTTGTGGCGTTATTCCTTGGGACGTAAAAACCTGCCCCACCCCACCGTCCCCCATCCGCTTTCAAAAGGACAGGGCAAAACTGCGGCCGCCGTCGGCATCACCCTCATCGCCGCACTTGCAACCGCCATCAAAACCGGGCTTGTCAACCTCGACAATTTCTCCGGCATCCTCTTATCTACCGTCATCCTTGCCGTCATCGCCTATTTCGCCCGCCTGCTGACCAACCCCCGCGTCAGTTCCGACAACAAACGGCACATCATCGCCTACATCCCGCTTTTCCTGACCATCTGTATGTTTTGGGCCGTCTGGTTTCAGATTTACACCGTGGCAACCGTCTATTTCGACGAAACCGTCAACCGCACCATCGGTTCGTTTACTGTACCCGTCGCCTGGAAAGATTCTATGCAAAGCCTGTGGGTCATCCTGTTTTCCGGACTCATGGCGGCAATGTGGACAAAAATGGGGCGCAAACAACCCAAAACCCCGCTGAAATTCGCTATGGCGGTATTTGTTACCGGCGCGTCGTTTTTGGGATTCGTTCCCTTTATTTCCTCCGGAACGCCGATGCCTATTGCGGTTTTCGCACTGATCGTCCTCGCCATCACGATAGGCGAACTGATGATTTCCCCGATTGCGCTGTCCATCTCCACCAAAATCGCACCGCCTTTATTCAAAACCCAAATGGTCGCCCTTAATTTCCTTGCCTTTTCATTAGGCTTCACTTTGGGCGGCGTATTGTTTGAAAAAGGCTATCAGGCGGGCGACGAAATCGGCTTCTACCGGCTGCTGTTCTACATCGGCGCAGCCACAGGCTTCCTGCTGCTCCTGCTCGTCCCCAAATTGAACAAAATGCTCGAAGGCACAGACTAAGTCCTGCCCCGATGCGCCGATGCCGTCTGAACCCTTCAGACGGCATTTTTCCGCATAATGAAACCAAACCGTTTCCACCCGACAGGACAGGCTTTCCCCCCCCAACCGGAAGGCAGCCTGCTGATTGTCATTTAAATACCCGCCTGATTCCGTCTGTTTGCAAGGGAAATAGCCGTTTATTTCCGCTTGGGCGGAAACCGGTCCTATTGAGTAAAAGGCATTTTGTCCGACTCATCAGGGCTGCATCAACGGAATATAAAAACACAGCCTAAATAAAAATGCCGTCCGAACCGTATTTCAGGTTTCAGACGGCATTTGCGTGTCGGATGCACACCGGACAGGCGGTAAGCCGGGTTCTGTCTCGGACAGTCATTCCTCTAGGCATACCGTTGCCGGTATGCTCAAGCAACCTACCCGAACGCTCGGCGGGCAGCGTCATTGCGTTCTGTTTGGTCTTGCTCCGAATGGGGTTTGGCCTGCCGCATATTGTTACCAAATGCGCGGTGCGCCCTTACCGCACCTTTTCACCCTTGCCTGTGCTGCCAAAGCAGCCATCGGCGGTTTTGCTTTCTGTTCCACTTTCCGTCGCGTTACCGCGCCCGGCCGTTAACCGGCATTCTACCCTGCGGAGCCCGGACTTTCCTCCCCGTATGCCTTACGCGATACGCGGCGACTGTCTGCCCGTCCCGTGTGCGGCGCGGATTATAACACGAAACGCAAAAATGCCGTCTGAAGCGGCACAGGCTTCAGACGGCATACGTCTCAAACTACACACCCTGTTTCAGGCTGGCTTCGATAAAGCCGTCCAAGTCGCCGTCCAATACGGCTTTGGTGTTGCCGACTTCGTAGCCTGTACGCAAGTCTTTGATGCGTGAGGAATCCAAAACATACGAACGGATTTGGCTGCCCCAACCCACATCGGATTTACCTTCTTCCAATGCCTGTTTCTCTTCGTTGCGTTTGCGCATTTCCAATTCATACAGTTTGGATTTCAACATTTCCATCGCGGCGGCTTTGTTGGCGTGTTGAGAACGGTCGTTTTGACATTGCACCACAATCCCCGTCGGCTCGTGGGTAATACGCACGGCGGAGTCGGTTTTGTTGATGTGCTGACCGCCCGCACCCGATGCGCGATAGGTGTCGATGCGCAAATCGGCGGGGTTGATTTCGATTTCGATGGAATCGTCGATTTCAGGGTAAACGAACACGGAGGCAAACGAGGTATGGCGTTTGTTGTTCGAATCAAACGGCGAGTAGCGCACCAGACGGTGAACGCCGGTTTCGGTACGCAGCAAACCATAAGCGTATTCGCCTTCCACTCGGATGGTGGCGCGGTTGATGCCTGCGATTTCGCCGTCGTCTTCCTCAAGGATTTCGATTTTGAAGCCTTTGCGCTCGGCATAGCGGCTGTACATACGGAACAGCATCCCCGCCCAGTCTTCCGCTTCGGTACCGCCCGCGCCGGCGGTGATGTCGATAAAGCAGTTGTTCGGGTCGGCGGGCTGGTTGAACATCCGTTTGAACTCCAAATCCGCCATCTGTTTTTCCAGCCCCGCCACGTCTTCCTTCACGGCGGCAAAACCTTCTTCGTCGTTTTCTTCGACGGCCATTTCAATCAGCATACGGTTGTCTTCGATACCCGAAGCGATGTTGTCGAGCGTCAGCACGATGCCTTCAAGGATTTTGCTCTCTTTGCCGATTTCTTGGGCACGTTTCGGGTCGTTCCAAAGCTCGGGGTCTTCGGAAAGCCCGATGACTTCTTCCAATCGGTCTTTCTTGCCCTGATAATCCATATAAACGCGGATGTCTTCGCTACGCTTCTCCAAATCATTCAGGGTGTTGTTGAGCTGGTTGATTACTTCGGCTTCCATGATTCTTTCGTTCTTTCAAAATTTTAGGGGCGTATTGTACGGGATTCGGGTATTTTTTTCTATGGATGAAGCCTTCTGGAAATACGTTCAGACGGCATAGCGTCAATAACGGTATGCCGCCAGTTTGCGTTTGATTTCAGGCAATGCGGCACGTGCTGCCTCCTCGCCCAACCGGATGGCGCGCTTTTTCTGATCAAATCCGCCGACTGCACCCAAATCCAAAACCTGCGGTTTGATAACCACATCCGCCTGCCCCAACTCGTTTTGCAACACGGAAACGCTCATCACGTTCAGCGTCTGATCGAGATAAGAGAAGAAACCTTGACCGACATTTTTGCTCGGACGTGCGGAAATATCGACGGCAATCACGAAATTCGCCCCCTGCCGCCGAGCGGCACTGACGGGCACGGGCTGCGACAGACCGCCGTCAACATATTTGTGCCTGCCGATGATGACTGGCTGGAACACATTGGGAATGGCGGCGGAAGCACGAACCGCCTGCCCGGCATTCCCTTGATTGAAAGCGACGGCCTTGCCGGTTTCAAAATCAGTGGCAACGGCGGCAAATTTGATGGGAAACTGCTGAATCTGCCTGCCGCCGACTTTTCGGTTGATGTAATTTTGCAGCTTTTCGCCTTTGATAAAACCACTGGTGGACAAGGTTAAATCGACTAAATCGGTTTTACCTAAAATCTCGGCTTCCAATTCGAGGCGGTCGGGCGACATACCCGATGCCAAAAGGCTGCCGACTATCGAACCTGCCGATGTGCCGGTAACCACCTTCACAGGAATACCGTTTTCTTTCAAAACCTTAACAATTCCTATATGGGCAAATCCTTTAGATGCGCCGCCACCGAGTGCCAAAGCGACCACTGCGGCGGGTTTGGCGGTTTGCACCGGCTTGCGGGCGGCATTGTTTCCCGCCGTACCGCAGGCGGCAAGCAACGCGGCGGCGGCGATTGCCAAAAATGATCTGATTTTTGAAAACGTTACCATATTTTCCATTCCTTTATATATTGCTCCCCGTCAAAAAAAAAGGGGGGGGATTGCTTTTCTTAACCCCCCCTTTGACAGCCAAGCTAAAGGGGGCTTTTTATATCATCATCAAAATTAATATTTTCTTTTTTTCCTTTACGGAAATTGTATTTGAAGGCATACCGTCCAAGGCGGGAATTATCTCACAACACCGCCGTTATCCAAATATCCCGCCTTTTTCCCTTTCTTTCCGTCAAAATACTTTCTTTTTATATTCATTAACTTGTTAAATTATTAGCTGACGGGTGTCAGTTTTTCCGACAAAATCCGTCTAACGGGGTATCAACAGGAACAAAAACAGGAACACTTATGAAAATCGGAACAACTTGGCAGACGGCATCCGCTATGCTGGTTTTGCGTCTGTTTGCCGCATATGAATTTTTGGAATCGGGTTTGCAAAAATGGAACGGGGAGAATTGGTTTTCCGAAATCAACGATCAGTTTCCATTCCCGTTCAACTTGCTGCCGGACGCGTTAAACTGGAATTTCGCCATGTATGCGGAGCTTTTGCTGCCCGTACTGTTGCTTTTGGGTTTGGCAACGCGCCTGTCGGCATTGGGGCTGATGGTCGTTACCGCCGTCGCTTGGGCTGCGGTTCACGCCGGTTCGGGTTACAATGTCTGCGACAACGGTTATAAAATGGCTTTAATTTATATCGTGGTATTAATCCCGCTGCTTTTCCAGGGTGCGGGCGGATGGTCGCTGGATACGCTGCTGAAAAAACGGTTTTGCCCCCGATGCCGTCTGAAACAAGATTGATTCAGTCGTGGAATCCGACTTTAAACATTCCAACCTTATCTCGTTAACTTGATATTCTGAAAAGGAAATAGAAATGAACAAAAACATTGCTGCCGCACTCGCCGGTGCTTTATCCCTGTCTTTGGCCGCCGGCGCCGTTGCCGCCGACAAACCGGCAAGCAACGCAACAGGCGTTCAAAAATCCGCCCAAGGCTCTTGCGGCGCATCCAAATCTGCCGAAGGTTCGTGCGGCGCGGCTGCTTCTAAAGCAGGCGAAGGCAAATGCGGCGAGGGCAAATGCGGTGCAACTGTAAAAAAAGCCCACAAACACACCAAAGCATCTAAAGCCAAAGCCAAATCTGCCGAAGGCAAATGCGGCGAAGGCAAATGCGGTTCTAAATAATCCCGCCCCTTCAAACCAAGCCGCGTTTTTCAGTAAAATGCGGCTTTTTTAACGGCAAACAAAGATTTTTTTTAACAAGCACATCATTCTTTTGTGCCATCCGAACCGGGTAAAAATATGATTCAACACGCAGGCTTGGGCTACCGCCGCGATTTAGCGGAAGACTTTCTCTCGCTTTCCGAAAACAGCCCGATATGCTTTATCGAAGCCGCACCGGAAAACTGGCTGAAAATGGGCGGCAGGGCGCGCAAACAGTTTGACCGTGTGGCGGAACGGCTGCCGCTGGCGTTGCACGGATTATCTATGTCGCTGGGCGGACAAGCCCCGCTGGATACCGATTTGATAGACGGCATCAAAGAAATGATGTGCCGTTATGACTGCACGTTTTTCTCCGATCATTTGAGCTACTGCCACGACGGCGGTCATCTTTACGATTTATTGCCGCTGCCTTTCACTGAAGAAATGGTGCATCATACGGCGCGGCGTATCCGCGAAGTACAAGACCGTTTGGGCTGCCGCATCGCCGTGGAAAACACGTCCTACTACCTGCATTCTCCGCTTGCCGAGATGAACGAGGTCGAGTTCCTCAACGCGGTTGCCCGTGAAGCCGACTGCGGTATTCATTTGGATGTGAACAATATTTACGTCAACGCCGTCAATCACGGCCTGCTGTCGCCTGAGGCCTTTTTAGAGAATGTGGACGCAGGGCGCGTGTGCTACATCCACATCGCCGGACACGATGCCGAAACCCCCGAGCTTTTGATTGATACCCACGGCGCGGCGGTTTTACCGACCGTTTGGGACTTGCTCGAACTCACCTACACCAAGCTTCCCACCATCCCTCCCACCCTGTTGGAACGCGATTTCAATTTCCCACCTTTTGCCGAACTCGAAGCCGAAGTTGCCAAAATTGCCGATTATCAAACGCGTGCCGGAAAGGAATACCGCCGTGCAGCCTGAAACCTCCGCCCAATACCAGCACCGTTTCTCCCAAGCCATACGCGGGGGCGAAGCCGCAGACGGTCTGCCGCAAGACCGATTGAACGTCTATATCCGCCTGATACGCAACAATATCCACAGCTTTATCGACCGCTGCTATACCGAAACGCGGCAATACTTTGACAGCAAAGAATGGAGCCGTCTGAAAGAAGGTTTCGTCCGCGACGCGCGTGCCCAAACGCCCTATTTTCAAGAAATCCCCGGCGAGTTCCTACAATATTGCCAAAGCCCGCCGCTTTCAGACGGCATTTTGGCGCTGATGGATTTTGAATATACCCAATTGCTGGCAGAAGTTGCACAAATTCCGGATATTCCCGACATTCATTATTCAAATGACAGCAAATACACGCCCTCCCCTGCGGCCTTTATCCGGCAATATCGATACGATGTTACCCATGATTTGCAGGAAGCGGAAACAGCCTTGTTAATATGGCGAAACGCCGAAGATGATGTGATGTACCAAACATTGGACGGCTTCGATATGATGCTGCTGGAGATAATGGGTTCCTCCGCGCTTTCGTTTGACACCCTCGCCCAAACCCTTGTCGAATTTATGCCTAAAGCCGATAATTGGAAAAATATTTTGCTTGGGAAATGGTCAGGCTGGATTGAACAAAGGATTATCATCCCCTCCTTGTCCGCCATATCCGAAAATATGGAAGGCAATTCCCCGAGCCAAAACCATCTATCCGCATAAAATTACCTTGTTCCCGATACTATGCCGCTACCCGACCTGACCGATGCCGAATTAATGGAGTCGCGCAAACTGCTTCTGCATTTTGCGCGGCTCCAGTTGCCCGACCACCCTGATTTGGCTGAAGATTTAGTGCAGGAAACATTGCTGTCCGCATACAGCGCAGGCGACAGTTTTCAAGGCAGGGCACTTGTCAACAGCTGGCTTTTTGCCATATTGAAAAACAAAATTATTGACGCATTACGTCAAATCGGGAGGCAGAGGAAAGTCTTTACCGCACTGGATGACGAGCTGCTGGATGAAGCATTTGAAAGCCATTTTTCCCAAAACGGGCATTGGACGCCGGAAGGGCAGCCGCAACATTGGAACACTCCGGAAAAATCATTAAATAACAACGAATTCCAAAAAATTCTGCAAAGCTGCCTATACAACCTGCCTGAAAACACCGCACGGGTATTCACCCTGAAGGAAATACTCGGTTTTTCATCCAACGAAATACAACAAATGTGCGGTATCAGCACGTCCAACTACCACACCATTATGCACCGCGCCCGAGAATCATTGCGCCAATGCCTGCAAATCAAATGGTTCAACCAAGAAAACCCGAAGTAAACGTTATGAAAAAATGCCGCGATATTGCCCTGCTTCTTTCCAAACATCAGGACCGGGAAACCACCCCGGGCGAGAAGATTTCCATATATATGCACCTGCTGTTCTGCCCGCATTGCCGGGAATATAAAAGACAGCTTCAAACCATCAAAATATCACTGGCAAAAACAACCAGAACTTCAAAATAAATGCCGTCTGAAAGGGCTTCAGACGGCATAAGCTGACGGAAACAAATCAAACCGATTTACTGTTATCGGCAGTTCATCCATAATACACTCTTCAAAAGCAGCATATTCCTCCATACGGAATATATAAATACGTAAAACACGAAGGCTGCATCAATTTCCCATATTTGCCTCATTTCACAGACGGCATTACCCCTCCCGCCCAACCCGTTCTTTCTGAATGAGCGGATTTCAATGATTAAGGAAACCCTAATGCGCCCAATCTTCCTATCTTTCGTTTTACTCCCTATTTTGATAACCGCCTGCAGCACACCGGACAAGTCTGCCCGATGGGAAAATATCGGCACAATCTCAAACGGCAATATTCATACATATATTAATAAAGACAGTGTGAGAAAAAACGGAAATCTGATGATTTTCCAAGATAAAAAAGTTGTTACCAATCTGAAACAAGAACGTTTTGCCAACACCCCCGCATACAAGACTGCCATTGCCGAGTGGGAAATCCACTGCAACAACAAAACATACCGCTTAAGTTCGCTACAGTTATTTGATACAAAAAACACGGAAATTTCCACACAAAACTACACAGCCTCTTCCCTCCGCCCGATGAGCATCCTGTCCGGGACATTAACTGAAAAACAATATGAAACCGTATGCGGGAAAAAACTCTGATTTCAACTTATACACAAATTTATCCATAAGCCTTATTATAAAAATGCCGTCTGGAATACTGAAATATCAGCATTTCAGACGACATTTTGCCATTCCCTGAAATTATCCACATTATTTTTTTAAACCGGCTTCCATCCGAAATATAAACCCGCTATACAATCTCACTATTCAAACGTAAATTGTTCCATTGATACACAAAACTGCTTGCCCTCATAATTTTGATAAAGCATTTTTTACATTCCCGGCTCCGTCCCGTAACCAACACAGCCTCTAAAAAATAATCGCTTGTTTTGACACCGATACATTCATACAGATACAGAAATTCAAGAAAATAGCCTTGTGCATTGATCATTTCAAGCAATTCAGAAAAATCAAGAAATTTTCTGACTGTAAACAAACGTTTCCCTAAAAAGACGATGTCTTCAAAAATATCGACCAAATAGTCGTCTTCGGCGTTTCTATTTTCATGGGTTAAAACAACACGGGAAAAATCTGTTTTCAGATGCTTGCCCGCTTGATTGTTCGGATTATTGTCCAGAACGACAAAACCGTCCTCAAAATCAAAGCAGACGTTGCGTCCTTCTACCTTTATCGCCGTGCGATAACAATCATGTAGAGAAATACCATCCAAAAAATTTTTTCTTTGTGTATGCAAAAAAGTTTTCACTCAAGCATCCATATCTAACGCAAACGTTTACCTGTTTCCCCATCGATAATCTGACTCGGCGATTTCTGCCTGCCGATTCTCCCACCGACAATCCACACATCGCGTCCGAACTGCCTTCTGACTTCCCTCTCCGTCCGACACGCGCGTTTACCCGCCCGATTACATGAAGTGGAAACCAAAGGCATACCCAATGCCTGACACAAACGCCTTGCACCTGTATGATCGGGCACTCTGACCGCAAGCTTGCTGCGCCTCTTCCCGCGCAACGCAGGTAATACGCCAGATTTAGCCAACAATAGGAAAGTCTTAGGAGCAGGCCATTCGTTTCTAAGCATGGTTTGAATGTTTTCAAACGGCATTTGAAGTAAAGGCTGCAATTGTTCAAGTTGATTCCCGATGACAATCATACCCTTGTGTTGCGGCCTTTTTTTCAAATGCGCCAACTTACCGAGTGCTTTGGCTAATGTCGGAAGACACCCCAAGCCATAACAAGATTCGGTCGGATAAGCAACCAAACCGCCTTTTTTCAAATAAACGCTTAACTTACGTTGCGCTGATGCTGCGATAATTCTCGAAAATAACATAATATAAAATGCCGTCTGAAGCGCATCAGTCATACTTGGCTTCAGACGGCATCATCCTCTTTCTAATTAACGGTTAATCGCTTTATCGGCAATGTCTTTACGGTATTGCATCCCGTCGAAGCTGATTTTTTCCAACGCGCCATACGCCTTGGCTTTCGCTTGCGCCACATCGTCGCCCAATCCTACAACACACAATATGCGCCCGCCGTTGGTCAACACGTCGCCTTTCTCGTTTACCGTTGTGCCGGCATGGAATACTTTGCCGATTCGGTTGACGTCATCCAAACCGGAAATAACATCGCCTTTCTTGGGTGTTTCGGGGTAATTTTGCGCCGCCAGTACCACACCCACGGCAGTTTGCGGATTCCATTCCGCTTTGACGCTGTCCAGTCTGCCGTCTATTGCCGCTTCAACCAAATCCGCCAAATCGCTGTTTAGACGGCTCATAATCGGCTGGGTTTCGGGATCGCCGAAACGGCAGTTAAACTCAATCGTATAGGGTGCACCGCTTTGATCGATCATCAAACCTGCGTACAAAAAGCCGGTGAACTCGTGCCCCTCCGCTTTCATACCCGCTACGGTCGGCAAAATAATCTCGTTCATCGCACGCTCGTACACAGCAGGCGTTACCACAGGCGCGGGACTGTACGCACCCATACCGCCCGTATTCGGGCCTTTATCTCCGTCTAAAAGACGTTTGTGGTCTCGACTGGTCGCCATAGGTAATACATGATTGCCATCAACCATAACGATAAAGCTCGCTTCTTCGCCTTGCAGAAAATCTTCAATCACAACGCGTTCGCCGGCATTGCCCATTTTATTGCCCAACAACATATCGTCAATCGCAGCATGCGCTTCATCCAAAGTCATTGCCACAATCACGCCTTTACCTGCCACCAAACCATCGGCTTTGATAACGATAGGCGCACCTTTCTGATTGACGTAATCATGTGCGGCATCGGCATTTTCAAAGGTTTGGTATTGCGCGGTCGGAATATTGTATTTCACCATAAATGCTTTGGCGAAATCTTTAGAACTTTCCAACTGCGCCGCATATTGTGTCGGACCAAATATTTTCAGCCCTGCGGCACGAAAATCATCCACAATACCTGCCGCCAAAGGCGCTTCAGGGCCGACGACGGTAAAAACAATATTTTCTTTACGGCAGAATTCAATCAAATCCTGATACGCGGTCAAGGCAATGTTTTGGAGCTTGGATTCAATCGCCGTACCGGCATTACCGGGCGCAACAAATACTGTTTCCACTTTGGGCGATTGCGCCAACTTCCAAGCCAGCGCGTGTTCGCGACCGCCATTACCGATAACCAGCAGTTTCATGCCATCTCCTTGACAAATATGTACTTTTAACGAAAACTCGATACAAAGGAACTTTTGTCCCATCTGAAGAAATTTTAGTAGAATCAAACAAAAGACCACTTCATTCCACTCTGCAACCTATTCAACTTATTCACAAATTAAAAAATAACAAGCAAACACGCAAAAACGTATTGATGAAATCCAAAGCAAATACCGCGAATGGTGTCATTTACTACTGCAACTGGAAGAAAACATCCGCCGTTGGAAATATGCCGTCGCTTTAATTCGCGATATGGACAATTTCTATACCCACGAGTATCAGGTGCGCCATCAGACTATTAAAGACGGGGTAGAACTGAATTTGCAAACAGAAGGCGAATATAGCATTATGAGTGAAGATGCATTATGGAACGCGCCGGGCGAATTCCATCAATTGGCTTGGCTATATTTATGCTCCAGCGTCGATACCTTAGACAGATATACACAAGAAAATTAATCAGCGAAGAGGTTGCCTGAAATACCATTACAAAGCATTTCATACAACCTTTCATTCAAAAGGCTTTTCCGTATTTACTTCAACCTGCCGTGTATTCTTCCAAGCCGCAACACAGGCCTCATAATTTGCCAACGACAAACTTACCGTCAATCGGCAATCCAACTGCAAATCCTGCTCCAATATATCCGCCTGATATTGTTTGGCAATGCATATTGCTTCATTCAAAAACGGATACTCACATTTCAGCCAAACGGTTTTTTCAATATTCTTTTCAACCACTTCCGCGATCGCCAACGCCTGAGCCGTTACCTCTTTGTATGCGTGAATCAAGCCGGGAACGCCCAATAAAGCACCACCGAAATAGCGGACGACCACGACCAAAACATCAGTGATACCCACCGAATCAATCTGTCCCAAAATTGGCCGCCCAGCACTTCCTGGTGGCTCTCCATCATCGTTGCCGCGAAACTGCATCCCGTTCACACCTAAACGATAGGCATAGCACCAATGCCGCGCTTTATAATGCTCTTCCTTTAACAGATTGAGGTATTTTTTCACATCAGCCAATGTCCGAATCGGATAGGCAAATGCAATAAAACGGCTGCCTTTATCTTTAAACTCAGCCTGCGTCGGGGAAGTAATGGTTTTATAAGTCGTAATCATGCTGAAATGTTTTTAGACGACCTCATTAATAACAAAGTCGCCTGAAAGTTTCACGTGAAACATCAATTTTTCAATAATTCTATTAATTGTGGAACAATTTCAAATAAATCGCCAACCAATCCGTAATCGGCTACATTGAAAATCGGCGCATCGGCATCTTTGTTGATTGCAACAATCACCTTACTGTCCTGCATACCGGCAACGTGTTGAATCGCACCTGAAATACCGATTGCAAAATAGAGCTGCGGCGCAACCACCTTACCGGTTTGTCCGACTTGAGCATCGTTTGGTGCATACTCGGCATCAACCGCCGCACGGGATGCACCGATTGCCGCACCTAAAACATCCGCCAACGGTGTCAGCACTTCACTGAATTTTTCCACACTACCCAACGCACGACCACCGGAAACAATCACTTTTGCCTGAGTCAGTTCGGGACGATCGGAATGGGAAAGTTGACGGTTAACAAAACGACTCAGGTTTTGGGCAGGGGTTGTTTTAACATTAATTACCTCAGCATTACCACCTTGCGCCGCCACTGCGTCAAAAGCCGTCACACGGAAGGTCAGCACCAATTTTTCTGAATCGGCTTGCACGGTTTCAAATGCATTACCTGCATAAATCGGACGTACAAAAGTCGTGTTATCTACAATCTCGGTCAAATCAGAAATTTGCGGTACGTCTAATAAGGCGGCTACGCGGGGCAAAAGGTTTTTACCGAATGTGGTTGCCGTTGCTGCAACATAGCGGTAATCCGCCGCCAATTTGACAACCAGCGGAGCCAACTCTTCAGCCAAACCTTCAGCATAATGAGCAGCATCTGCAACCAAAACTTTTTCCACTCCCGCTACTTGCTTCGCGAATTCCACGACGGACGATGCGCCGTTTCCGACAACCAATAAATCGACCTTGCCCAGTTTGGCGGCAGCGGCAACAGCATGCAAAGTGGCAGGATTCAACTGTTTGTTGTCGTGTTCGGCAATAATCAATACGCTCATTTCAGCCTCCTCAAATCACTTTGGCTTCGTTTTTCAATTTTTCAACCAATTCGGCAACGCTTGCTACTTTTACGCCTGCCTGACGCGCCTTAGGTTCGGCAAATTTCACCGTTTTCAGACGAGGCGAAATATCGGTAGCCAAATCGGCAGAATCCAGTTTTTCCAGAGGTTTTTTCTTTGCCGCCATAATATTGGGGAGTTTGACAAAGCGCGGCTCGTTCAAACGCAAATCTGCGCTGATGACTGCAGGCAGTTTCAACGCAATCGTTTCTTCGCCGCCATCAATTTCGCGCACAATCTGTACTTCATCACCTTCAATTTGTACTTTTGAAACAAATGTACCTTGCGCCGCATTCAACAAAGCTGCCAGCATTTGCGCCACTTGATTGGCATCGTCATCAATCGCTTGTTTGCCCAAAAAGAAAATTTGCGGATTTTCTTTGTCCGCAACAGCTTTCAGCAGTTTGGCAACTGCCAGCGGCTCTAATTTCACATCGGTTTCAATATGAATGGCACGGTCGGCACCCATTGCCAAAGCGGTACGCAAGGTTTCTTCGCATTTCTTTTCACCCAAAGAAACCGCTACAATTTCGCTTACTTTCCCGGCTTCTTTCAAACGGACGGCTTCTTCCACAGCGATTTCATCAAACGGGTTCATCGACATTTTGACATTGCCGATGTCCACATCCGAACCATCGGCTTTCACACGGACTTTGACGTTGTAGTCCACTACGCGCTTTACTGCGACCAGTGCTTTCATTGAATTCTCCTAAAAAGAACGCTGCTTTCACCATCCAGCGAAACCAAACCTTCTTCTTTATAAAATCAAATCCGTTTTCCTTAAAAACGAATTTATTTAGCAATCTTTCGGATAATTTTACCGATTATACCATTTTTAAAGTATTTACTCAGGCTGGCGGATATACATTCCTGTATCTAATAAATTGGAAAATATCATGCCGCCATATCAGTTTTAGACGACCCTTTAGCCTTTATCTGCTGAAACACAATCCATCAGCGTTTGATAAACCAAATCTGCGGTCGGAATCTGCCCGATATTGCCCACATTTTTTGCAATAGCCGAAACTTGAACGCCTGTTTTAATCGGATCGGTATCGGTATAAATGCCGACCACAGGTTTTTCCAAGGCATTTGCCAAATGCAGCAAACCGGTATCTACACCAACTATTCCAACCGCGTGTTTCAACAGATACGCCGCCTGTAATAAATTCATTTTAGCGCACACTATGGTAAACGGCAGCCCGTCTGCAATCTGTTCCGCACGCACTTTTTCAGCCTCGTTTCCCCAAGGCAGATAAACATTGCATTGTTGTTTTTGATTCAGTTTCTGCAGCAACTCCCGCCAATTTTCCATAGGCCATAACTTACTGTCCCGACTGGTCGCGTGCAAAGCCGCATAATACGGCTGCGCTAAATTTTTCAGACGGCTTGCTTCAGGAACGGACAAACCAAATACCTGCGTCTCAGGCATTGCATACCCAAACACCTGGGCAAACAGATCACGGTTGCGCCAAACGGCATTTCTACCTTTCGGTACGACATACTTTTTATCATACGCCAAAGCAGCCACCCCCTCACGCGCACTGTGTTTATCCAAACCATAAATAGGGGATTTTGCCATTTTGGCGAAACACGCGCTTTTAATCAGACCCTGACTGTCCAATACAAAATCAAATGCTTCCTGCAGCAAAGCCTGTTTCAAACGACCCATCTCCCGCCAAGTTTCAGCCTGAAAGAGATGTTTGCGCCATTGCCGCCATTTCATTACATGGACCTTTTTTACAAACGGATGCAACCGTGCAATACCCGCAAACCCGGCTTCACATAGCCAATGCAGTTCTACATCAGAGCATTGTCGCGCCAAATCTTCGATTGCGGGCAAAGTGTGAATTAAATCACCCATACTGGACAAACGGACAAGTAAAATTTTCATATGTAGACAGGGTGTTTCACGTGAAACAATTATAAGTTATTGATTATTAATATATTTTTTAATTTTTTCGGCGTTTTTCAAAATTATCGCACCCGAAGAACGCATTTCCTGCCACGCTGCTTCAATGGTATCGGGCGCAATACCCCGACAAGCCGCTTCATTCACGATAACCTGCCAACGACCGCCTTTAAGTAACTGCAAAACCGTTGTTTTAACACAATAATCCGTAGCCAAGCCACCGACAATGACCATATTCGTATTTTGACAACGCAGCCACTCAATCAATCCAGTGCTCAGTTTTTCCTCAATATCGTGAAAACACGCGCCGTAAGGATGCAATTCGGGATCGACACCTTTCCAAACGCAATAATCGTATTCCTTGGCGGAAGGCAGACCGTCCAACAATTCATAGCCGCACGTACCGACCATCGCATGAGCCACCCAAGTCAAATCCGCATCGGACAAACCTGTCGGCTTCAACATATCAACAGGGTTATCCACAAGCCATTTCGCCGCCATATGATGCGCATCTTTCGTCATCACACGCAAATCCGCCAAAGCGGCTTGGGCATTTAACTCCTCGACAATCAAATGCCCCTCGTTCACGGGCAGTTCGTCAGGACACAGTGGCGTAAACGTTTTTTGTGCATCAACATCAATGGAAACAATCATCTCATTACTTCTTCACTTAAGATCGTCATTCTCTATTTTACGAATAACAAAACTCTTACCTTCTTTATTTAAGGAGCACAATCCATCTAGGTGGATATGATATGTCATATCCACCCCCTCCATTTTAGCTATACCTAAGGTACTCCTTGCTAGAAGCTGTAATCCGATTTTATTACCCAAAATTTCAGATCTCACCTCCTGTAAGTGAGATCCAAAAGGAAAGATAACAACCTGACTTGGGTGTAATATACGGGATTCCCTCTTCGTTATAACGAACCGTTATGCTTCTTTTTTATCAATACTCCAATGCCTTTTTAAGAGCGTCTTGGACACGAGGATTCTGTGCTACTTTATTTCAACGCGATTTAAATGCCCTGTATTATAACAAATTACTACCCGAAAGCGGTAAAACCGGCTGTGATAAGATAAGGTTTTTCCAAAAAACTTATCCACAATCTTATGACTTATACCATTACCCCCATCGGCACCGCCCGCTCGCCCTACAAACAGAAATTCGGCATCGCCCGCCAGCCCGGTTTGGTCTCCGCCGCAGAAGCCTGCATCGAGCTGAATCCCGAATTTACCGCAGACAGCGTGCGCGGGTTGGAAGATTTCGATTATGTGTGGATAAGTTTTATCTTCCACGGCGTATTGGATGAAGGTTGGGCGCAAATGGTGCGCCCGCCACGGCTCGGCGGCAAACAAAAAATGGGCGTGTTCGCCACGCGCAGCCCCCACCGCCCCAACCATCTCGGACTCTCTCTCCTTAAACTCGAACGCATCGAAACCGGCAAACCCGTCCGCCTCTATTGCAGCGGCTCAGACCTGCTGGACGGCACGCCGATTGTGGACATCAAGCCTTATATCCCCTTTATCGAATCCAAACCCGATGCCGCATCCGGTTTCGTCAGCGGCAAACCCGTAGAGTTGGAAGTCGTTTGGCAGGAAAACATCGGCGCGGAAAATTTATCTGCAAACACCAAAAACCTTATCAGCCAAAGCATTGCCCAAGATCCGCGCCCCGCCTATCAGAATATTCCCGAACGGATTTATGTGATGAATATTGCGGATTACGAAGTCAGGTTTCAAATCGAGGAAAACCGCGCGACGGTTATTAATCTTTCCCCAACCCCGCTTTAAATCGGGCAAAATCCGGTTTTGCCGCATAGCAGTTGAACAAACGGCTGTTGTTTGTTCGCCATAAGCCGCAATATCAAGTTACAGATAAACAATGCCGTCTGAACGCAATGTGTTCAGACGGCATTTACTTATCCACAGGTTTGTTCAAGCCTTAGATTTTGCCTGCGAAGTATTCCAAAGTACGGACGAGTTGGCAGGTGTAGGACATTTCGTTGTCGTACCAGGCAACGGTTTTCACCAGTTGTTTGCCGCCCACGGTCATCACGCGGGTTTGGGTTGCGTCAAAGAGCGAGCCGTATTCGATGCCGACAACGTCGGAAGAAACGATTTGATCTTCGTTGTAGCCGTAAGATTCGCTGGAGGCGGCTTTCATCGCGGCGTTGATTTCTTCTTTGGTTGCAGGGCGTTCGAGGACGGAAACCAATTCGGTCAGCGAGCCGGTGGCAACAGGGACGCGTTGGGCGGAGCCGTCGAGTTTGCCGTTCAATTCGGGGATAACCAGACCGATGGCTTTGGCGGCGCCGGTGCTGTTGGGCACGATGTTGAGCGCGGCGGCGCGGGCGCGGCGCAAATCGCCTTTGCGGTGCGGCGCGTCAAGGGTGTTTTGGTCGCCGGTGTAGGCGTGGATGGTGGTCATCAGGCCTTCGACTACGCCGAACTCTTTTTGCAGGACTGCCGCCATCGGGGCAAGGCAGTTGGTGGTACAGGAAGCGGCGGAAATGACAGTTTCGCTACCGTCCAAGATGTCTTGGTTTACGCCATATACGACGGTTTTCACATCATTGCCGCCGGGTGCGGAAATCACGACTTTGCGCGCGCCGGCACGGATATGTGCTTCGGCTTTGGTTTTGTTGGTAAAGAAACCGGTACATTCGAGGACGACATCCACACCCAACTCGCCCCAAGGCAATTCTTCGGGATTCGGATTGGCGAAAACTTTGATTTCTCTGCCGTTTACCACGATGGCATCGTCTTTTAATTCGGCAGTACCTTGGAAACGGCCTTGTGTGCTGTCGTATTTGAAAAGGTGCAGCAGCATTTCGGCAGGGGTCAGGTCGTTGACGGCGGCGACTTCGATGCCGTGGGCTTTTTCAATTTGACGCAATGCGAGGCGGCCGATGCGGCCGAAACCGTTAATCGCTACTTTGATGCTCATATTTTGTCTCCCGGTTGTGAAATAAAGTCCGATGCCTGTATTGTATTCTGAAATAAAACTACATTCCACTATTACATAAAATTACTTGCGTTTTGTTTGACGCAGGTGAATTTCGCTATTTCAAAAACGCGCATTCAATATTTGATTTTAAAATTTTAATGATGATTTTGATGATTGCCGACCTGCTTGTGTATAAGTAGCAAATATCCAATATTTTCATTACCTTTTTGTTAAATAAATTTGAGTTTAAGGCTTGCCGTATAAGACAGATAAGCGTGGATGTTTTTTGACTTAATAATATTCTTATGGATAACTTTGCCGTTTTCCTATTTGTCTCCACAACTTTATTGACAAGCTTACGGTCAGTCTCATTCCGTCGAAGACAAAACCTTTTGCTACAATACCGTTTTCCTAATAATAAGGCAGCCCCATGTCCAAATCCGCCGTTTCCCCAATGATGCAGCAATACCTCGGCATAAAAGCGCAACATACCGACAAACTAGTGTTTTACCGTATGGGTGATTTTTACGAGCTGTTTTTGGATGACGCGGTGGAAGCGGCGAAATTGTTGGACATCACCCTGACCACACGCGGGCAGATGGACGGCGTGCCGATTAAAATGGCAGGCGTTCCGTTTCACGCGGCGGAACAGTATCTGGCGCGCCTGGTCAAGTTGGGCAAAAGCGTGGCGATTTGCGAACAGGTCGGCGAAGTCGGCGCGGGCAAAGGGCCGGTGGAGCGCAAAGTCGTGCGCATCGTAACGCCCGGCACGCTAACCGATTCCGCATTACTGGAAGACAAGGAAACCAACCGCATCGTTGCCGTGTCTCCCGACAAAAAATACATCGGTTTAGCGTGGGCATCGCTGCAAAGCGGCGAATTCAAAACCAAGCTGACAACTGCGGATAAATTGAACGACGAACTGGCGCGCCTGCAGGCGGCGGAAATTTTGCTGCCGGACAGTAAAAACGCACCGCAACTTCAGACGGCATCGGGTGTTACACGCCTGAACGCGTGGCAGTTTGCCGCCGACGCGGGGGAAAAACTGCTGACGGAATATTTCGGCTGCCAAGATTTGCGCGGCTTCGGTTTGGACAGCAAAGAACACGCCGTTTCGATTGGCGCGGCAGGTGCGCTGTTGAACTATATCCGCCTGACGCAAAACCTGATGCCGCAACATTTGGACGGCCTGTCGCTCGAAACCGACAGCCAATATATCGGCATGGATGCCGCCACGCGCCGCAATCTCGAAATCACGCAAACCCTCTCCGGCAAAAAAACGCCGACCCTGTTTTCCATACTCGACGGCTGCGCCACCCACATGGGCAGCCGCCTGTTGGCATTGTGGCTGCACCACCCTTTACGCAACCGCGCCCACATCCGAGCGCGCCAAGAAGCCGTAACCGCGCTGGAAAGCCAATACGAACCCCTCCAATGCCATCTGAAGAGCATTGCCGACATCGAACGTATCGCCGCCCGCATCGCCGTCGGCAATGCCCGCCCGCGCGATTTGGCATCTTTACGCGACAGTCTGTTCGAGTTGGCACAAATCGACTTGTCCGCAACCGGCAGCAGCCTGTTGGAAACCCTTAAAGCCGTTTTCCCCGAAACCCTGCCAGTTGCCGAAACCCTCAAAGCCGCCGTGATGCCCGAACCTTCCGTCTGGCTGAAAGACGGCAATGTCATCAACCACGGTTTTCATCCCGAACTGGACGAATTGCGCCGCATTCAAAACCATGGCGACGAATTTTTGCTGGATTTGGAAGCCAAGGAACGCGAACGTACCGGTTTGTCCACACTCAAAGTCGAGTTCAACCGCGTTCACGGCTTTTACATTGAATTGTCCAAAACCCAAGCCGAACAAGCACCTGCCGACTACCAACGCCGGCAAACCCTCAAAAACGCCGAACGCTTCATCACGCCGGAACTGAAAGCCTTTGAAGACAAAGTGCTGACTGCTCAAGACCAAGCCCTCGCCTTAGAAAAACAACTCTTTGACGGCGTATTGAAAAACCTTCGGACGGCATTGCCGCAGCTTCAAAAAGCCGCCAAAGCCGCCGCCGCGCTGGACGTGTTGTCCACATTTTCAGCCTTGGCAAAAGAGCGGAACTTTGTCCGTCCCGAGTTTGCCGACTATCCGGTTGTCCACATCGAAAACGGCCGCCATCCCGTTGTCGAACAGCAGGTACGCCACTTCACAGCCAACCACACCGACCTCGACCACAAACACCGCCTCATGCTGCTCACCGGCCCCAATATGGGCGGCAAATCCACCTATATGCGCCAAGTCGCGCTGATTGTTTTATTGGCACACACCGGCTGTTTCGTGCCTGCCGATGCCGCCACAATCGGGCCTGTCGATCAAATCTTCACCCGCATCGGCGCATCGGACGACCTCGCCTCCAACCGCTCCACCTTCATGGTCGAAATGAGCGAAACCGCCTACATCCTGCATCACGCCACCGAACAAAGCATTGTTTTAATGGACGAAGTCGGACGTGGTACTTCCACTTTCGACGGCCTCGCCCTCGCGCACGCAATCGCCGAACACCTGCTGCAAAAAAACAAATCCTTCAGCCTGTTTGCCACCCACTATTTCGAGCTGACCTACCTGCCCGAAGCCCACGCCGCCGCCGTCAATATGCACCTTTCCGCGCTCGAACAGGGACGGGACATCGTGTTCCTGCACCAAATCCAACCCGGTCCCGCCGGAAAAAGCTACGGCATCGCCGTCGCCAAACTCGCCGGCCTGCCTGTGCGCGCATTGAAAGCCGCCCAAAAGCATTTGAACGGACTGGAAAACCAAGCCGCCGCAAACCGTCCCCAACTGGATATTTTCAGTACCATGCCGTCTGAAAAAGGAGATGAACCGAATGTGGACTGCTTTGTGGATAAAGCAGAGGAAAAACATTTTGAAGGTATATTGGCAGCAGCCCTGGAAAACCTCGATCCCGACAGCCTGACCCCGCGCGAAGCATTGTCAGAACTGTACCGTCTGAAAGATTTGTGCAAATCCGTATCTTAATTTCCGTTGGCGGAGCAGCATCAAACCATATGGAAAAATCTGTGGATAAACTTTATAGCGGATTAACAAAAATCAGGACAAGGCGGCGGGCCGCGGGCAGTACAAATGGTACGGAACCGGTTCGCCCGGTGCTTGGGCGCCTTAGGGAATCGTTCTCTTTGAGCCGGGGCGGGGCAACGCCGTACCGGTTTTTGTTAATCCACTATATCTGACAGGAAATTTCCAAACATAAAAAATGCCGTCCGAACAGCTCAGACGGCATCTGCCCATTCGGCTTAAACCTTATCCACATCCAAACGCATAACCGTAACCCATTCCCCGTTATGGAAATGTCGCCCGACAACCGCCCAGCCGAATGATTCATAAAATATTTGCACATCAGGCGTATAAAGATACAAGAACTTTATCCCCAGCGAACGCGCTGCGCCTATGCAGTGGGCGACCAGCCTCCTGCCAATGCCTTTTCCGCGATATTCAGGTAAAACAAAGACATCGCCCAACCAATATTCATACTGTGGAAAATTTTCCATATCATGCCGCTTGACTGCAGCCGAACCCAACAGGGTTCCGGAATCATCCACAGCCGCAAAAGCCAGCGGCAGTTCGTCATCCTTCAAACATCTGCCGTAATAGGCACGAATCTTATCCACGGAAGACCACGGTTCAAATCCGTGCCACTCCTCAAACAACGCCTGAACCAACCTGCCGATATGCCCGGCTTTCAGCCGTGTAATAAAAACAGTGTTGTCCACAAAGAGGGAATTCATCGGTCAATTCCCCCGACGCTTTCGTTCCCCTGCGCCGTAAACCGCATTCCAAGCATGGTCCAAACGCACTCCGATTTGCCTCATCTCTTCAGCCTGCCGGGCTTTTTGGGCCATTGCTGCAGGAATTTCCGCTTCCAAACGGGCGATGTCTGCCTGAGCCGCCTGCAAACGCCGGCGCGCATCTTCCAAATCCGACTGCATCCCGATGATTTTTCCGTCCAGATTGTTTTGCTTTTGCAGTAAAGCACGGTAACCGGATTGGATGCTGAGCAAATTGTCTTCCGCACCCCCTGCCCATACGCTTGTAGAAAAAACAAACATCAGAAAATACAATATTTTTTTCATGTTCAACTTCCGTCTGAATGCCGTCTGAAGCCGCATTCCGACATCAGACGGCATTGCCCGCACCTGTGGATAACTTAAGCACGGATGCGTTTCAACACTTCCTCTTTGCTGATTAATGCCAACACGGCATCGACGCTCGGGGTTTTTGCCGTACCGCAGACAGCAAGGCGCAGGGGCATACCGAGTTTGCCCATTTTGATGCCTTCTTCGTCGCAGAAAGGTTTGAAGAGGTTGTGAATGGCTTTGGCGTTCCAGTCTTCCAGCCCTTCGAGGCGTTCGGCGAAGCGCAGCATACGGGCGGCGGCTTCGTCGTCCCAGTGTTTGGCAACATCGGCTTCGGCAGGGACTTGTTTTTTGTAGAAATACAGGCATTCGTCTGCCAAGGCGTTCAAATCTTGGGCGCGGTCTTTGACCAGTGCCAACACGTCTTCCAACGCAGGTTTTTCGGTTTCATGAATATCGCGCAGCGCAAGGCGCGGTTTGACGAGTTCGGTAAGTTTGCCGTCGGGTGTGATTTTGATGTGTTCGCCGTTGATCCAATAGAGCTTTTTCAAATCCATACGGCTTGGGGACGGGGAAACGTCTTTCAAATCAAACCATTCGATGAATTGTTCCGTCGTGAAAAACTCATCGTCGCCGTGCGCCCAGCCCAAACGCGCCAAATAGTTGAGCATCGCTTCGGGCAGAATGCCCATTGCGCCGAAATCGGTAATGGCGACGGTATCGCCGCTGCGTTTGGAAATTTTTTTGCCTTGTTCGTTGAGAATCATCGGCAGATGCCCGTATTCGGGCAGGTTCGCGCCGATGGCTTTCAAGATGTTGATTTGTTTCGGGGTATTGTTCACATGGTCGTCCCCGCGGATAATGTGGGTAACGCCCATGTCGTAGTCGTCTACCACGGCGCAGAAGTTGTAGGTCGGCGTACCGTCGGCGCGGGCAATAATCAGGTCGTCTAGGGCTTCGTTGGGGATGGAGATTTCGCCTTTGACCAAGTCTGTCCATTTGGTAACGCCGTCCAAAGGCGTTTTGAAGCGGACGACGGGTTGCACGCCTGCAGGAATTTCGGGCAGGGTTTTGCCTGCTTCCGGCCGCCAGCGGCGGTCGTAAGTCGCCGTGCCTTCTTTTTCGGCTTTCTCGCGCATCGCTTCCAATTCTTCTTTGCTGCAATAGCAGTAGTAGGCATCGCCTTTTGCCAAGAGTTCGGCAATGACTTCTTTATAACGGTCGAAACGGCGGGTTTGGTACACCACGTTGTCGGCGTTGTCGTAATCGAGACCGACCCATTTCATGCCGCCAAGGATGATGTTGACGGATTCGGCGGTGGAACGTGCCAAGTCGGTGTCTTCGATACGCAATAAAAATTCGCCTTTATGATGGCGGGCAAACGCCCACGAAAACAAGGCGGTGCGAACGCCGCCGATGTGCAGGTAACCGGTGGGGCTGGGGGCGAAACGGGTTTTGACGGTCATAATGGCTCCGAAATCTTTGAAAGCGTTTATTTTACTGTTTTTACCGTGCTTAGGCATCAAAAATGCCGTCCGAACCCTGCCTGCGGATAAGTTTCAGACGGCATTTTCTACCGCCTCAATCAGACAGCCATCCCAAAAAGCGGCTGCCCCATTTTTCCAAACGGTAGAGGGATAACGCATACCCCTCTTGCAGCATAAAGATTTTTTTCTTATTTCCCGCATCAAACCGCGTGGTCGGCGTGGCAGACATATAAACGCGGACACCCAAATCCTCCGCCATTTCCGCCGCCCGCGCCAAATGGTAGGGATCGCTGACAATCACCACGCTGGCAATACCGTTGGCACGCAAAACCGGACGGATGTTGTTCAGGTTTTCATAAGTGTTGCGCGAAGTGTTTTCAAACAGGATGTTGCGCGCCGGAACCCCCTGTTTGAGCGCGTACCGCCGCCCGACCTCGGCTTCGGTCATATAGCCTTTTTTGGTTCGCCCTCCCGTAAACACGATTTTGCCTACCCTGCGGCTTTGGTAAAGCGCGATGGCGTGGTTGATGCGTTCCCGAAAAACCGGGGAAGGGCGTTTGTCCCACGCGGCTGCGCCCAACACCAGCGCGGCATCCGCCCGGACATACGGCGGCAAAACCTGCCCGCCCGTCCGATAAACCGCCCAAACGGATGAGGCAAACACCAGCAAAAGCGGAAAAACACTCAAACAGAAACCGCCCAACAGGTAATAGCGCAAGCCGTTGCGGCTGCAAAACAGCCGTTTGTTCACAATACCGCTTCGATATTTTCCAACGGTCTGCCGACAGCCGCCTTACCGTTTGCCAAAACAATCGGACGCTCCAACAGGGCGGGATGATCGGCGATGGCACGCAGCAGCGCGTCATTGTCCAAATCGGGGTTGTCCAAACCCAATTCCTTGTACAAATCATCTTTCACGCGCATCATCCCGCGCGCCGATTCCAAGCCCAATTTGTTGAAAATATCCTTCAATTCGGACAAGTCGGGCGGCGTATCCAAATATTTGACCACTTCGGCAGCAATGCCGCGTTCTTCCAATAGGGACACGGCGGCACGCGATTTGCTGCAACGCGGATTGTGGAAAATTTTGATTTCAGACATGACATTTCCCTACTTCTCGACAATCCCCTTATTATCGGCTTACGCAGGGTTTTACTCAATACCCCGCCTCCAACCGTACCAAACGGTTTACAATACCCGAATCGACATACAAAGGACAAAACGATGAAACGCTTGAATCTCGCCGCAATCGCCCTTGCCGCCACATTTGCCGCACATACCGCCTCGGCAGACGAACTGGCCGGATGGAAAGACAATACCCCGCAAAACCTGCAATCGCTCAAAGCCCCCGTCCGCATCGCCAACCTATGGGCGACTTGGTGCGGTCCGTGTCGAAAAGAGATGCCCGCCATGTCCAAATGGTACAAAGCGCAGAAAAAAGGCAGCGTCGATATGGTCGGCATCGCGCTCGACACATCCGACAATATCGGCAACTTTCTCAAGCAGACCCCGGTCAGCTACCCGATTTGGCGTTACACCGGGGCGAACAGCCGAAACTTTATGAAATCCTACGGAAACAATGTCGGCGTACTGCCCTTTACCGTCGTCGAAGCCCCGAAATGCGGATACAGGCAGACCATTACAGGAGAGGTGAACGAGAAAAGCCTGACCGAAGCCGTCAAACTCGCCCATTCAAAATGCCGTTAAACGCCGGATGCTGTCTGAAGCCGCTTCAGACGGCATTTTCCCGCCCGGCCTTCGGTATCCGCCAAACTTATCCACTATCTAAAAACAGGCGGAATCTTTATAATCGGTACTGTCTTACCTATTGTTCAGACGGCATATCCCTGCGGACGCAACCGCCCGAAACGATATGCCGCCCTTCCTTACAGGACCTCCTATGATCCGTTTCGAACAAGTTTCCAAAACCTATCCCGGCGGTTTTGAAGCCCTGAAAAACGTCAGCTTCCAAATCAACAAAGGCGAGATGATTTTTATCGCGGGACACTCCGGTTCGGGCAAATCCACCGTCCTCAAGCTGATTTCGGGCATCACCAAGCCGAGCATGGGCAAAGTCCTGTGTAACGGACAGGACCTCGGCACATTGTCCGACAACCAAATCGGCTTTATGCGCCAACACATCGGCATCGTGTTCCAAGACCACAAAATCCTCAACGACCGCAATGTCCTGCAAAACGTCATCCTGCCCCTGCGGATTATCGGCTATCCGCCGCGCAAAGCCGAAGAACGCGCCCGCATCGCCATCGAAAAAGTCGGCTTGAAAGGACGAGAATTGGACGATCCCGTAACCCTCTCGGGCGGTGAACAACAACGCCTGTGCATCGCCCGCGCCGTCGTCCACCAGCCCGGCCTGCTGATTGCCGACGAACCCTCCGCCAACCTCGACCGTGCCTACGCGCTCGATATTATGGAATTGTTCAAAACCTTCCACGAAGCGGGAACCACCGTCATCGTCGCCGCACATGACGAAACCCTGATGGCGGACTACGGACACCGCATCCTGCGCCTCTCGAAAGGACGACTCGCATGAGCATCATCCACTACTTCTCGCTGCACGTCGAATCCGCGCGCTCCGCACTCAAACAGCTTCTGCGCCAACCCTTCGGCACACTGCTTACCCTCATAATGCTTGCCGTCGCGATGACCCTGCCGCTGTTTATGTATCTGGGCATCCAAAGCGGGCAAAGCGTGTTGGGCAAACTCAACGAGTCGCCGCAAATCACCGTCTATATGGAAACCGCCGCCGCACAAAGCGACAGCGATACCGTACGCAGCCTGCTGACGCGCGATAAACGGCTCGACAACATCCGCTTCATCGGCAAGGAAGACGGTTTGGCGGAATTACAGTCCAACCTCGACCAAAATCTGATTTCCATGCTTGACGGCAACCCCCTGCCGGATGTCTTTATCGTTACCCCCGACCCGGCAACCACGCCCGCCCAAATGCAGGCAATCTACCGGGACATTACCAAGCTGCCTATGGTCGAATCCGCGTCTATGGATACCGAATGGGTGCAAACGCTGTACCAAATCAACGAGTTCATCCGCAAAATCTTATGGTTTCTTTCCCTGACGCTGGGTATGGCTTTCGTCCTTGTCGCACACAACACCATCCGACTGCAAATCCTCAGCCGCAAAGAAGAAATCGAAATCACCAAACTCCTGGGTGCGCCCGCGTCGTTTATCCGCCGCCCCTTCCTTTATCAGGCTATGTGGCAGAGTATCTTCTCCGCCGCCGTCAGCTTAGGGCTTTGCGGTTGGCTGCTCTCTGCCGTGCGCCCCTTGGTCGATGCCATCTTCAAACCCTACGGCTTGAACATCGGCTGGCGTTTCTTCTACGTCGGCGAACTCGGGCTGGTGTTCGGCTTCGTCATCGCGTTGGGCGTATTCGGCGCGTGGCTTGCCACCACACAACACCTGCTCTGCTTCAAAGCCAAAAAATAAAACACCGTCAAAAATTCCGTCTGAAGCCGTTTTCAGACGGAATTTCGATTTGCCAGTATAATGGCGCATTTCCCCAATAAGGACTCCCCACTATGCTGACACCCGAACAAGTCAAGGCCCTGATTGCAGGCGTGGCAAAATGCGAACACATCGAAGTAGAAGGCGACGGACACCATTTTTTCGCCGTCATCGTTTCATCAGAATTTGAAGGCAAGGCACGCCTCGCGCGCCACCGCCTGATTAAAGACGGACTCAAAGCCCAACTGGAAAGCAACGAACTGCACGCACTTTCCATTTCGGTTGCCGCCACTCCGGCGGAATGGGCTGCCAAAGCACAATAACCGCCACACAAAAATGCCGTCTGAAACCATTTCGTTTCAGACGGCATTTTTTTATATCAAACCGTTTACTCGCCGCGTTTTTTCCAAAGCGGCTACGGCAGGCAGCTCTTTGCCTTCCAAGAACTCAAGGAACGCGCCGCCGCCGGTGGAGATGTAGCCGATTTGTTCGGTAACGCCGAATTTGGCAATCGCCGCCAGCGTGTCGCCGCCGCCCGCAATCGAGAACGCTTTGCTTTGGGCGATGGCTTCGGCAAGGGCTTTCGTGCCGCCTGCGAATTGATCGAACTCGAACACGCCGACCGGCCCGTTCCAAACGACCGTACCGGCGGCTTTAAGCAAATCGGCAAGCGCGGCGGCGGATTTCGGGCCGATGTCCAAAATCATCTCGTCTTCGGCAACGTCGGCGATGTCTTTTACCACCGCTTCGGCATCGGCGGCAAAGGCTTTGGCAACGACGACATCGGTCGGCAGCGGCACAGAACCGCCTTTGGCCGCCATTTTCGCCATAATTTTTTTGGATTCTTCCACCAAATCATGTTCCGCCAGCGATTTACCGATGGCTTTGCCTTCTGCCAACAGGAATGTGTTGGCGATGCCGCCGCCGACGATAAGCTGATCGACTTTGTCCGCCAACGATTCGAGGATGGTCAGCTTGGTGGACACTTTGCTGCCGGCAACAATCGCCACCATCGGGCGCGCGGGCTGTTTCAGGGCTTTGCCCAAAGCGTCGAGTTCGCCCGCCATCAATACGCCGGCGCAGGCGACGGGCGCGGCTTGGGCAACGGCTTCGGTCGAAGCTTGGGCGCGGTGTGCGGTGCCGAACGCATCATTGACGAACACGTCGCACAAGGCGGCGTAGGCTTTGCCCAGTTCTAAATCGTTTTTCTTCTCGCCTTTGTTGATACGCACGTTTTGCAACATCACGACATCGCCCGCGTTCAAAGCCGGTTTGTTTTCGCGCCAGTCGTTCAATACTTTCACGTCTTTGCCCAACAGGCCGCCCAAGTGCGCGGCAACGGGCGCAACGTCGTCTTCGGGGTGGAACTCGCCTTCGGTCGGGCGGCCCAAGTGGGTCATCACAATAACGGACGCGCCGTTGTCCAAGCAGTATTTGACGGACGCGAGCGAGGCGCGGATACGGGTGTCGTCGCTGATTTTGCCGCCTTTGAACGGCACGTTCATATCGGCGCGGATGAGGACGGTTTTGCCCCGCACGTTTTGTTCGGTCAGTTTTAAAAATGCCATAATCAGTCCTTTTCAATCAGTGTTTGCGATACAGAAACAATTGATGCCGCCTGAAGCCTTCAGACGGCATCGCAACCCGATCAGCCGGATACGCGCTCGATGTTCGCACCGACGCTGCCGAGTTTTTTTTCAATATTTTCATAACCGCGATCCAAGTGGTAAATCCGTTCGACCACGGTTTCGCCGCGCGCCGCCAAACCGGCGATAACGAGGCTGGCGGACGCGCGCAAATCCGTCGCCTTGACGACCGCGCCGGAAAGCCGTTCCACACCCTGCACAAATGCCGTATTGCCCTCGGTTGTAATGTTCGCCCCCATCCGGTTCAACTCCGGAACGTGCATAAAGCGGTTTTCAAAAATCGTTTCCACCACGCGGCAGCTTCCTTCCGCCACAGCATTCAATGCCATAAACTGCGCCTGCATATCCGTGGGGAAGCCGGGATGGACGACCGTGCGGATGTCCACCGCCTTCGGACGCTGCCGCATATCGATGGCGATCCAATCGTCGCCCGCTTCAATCACCGCACCTGCCTCGACCAGTTTGTCCAACACCACTTCCATCGTTTTCGGGGCGGCATTCCGCAAAACCACCCTGCCGCCGGTTATCGCCACCGCACACAGGAACGTCCCCGCTTCAATCCGGTCGGGGACGACGCTGTGTTCGCAGCCGTACAGCTCGCCCGCACCTTCCACAATCATGGTCGATGTTCCGATGCCGCTGATTTTCGCGCCCATTTTGACCAGGCATTCCGCCAAATCGACCACTTCAGGCTCGATGGCGCAGTTTTCCAAAACCGTCGTACCTTCCGCCAGCGTCGCCGCCATCAGCAGGTTTTCCGTACCGCCGACGGTAACGACATCCATCGCCACGCGCGCACCTTTGAGTTTGCCTTTGGCTTTGACGTAACCGTGTTCGATGGCGATTTCCGCCCCCATCGCTTCCAAGCCTTTCAAATGCTGATTGACGGGGCGCGAACCGATGGCGCAGCCGCCCGGCAGGCTGACTTGCGCCTCGCCGAAACGCGCCAGCGTCGGGCCAAGCACCAAAATCGAAGCGCGCATCGTCCGAACCAATTCGTAAGGGGCGCAGGTATTGTTGACCGTACCGCCGTTGATTTCAAATTCGCTGATATTGTCGGTCAGAACGCGCGCGCCCATGCCCTGAAGCAGCTTTTGCGTGGTTGCGACATCTGCCAGCATAGGGACGTTTTTCAGGCGCAACGTACCCGATGTCAGCAAACCCGCGCACATCAGCGGCAATGCCGCGTTTTTCGCGCCCGAGACCGTTATTTCCCCGTTGAGCGGGCCGTTTGCGGAGATTTTCAGTTTGTCCACGTTTGTTCCCTCCTGGTGGGTACTTGCTAATATTTCAATACTCGGGACAATGCATAAAGCATCACCCGATGAAGGTTGCAGAGGCGGAATTATAAGGGATTTTCGGGAAAAATACGGAAGCCGCACCAAAGAATTTGACGAAATGCCGCGCTTTCCGAACAAGGATTGTCGGAAAACAAAAAAAAAGCCGAGTTTTGAAAACTCAGCTTTTTTGCTTTACCTGGTGGGTCGTGAGCGATTCGAACGCTCGACCAACGGATTAAAAGTCCGCTGCTCTACCGACTGAGCTAACGACCCGAAAACTTTGAAAGTCTATACATCAAGCCTGATGCTGTCAACCATTTTGTCGGCGTTCAGACGGCGTTTTATTTATCAGGCTGTTTTTTCGTATAAATTAACGAGGTCAGTATCGATGCACCCAACGCGCCGAACACGACCGACAGCGAAACGGAAATCGGGATGTGTACCCAATGCATCACCAGCATTTTCACACCGATAAAACCCAACACGAATGCCAAGCCGTATTTCAGGAAGATAAAGCGTTCCGCCACATCCGCCAGCAGGAAATACATCGCCCGCAAACCCAAAATAGCGAAAATATTGGAAGTCAGCACGATAAACGGATCGGTGGTAACGGCAAAGACGGCGGGGATACTGTCCACGGCAAAAACGACATCGCTCAATTCAATCATAATCAGCACCAAAAACAGCGGCGTGGCGATTTTTTTGCCATTCTCGACGGTAAAAAATTTCTCGCCGTGAAACGCCGTGCCGACCGGAACGACTTTCTTGACGGCATTCAGCAGCCTGCTGTTTGCCAAATCCTCTTCCTCATCTCCTTCGGGCTTCATCATGTGTATGCCGGTATAGAGCAGGAACGCGCCGAACAGATACAGAATCCACTCGAACTGCCGAACCAGTGCCGCGCCGACGAAAATCATGACGGTGCGCAATACCAATGCGCCCAATACGCCGTACAGCAGCACGCGGTGTTGAAACTGCGGTGCGACTTTGAAGTAGCCGAATATCATCAGGAACACGAAAATATTGTCGACTGCCAACGATTTTTCCAAAATGTAGCCGGTAAAGAATTCCAATACTTTTTCTTTTGCGGCTGCCGCGCCGTAGCCGGGATTGCCGGCGAGTTCGAAATACAGCCAGCCTGCGAACAGGCAGGATACGGCAACCCACAAGCCGCTCCATGCCAAGGTTTCTTTGATGCCGACTTTATGGCTGCCGTTTTTCTTCAGCGAAAACATATCCAAGGCAATCATGACCAGCACTGCCGCAAAAAAAACGCCGTAAAACAACGGCGACCCGATGCCGGGATATTCTGTCATGGTTCAATCTCCTGATTTGAAATGTAGTTGTGTTACCAGCTGATATAAAACATCGCTTTTGCCAAAAAGACAATCAGCAGCATATGGGTAAAGACGACGGCGTGTATGTATTTCGACCAGCCGACCGTCAGCGTGGAACGCGCCATTTTGACGACGGCGATGGCGAAGTGCGCCAACACGCTGAACGCCAACAGGATTTTCAACGTCAGCATCGTACCGAAGGAAGTGGCAAACGGTTCGCCCGATATAGGAAGGTAGCGGTTTGCCGCCATCACGATGCCGCTGGCGAACAGCAGTCCGACCGCAAACGGCATCACCCTGACGGCGCGGTAAGACATTGCCTTTTCCACTTCGCGCCGCGCCTCGCGCGACACCCGTCCCGTATGCAGGACGGACAAAACCAGCACTTCAAAAAACACGCCGCCGACAAAGGCGGTGGCGCAATACAGGTGGATGATGTGCGCGACGGCATAAATACTCATACGATGCTCCAACCGGAAAACTCGGATACGGATTGTATCACTATCGCCCCCGATGTCCGCATACCGCTTCCCGCACCGCCTCGGCGATTCTCGCGCCCGCTCCGCGATGTTGTGCGATAAAGCCGTCCACGCGCGCCTGCATCTGCATTCCGCCCCCCTCGCCAGATAAGGTTTTTTCAACGGCTTCACGCCACGCGTCCGCCGATTCGACTTGAACCGCCGCACCCGATGCCAAGGCGTGCCGGCAGGCTTCGGAAAAATTGTAGGTCGAAAAGCCGAATATCGTCGTAACGCCGCAGGAAAGCGGTTCGATGATGTTCTGACAGCCCGAACCGACCAGACTGCCGCCGACAAAAGCGACATCGGCGCACAGGTAATACGCATACAGCTCGCCCATACTGTCGCCTACCCACACCTGCGTATCGGGTTCGACCGGCAAACCGTCGCTGCGCCGCTGAACCTTAAACCCGAAGCGTTTCGCCGTTTCAAATGTCGTCTGAAAATGCTCGGGATGGCGCGGCACGACGGCCAGCAGGGCATCGCCGCGATATTGTTGCCACGCCGCCAGCAGTTTTTCCGCCTCGTCTTCGCCCCGATAAACGCGCGTGCTGCCGCACACGGCAACCGGCCGGCCTCCGATGCGTTTTTCAAACTGCCCCGCCAGCGTTTTCATGTCTTCAGACGGCATCAGGTCGTATTTGGTATTGCCGCACACCTGCACGGATGCCGCGCCCAATTTCGCCAACCGCGCCGCATCCGCCTCCGTCTGCGCCAGACAGCCCGTCAGCGAAGCGGCTGCGGGACGGATCAGGCGGCGGACTTTCAGATAACCGTTCAGCGATTTTTCCGACAGCCGCGCATTCGCCAAAAACAGCGGCACACCCGCTCGCCGGCATTCCTTCATCAGATTGGGCCAGATTTCGGTTTCCATCAAAATGCCGAACATCGGGCGGTGTTCGCGCAAAAACTGCCGTACCCACGTTTTTTTGTCATACGGAAGATAGCGGCATTGCGCATCGGGAAACAGAACTTGCGCGGTTTCCCGTCCCGTCGGGGTCATCTGCGTCATCAGCAGCGGCGCATCGGGAAAACGCCGCCGCAACTCGCGTATCAAGGGCTGGGCGGCACGCGTTTCTCCGACCGAAACGGCGTGTATCCAAACCGCGCCGGTAACGGGATTCGGATGCGGCTTGCCGAAACGCTCGTCCCTATGCGCCCGGTATGCCGGGGCACTTCCGGAGCGTTTGTCCAAATAACGCCGTATCCATATCGGCGCAAGCAGCCACAATACATCATAAAGCCATTGGAACATCTTTCTATTTCCTGCAAAACAAATGCCGTCCGAACGGTTCGGACGGCATTTCGGCAACGGAATCAAATATCGTAGGTTGTCGAAGCGGTATCTCCGCCCTTGCCCGTCCAGTTGGTATGGAAAAATTCGCCGCGCGGTTTGTCGGTGCGCTCGTAAGTGTGCGCGCCGAAGTAGTCGCGCTGTGCCTGCAAGAGGTTGGCAGGCAGGCGTTCGGTCGTATAGCCGTCCAAGAACGTAATCGCCGAAGCCATGCAGGGCATAGGGATGCCGCATTCGACCGCCTTGGCAACCACCTTGCGCCATGCAGGCAGGCAGTTTTCCAAAATATTTTTGAAATACGGATCCGCACCCAAGAACACCAAATCGGGATTGGCCTCATACGCGTCGCGGATATTGCCCAAAAACGCGCTGCGGATGATGCAGCCTTCGCGCCACAGCAGCGCAGTGTTGCCGTAGTCCAAACCCCAGCCGTAACTTTCGCCCGCTTCGCGGATCAACATAAAGCCTTGTGCGTAGGAAATGATTTTGGAGGCAAGCAAAGCCTGTCTCAACGCCTCGACCCATTCTTGTTTGCCGCCTTCGACGGGCGTGGCGGTTCGGGCGAACAGCCTGCCGGTCTGCACGCGCTGTTCTTTGAACGACGAAACACAGCGGGCGAATACGGCTTCGGAAATCAGCGTCAGCGGAATGCCCAAATCCAAGGCATTGATGCCCGTCCATTTGCCCGTGCCTTTTTGCCCTGCCGTATCGAGGATTTTCTCGGCCAGCGGTTCGCCGCCTTCGTCCTTATAGCCCAAAATTGCCGCTGTGATTTCAATCAGATAAGAATCCAGCTCGGTTTTGTTCCACTCGGCAAACACGCGGTGCATTTCGTCGTAGGACAGCCCCAAACCGTCTTTCATAAACTGGTACGCTTCGCAAATCAGCTGCATATCGCCGTATTCGATGCCGTTGTGCACCATTTTGACAAAATGTCCCGCGCCATCCTTGCCGACCCAGTCGCAACACGGTTCGCCCTGCGGCGTTTTGGCGGCAATCGCCTGGAAAATCGGCTTGACCGCTTCCCAAGCGCGCTTATCCCCGCCCGGCATGATGGACGGCCCGCGCCGCGCGCCTTCTTCGCCGCCGGATACCCCCGCGCCGACAAACAAAATCCCTTTTCCGGCAAGGTAATGTGTCCGCCGTGTCGTGTCGGGGTAATTGGCATTGCCGCCGTCGATAATGATGTCGCCTTCTTCCAACAGCGGAAGCAGTTGTTCGACAAAGTCGTCAACCACCGAACCTGCGCGAACCATCATCATGATTTTTCTCGGTTTTGCCAGCTTATCGACCAAGTCTTGCAGGGAATACGCGCCGATAATGCCCGTCTCTTTTGCCGCACCGTTTAAAAATTCGTCCACTTTACCGATTGTCCGGTTGTAGGCGACAACCTTAAATCCGCAATCGTTCATATTCAAAATCAGGTTTTGCCCCATAACCGCCAAACCGATTACGCCAATATCGCCTTTCATTGCAGGAAGCTCCGTTATAGATTTAATTTATCGGCTGCAACTCTACCTGATTTACACTTGTTTAACAATCCTTAACTTTTTAATTTTTTGAAAAGATGCCTTTACGCTTTGCCGTGCCGTTTCCCTGAAGGGTTATAAATAAAATATAAGGTTTAAATAATAAAACGATGATTATATTGATATGGGGAATTTTCTGTGGGTAACTTTTTTTTATTTTTAAAATCATCTGAATTGCCGTTTTAAAAGGGTGTCGGTAAGGAGGATTCCCTTTTGTGCATACCTGTGGATTGTTTTTCGTGGGGAATAAGTTTTGTGGATAGTTTGCTTGTTGTGCGGACGACATCCCGCTTTTCTTTACCGAATGGCTGCCGGTGCCTTTAAGAACGGGAATGCTGTGGATATTTAAGCCGGAAATGTGTTTGGAACTTGTGGGGATGAAAAGGTGTCGGCGCGAATGTCTTTTTTTCTGCATATTGGCAGAGTGTGTATCCGAGTTTGTGCATAAGTGGTGGAGAAAATAAGATTTTTGAGTAAATCTTATGATATTTCAATAAGATGGCTTTTGTCTGGTTGTGTATAAGCATAGCGGATTAACAAAGATCAGGACAAGGCGGCGGGCCGCAGGCAGTACAAATGGTACGGAACCGATCCGCCCGGTGCTTGGGCGCCTTAGGGAACCGTTCCCTTTGAGTCGGGGCGGGGCAACGCCGTACCGGTTTTTGTTAATCCGCTATAAAAGGCGGGCTATAGGGTAGGCTTCATCCCGCCAATCTCACTGAATCCGTCAATTTCCGCAATTCAATTAAATACCGTCAAACCGATGCCGTCATTCCCGCGCAGGCGGGAATCCGGACCGGTCGGGCATCTGCGGCGGTTTGCTAAAAAACGCTTTACCGTGATAAGTGCGCAAAGTTAAAATGGGGAGGTAAGCTTTTCAATCAGCAATCCGGCGGGCGCGGAATCGGGCGGTTTACCGAACCCCGGCGTTCGCGGCGCGCCGTCCCGCGAAGGCAAACTTAAGGAATAAAATATGAATAAAACTTTGAAAAGGCAGGTTTTCCGCCATACCGCGCTTTATACCGCCATCTTGATGTTTTCCCATACCGGCGGGGGGGGGGGCAGGCGCAAGCCCGTGACTACGCTATTGTCATGAACGGGCAAAACCAGCCCGAGGTAAGGTCGAATGTGCCATCTTCAATAAAGGACAAAGACAGGAAGCGCGAATATACTCATCATAGGAACAAAACAGGAGGAGGCTCTGTCTCATTCGACAATAGCGATACCCTTGTTTCCCAACAAAGCGGTATTGTCGTTTTTGGCACAGCCACCTACCTGCCGCCCTACGGCAAGGTTTCCGGCTTTGATACCGCCGAGCTGAACAAGCGCGGCAATGCCGTCAATTGGATTCATACCACCCGGCCCGGGCTGGCAGGCTACAGCTACGCCGATGTCATATGCAGAGACATCACAGGCTGTCCCCAACTTGTCTATGAGACCAAATTTGCCTTCGGTCAACAAGGGTTGCAAAGAAAGGGCAACAAGCTGGATATATACGAAGACAAAAGCCGCGAAAATTCGCCCATTTACAAATTGAAGGATCATCCCTGGTTGGGCGTGTCTTTCAATTTGGGCAGCGAGAATACCGTCAAAAATAGCAAATCATTCAACAAATTGATATCTTCTTTTAGTGAAGACAATAATAATCAAACCATCGTCTCTACGACACGAGACCACCCTATTTCCCTTGGCGACCAGCAGCGCGAACATACCGCCGTGGCCTATTATCTGAACGCCAAACTGCACCTGCTGGATAAAAAACAGATTGAAAATATCGCGCCAGGCAAAACAGTGGATTTGGGCACCTTGAGACCGCGCGTCGAGACGATAAGACGAGGCTTTCTAAGTTATTGGGCTTCGTGGAAGATTGAAGATAAAGGGAACATTACAGTCCGCCTCGGCCTGCCGGAAGTCAAAGCAGGCCGCTGCATCAACGAACCGAACCCCAATCCCAAATCCAAAGCCCTTTCGCCGGCACTGACCGCCCCCGCGTTGTGGTTCGGACCTGGGCAAGATGGTAAGGCGGAGATGTATTCCGCTTCGGTTTCCACCTACCCCGACAGTTCGAGCAGCCGCATCTACCTTCAAAATCTGAAAAGAAAAACCGAACACGGCAAACCCGGCCGCTATTCCCTCAAATCTTTGAATGATGGTGAGATTAAAAGTCGACAGCCGAGTTTCAACGGGCGGCAAACAATCATCCGATTGGATGACGGCGTACATTTGATCAGACTGAGTAGAAGCAAGGATGAGGTCATCGATTTTGTCAATTTAAATGGAAACAACACCGGCAAAAACGACACTTTCGGCATTGTTAAGGAAGCGAACGTCAATCTTGAAGCCGACGAGTGGAAAAAAGTGCTGCTGCCTTGGACGGTTCGGGGTCCCGATAATGACAATAAATTTAAATTAATTAACCAAAAACCAGACAAATACAGCCAAAGATACCGCATCCGCGACAACAACGGCAATCGCGATTTGGGCGACATCGTCAACAGCCCGATAACGGCGGTCGGCGGGTATCTGGCAACCGCCGCGAACGACGGGATGGTGCATATCTTCAAAAAAAACGGCGGCAGTGATGAACGCAGCTACAATCTGAAGCTCAGCTACATCCCCGGAACGATGCCGCGCCAAGATTTTGATAACGACACTTCCGCTCTCAATGACTCCACCCTCGCCAAAGAGCTGCGCGCCTTTGCCGAAAAAGGCTATGTGGGCGACCGCTACGGCGTGGACGGCGGCTTTGTCTTGCGCCAAGTCGAACTGAGCGGGCAAAAACACGTGTTTATGTTCGGCGCAATGGGCCTTGGCGGCAGGGGCGCGTATGCCTTGGATTTAAGCAAAATCAACGAAAATTATCCGGCCGCCGCTCCCCTGTTTGATGTCAAAAATGGCGATAATAACGGCAAAAACGGCAAAAATCGCGTGGAAGTGGAATTAGGCTACACCGTCGGCACGCCGCAAATCGGCAAAATCCGCAACGGCAAATACGCCGCCTTCCTCGCCTCCGGTTATGCGGCTAAAGATATTGACAGCCAAGAAAATAAAACCGCGCTGTATGTATATGATTTGAAAGACACCTTAGGTACGCCGATTACAAAAATCGATGTGCCCGGCGGCAAAGGCGGGCTTTCGTCCCCCACGCTGGTGGATAAAGATTTGGACGGCATTGTCGATATCGCCTATGCCGGCGACCGGGGCGGGAATATGTACCGCTTTGATTTGAGCGGCGACAATCCGTCCAAATGGACTGTACGCACTATTTTCCAAGGCACAAAACCGATTACTTCCGCGCCCGCCGTTTCCCGACTGAAAGACAAACGCGTCGTCATCTTCGGTACGGGCAGCGATTTGACCGAAGATGATGTACTGAATACGGACGAACAATATATTTACGGCATCTTCGACGACGATAAGGCGGCGAATAATGTAAATGCAAGCCGCGGCGTTTTGGGGAGCGGGCTGCTCGAGCAAAACCTTACGCAGGAAAATAAAACATTATTCCTGAACAAGAGATCCGACGGTTCGGGCAGCAAGGGCTGGGCGGTGAAATTGACAGGCGGACAACGCGTTACCGTCAAACCGACCGTGGTATTGCGTACCGCCTTTGTCACCATCCGCAGCTATACGGGCGCGGACAAATGTGGCGCGCAAACCGCCATTTTGGGCATCAATACCGCCGACGGCGGCGCATTGACTCCGAGAAGCGCGCGCCCGATTGTGCCGGATCACAATTCGGTTGCGCAATATTCCGGCCATAAGAAAACCGCCGGCGGCAAGTCCGTCCCCATAGGCTGCATGTGGAAAAACAGCAAAACCGTCTGCCCGAACGGATATGTTTACGACAAACCGGTTAATGTGCGTTACCTGGATGAAACGGAAACAGACGGATTTTCAACGACGGCGGACGGCGATGCGGGCGGCAGCGGTATAGACCCCGCCGGCAGGCGTCCCGGCAAAAACAACCGCTGCTTCTCCAAAAAAGGTGTGCGCACCCTGCTGATGAACGATTTGGACAGCTTGGATATTACCGGCCCGATGTGCGGTATCAAACGCTTAAGCTGGCGCGAAGTCTTCTTCTGACCCGCCTGCGCGGCCGGTTTTTCCGCAAATGCCGTCCGAAAGGCCTTCGGACGGCATTTTTTTGCGTTTTTCGGGAGGGGGCGGCAAATGAAACGCGTCATTCCCGCGCAGGCGGGAATCTAGACATTCAATGCTAAGGCAATTTATCGGGAATGACTGAAACTCAAAAAAAACCGGATTCCCACTTTCGTGGGAATGACGGGATTAGAGTTTCAAAATTTATTCTAAATAGCTGAAACTCAACGCACCGGATTCCCGCCTGCGCGGGAATGACGAAGTGGAAGTTACCCGAAACTTAAAACAAGCGAAACCGAACGAACCGGATTCCCACTTTCGTGGGAATGACGAATTTTAGGTTTCTGATTTTGGTTTTCTGTTTTCGTGGGAATGATGAAATTTTGAGTTTTAGGAATTTATCGGAAAAAACAGAAACCGCTCCGCCGTCATTCCCGCTCAGGCGGGAATCTAGAACGTGGGACAACAGCAATATTCAAAGGTTAGCTGAAGCTTTAGAGATTCTGGATTCCCGCTTTCGCGGGAATGACGAAGAGTTGCGGGAATGATGGAAAGCTATGGGGATAACGAAGGGTTAAAGTAATCACTGGATGGTGTTCGCGGGAATATAAATTTAAATAATTCAAAAGGGTATTATATGCAGCCTGCGGTTTATATTTTAGCAAGCCAACGTAATGGCACGTTATACATTGGCGTTACATCTGATTTGGTGCAACGTATTTACCAACATAGGGAGCATTTGATTGAAGGATTTACATCACGGTACAACGTTACTATGCCGGTTTGGTATGAACTGCATCCTACGATGGAGAGCGCAATTACTCGGGAAAAACAGTTGAAGAAATGGAACAGGGCTTGGAAATTGCAACTGATTGAAGAAAATAATGTTTCTTGGCGGGATTTATGGTTTGATATTATTTAGCCCGTCATTCCCGCTCAGGCGGGAATCCGGCTTGTTCGGTTTCGGTTTTTTTTGAGGTTTCGGGCAACTTCTAAACCGTCATTCCCGCACAGGCGGGAATCTAGAACGTAAAATCTAAAGAAACCGTTTTACCCGATAAGTTTCTGTGCCGACAGACCTAGATTCCCACTTTCGTGGGAATGACGGGATTTGAGATTGCGGCATTTATCGGAAAAAACAGAAACCGCTCCGCCGTCATTCCCGCGCAGGCGGGAATCTAGACATTCAATGCTAAGGCAATTTATCGGGAATGACTGAAACTCAAAAAAACCGGATTCCCACTTTCGTGGGAATGACGGGATTTTAGGTTTCTGATTTTGGTTTTCTGTTTTTGAGGGAATGACGGTTCAGTTGCTACGCATTTACCCTGCGCAAAGCCTTATCCACTATCTTGCAACCTGCCTGACAATCCGCCCCCCCCTTTACAAAATGCCGAAATTTTTTCAGGCTGCGTTTTGGGGCTGCCTGTGCGGAATTTGTCGGTAGGCGCGGTAGTAGGGTTCGAGTTGCCGGGCGATGAGTTGGAGCTGTTGGAGGAGGATGTGGCTTTGTGTTCCGCTGCTGCGGGTGCGGAGGGTGCCGAGTTCGCCGCGCAGTGTATCCAATGCCGTCTGAAAGTCGTCGGGTCCCATGTCGGGCAGGTGTTGGAAGATGTGGGCGGTGTGTTCGGCGGCAAGGTGGAACTGTGCGGTAAAGTCGGGGCTGCATTCTTCGTGCATTTCGCTGCGGTATGCGCCGAGGGCGGAGATGTAGCCGGTCAGGGCGTAGCCGGTTTTGAGCAGGGTAAAGCCGGGTTGCAGGCTGTCGGCGAATTTTGCGGGTTCGCTGCTCATGTCGGAAAGGGTGCTGCTGAGGGCGGCGGTGTGTTCGTGGGCGCGGCGGCGGGTGATGCGGTATTCTATGTCGTCGCCGGTTTCGCCGGTTTTGAGGCGTTCGGCAATTTTTTGGAGGTATGTGCCGCTGCTGCATACGGCAAGGGCGGCGGTGCGTTCGAGCGTGAGGTATTTCCAGTCTGGCCACAGGTAGCTGACCGCCGCCCAGGCAAGGGATGCGCCGATAATGGTGTCGATGATGCGCACGGGCATGGCGGCGTATACGTCCAAACCTGCGAGGGAGAGGCTGGTCAGTGCCTGAATGGTGATGAAGAAGGTGGAGAAACTGTATTTGTAGGTGCGGGTCATGAAAAAGAGGGTGGTACCGGCGATGACGATCCAGAGTTTGGTTTCGACGGAGGGGGTGAAGTAGGGGACGAGCGAGCCGACGATTACGCCGAGTACGGTGCCGGCGATGCGTTGGTACACGCGGCTTTTGGTGGCGGTGTAGTTGGGTTGGCAGACGAAAAGGGCGGTCAGCAGTATCCAGTAGCCGAGGTTGAGGTTGAGGGCTTCGACGATGGTGCAGGCGGCGGCAACGACGAGGGACAGGCGGACGGCATGGCGGAATACGTCTGATTCGAGGTTCAGCTGCGGACGGATTGCCTGCCAGGTGTTTTTGAAGCTGCCGGTTTCGAGGGCGGCGATGCGGGTGTCGCCCATGCGGTCGTTTTCGGCGGGGGAGTCGCTGTGTCGGAGTTGGCGGAACTGCTGGTCGACGCTGCCGAGGTTGTCGAGAAGGCGGCTCAGGTGGCGGATGTCGGGACTGTCGTTGCCGTCTGAAAGGAGGCGCAGCGATTGGCGGCAGCCTTCGATGGCGCGTCCGAGGCGTTTGCTGTAAACGTAGTCTTTGCTTGCGCGCAGGGCTTGTGCGGTGTTGCGGCAGGCTTGTCCCTGCATTTCGAGCAGGCGGTGGATGCGGAAGATGATGTCGGTGTTTTTGAATTTTTCGGACATCTCTTGGTAGTCGACGTGGGCGGAGCTGATGCGTTCGTGGATGTCTTGGGCGGCGAAGTAGTAGCGCAGCATTTTGGCGGTGCGCGGGTGGCGGTGTTTGCCGCGCAAACGGTAAAACAGGGCGGAACGGCATTGGTTGAAGGCGGTGATGACGCCGGTGTTGCTCATGGCGAGGTCGATGTGGCGGTTGCCTATCCAGGCTGCCTCATCGGGGTCGAAGAAGTCGGCTTTGGCTTCGAGGTAGCCGCCGAGTGCTTCGTAGGCGTTGGCGACGCTTTCTTGGACGGGGCGGTGGGGCAGGATGATTTGGAACAGGATGATGGCGGTGCTGTACAGTACGGTGCCGCATAAAATCATGAAGGGGTTGGTCAGCCAGTAGGTTTCGGGGGTGTAGGTAAGCGTGGTGTAGGTGGCGACGGCGAGTGCGCCGAAGGCGAAGGTGCGGTATTTCAGCCCGACCGCGCCTAAAATGGTAAAGCCGAAGGTCATCAGGGTCATGGCGAGGATGAAGGGCAGCCCTGTGCCGAGGGTGCTTTGCGCCGTGAGCGAGGAGAGGGTAAACAGGGCGACGGTGGCGATGATGTTTTTCAGCCGTCCGGTCAGGCGGTTGTCCAAATCGACCAGGCCGCCGGCGATGATGCCGAGTACGAAGGGCATGGCGAGCTTGGGTTCGCCTAGCTGCCAGACGATGGAGGCGGCGGTAAAGACACTGGCGAAAACGGGAAGCGAGGTAATGAGCAGAGGCTTGAGGAGTGGGGTTTTCATGGTTTTACCGGTTTATTGTTATGAAGTGAATAAAGTGTGGCACATGAATGGGGCGGATAAAATCATGCCGTCTGAAAACGGGGATGCGGTTTTCAGACGGCATTGGGTTTTGCGGATCAGGAAATGAGGTTGAGACCGTTGACCCTGTCGTAAAGGAGTTCGGGCGTTTTGCCTTCTTTGTGCAGTTGGATGTGCAATCGCAGGTTGTTGGCGGAAACGGACTGGCGCAGGGCTTCTTCGTAACTGATGATGCCGTGACGGTACAGTTCGAAAAGGTTTTGGTCCATCGTCTGCATTCCGTCGGTTTTGGCGGTTTCCATGATTTTACTGATGTTCATCAGGTCGCCCTTCAGGATGAAGTCCTGGATGGCGGGCGTGTTGATGAGCAAGTCGACAACCGCCGTCCTGCCCGTTTTGTCTTTTTTGAGGGCGAGGCGTTGGCAGATGATGCCGGTCAGATTGAGGGCGATGTCAATCAGTATTTGGTTGTGCTGTTCTTTGGGGTAGAAGTTGAGTATGCGTTCGAGCGACTGCGGCGCGGTGTTGGCGTGGAGCGTAAAAATGCACAGGTGGCCGGTTTGGGCGAGCTGCATCGCGTATTCCATACTTTCCCTGCTGCGGACTTCGCCGATACAGACCACGTCTGGGGATTGGCGCATAGCGTTTTGTACCGCCGTCTGCCAGTTTATGGTGTCGACGCCGATTTCGCGCTGGGTAAAGATGCAGCGGCGCGGTTTGTAGATAAACTCAATCGGGTCTTCGATGGTAACGATATGGCCGGGCAGGGTTTTGTTGCGGTGTTCGAGCATAGTCGCCATCGTGGTGGATTTGCCCGAACCGGTAGGCCCGACGATAATCAGCAGCCCGCGCGGTGCGACGGCGAGGTCTTTGAGTTTTTCGGGCAAGCCCAATTCCCGCATTTGCGGGATGACGTGGTTGATGCGCCGCAAAACCAAACCTGCGCTGCCTTGGCTGTAGTAGGCGTTGGCGCGGTAGCGCGTGCCGCTGCGCGATTGGACGGAGTAGTTGATTTCGCCGTCGCGCCGGAATATTTCCGATTGTTCGGCGTTCATCGTCGATGCGGCGATGGCGGCGGTTTCCTCGCCCGTCAGAGCCTTTTGCGGCTGCGGGGTTAATGCGCTGTTGATTTTCAACGAGGGCGGGAATCCTTTGCTGATAAGGATGTCGGACGCGTTTTGTGCTTCTGCGGTTTCGCACAGGCGGTCGAGCAGCGGGTGGAAGTGTGTGCCGATTTCGGCCGGGGTTTCGGATCGGCTTTGTTTTTTTTGAGAATACACTTGAACCGTTTCGTCCAAGATGTCGTGCAGGTTATCGGTATTCATCGTTAGCTTCTTTTCGGTTTAAGCCTTGCAGTTTGCGGCGGCAGGTTTCAACAGGAAGGCGGACGCTTCCTGTTCGGAAGGGTATGCCGGGCGGGATGCCGCGTCCCGCCCCGCGTGTTTGCGCCTTGTTTTCCCGCCGGCATGGCCGGAAGGCGGTTGTGTGTCAGAAACTCATACTTTCGCTGTTTTGCGCGCGTCTGCGTGCGGCTTCCGGTGCGATCAGCCCTTGGCGCACCAGCGATTGCAGCGATTGGTCCATCGTCTGCATACCGCTCGCCTGCCCGGTTTGCAGGACGGAGTTAATCTGCGTGATTTTGTTTTCGCGGATGAGGTTGCGGACGGCGGGGTTGGCAATCAGGATTTCGTGCGAGGCGACACGGCCGTTGCCGTCGTGCGTTTTCAGCAGGTTTTGGGAGATGACGGCGGTCAGCGATTCGGACAGCATGGAACGCACCATTTCTTTCTCTCCGGCGGGGAATACGTCCACGATACGGTCGACGGTTTTTGCCGCGCCGGTCGTGTGCAGCGTGCCGAAAACCAAGTGTCCGGTTTCGGCGGCGGTCAGTGCCAAGCCGATGGTTTCGGGGTCGCGCATCTCGCCGACAAGGATAACGTCGGGGTCTTCGCGCAATGCGGAACTCAGCGCGTTGGCGAAGCTGAGGGTGTGCTGGTGCAGCTCGCGTTGGTTAATCAGGGATTTTTTGCTTTGGTGGACGAATTCGATCGGGTCTTCGATGGTCAGGATGTGTGCCGGCTGGGTTTCGTTGATGTAGTTGATCATCGCGGCAAGCGTGGTCGATTTGCCCGAACCGGTAGGGCCGGTAACCAATACCATGCCGCGCGGCGATTCTGCGATTTTTTGGAAAATGCTCGGGGCTTTCAATTCTTCCAGCGATAAGACGGTGCTGGGAATGGTGCGGAATACGGCGGCGGGGCCGCGGCCGGTGTTGAAGGCGTTGACGCGGAATCGGGCGACGTTGGGCAGTTCGAACGAGAAGTCGACTTCCAAGTTTTGCTGGTAGATTTTCCGCTGGTGGTCGTTCATCACCGAAGTTACCATATTGCCGACCTCTTCCGCGCTCATTTCGGGAAGGTTGATGCGCCGCATGTCGCCGTGAACCCGAATCATAGGGGATATGCCCGAACTCAGGTGAAGGTCGGATGCTTTGTTTTTAGCGCCGAAGGCGAGTAAGTCGGTAATCTGCATAATGCGGCTCTGTTTAGTATAATGTTTCGATTGGTTGGAATGATTCTAACAACCTTGATTATACCGCCCTGACTGGAGGGGTTTCAACTGTTTAATCATTTTTAATTAGGGGATGATCTATGACGGTGTTGCAAGAACGTTATCGTGAGGTGTCCGACCGTATCGGAAAATTGGTTCTGCAGGCGGGCAGGGAGCCGCATTCCGTCGGCCTGATTGCCGTCAGCAAGACCTTCCCTTCAGACGGCATCCGCGAAGTTTACGCTGCCGGACAGCGTGATTTCGGCGAGAACTATATTCAGGAGTGGTACGGCAAAACGGAGGAATTGGCGGATTTGACCGACATCGTGTGGCACGTCATCGGAGATGTGCAGTCCAACAAAACCAAATTTGTCGCCGAACGCGCGCATTGGGTGCATACCGTATGCCGTCTGAAGACCGCCGTCCGGCTGAGCAGGCAGCGTCGCTCCTTAATGCCGCCCTTGCAGGTGTGTGTCGAGGTGAACATTGCGGGCGAGGCGGCAAAACACGGTGTCGCGCCCGAAGAAGCGGTCGCGCTTGCCGTGGAAGTGGCGAAGCTGCCCAACCTTGTCGTGCGCGGACTGATGTGCGTTGCCAAAGCCAACAGCAGTGAAACGGAGTTGAAAACTCAGTTTCAGACCATGCAAAAGCTGCTTGCCGACCTCAATGCGGCTGGCGTTAAGGCGGACGTGCTGTCTATGGGGATGTCGGACGATATGCCTGCCGCCATTGAGTGCGGTGCGACACACGTCCGTATCGGCAGCGCGATTTTCGGGAAAAGGGGCTGATGGAAATTCGGGTAATAAAATATACGGCAACGGCTGCGTTGTTTGCATTTACGGTTGCAGGCTGCCGGCTGGCGGGGTGGTATGAGTGTTCGTCCTTGTCCGGCTGGTGTAAGCCGAGAAAACCTGCCGCCATCGATTTTTGGGATATTGGCGGCGAGAGTCCGCTGTCTTTAGAGGACTACGAGATACCGCTTTCAGACGGCAATCGTTCCGTCAGGGCAAACGAATATGAATCCGCGCAAAAATCTTACTTTTATAGGAAAATAGGGAAGTTTGAAGCCTGCGGGTTGGATTGGCGTACGCGTGACGGCAAACCTTTGGTTGAGAGGTTCAAACAGGAAGGTTTCGACTGTTTGGAAAAGCAGGGGTTGCGGCGCAACGGCCTGTCCGAGCGCGTCCGATGGTAAAAAATTGGGAATGAATTTAGTAAGGTAATTTTGAATAGGGTAGAAATAATGAATGTTTATTTTCTCGGCGGCGGAAATATGGCGGCTGCCGTTGCGGGCGGATTGGTCAAACAAGGGGGATACCGCATCCATATAGCCAACCGTGGTGCGGAAAAGCGCGAACGTTTGGGAAAAGAGTTGGGGGTCGAAACTTCGGCAACCCTGCCGGAGCTTCATTCCGACGATGTTTTAATCCTTGCCGTCAAACCGCAGGATATGGAAGCCGCGTGCAAAAATATCCGCACCAACGGCGCATTGGTGCTTTCTGTCGCAGCCGGATTGTCGGTCGGTACGCTCAGCCGTTACCTCGGGGGAAGCCGCCGCATTGTCCGGGTTATGCCGAATACACCCGGAAAAATCGGGCTGGGCGTATCCGGTATGTATGCCGAAGCGGAAGTATCGGAAACAGACCGCAGGATTGCCGATCGAATCATGAAATCAGTCGGTTTGACCGTTTGGTTGGAAGATGAAGCGCAAATGCACAGCATTACCGGCATCAGCGGCAGCGGGCCGGCTTATGTGTTTTATCTGCTGGACGCATTGCAAAATGCCGCCATCCGACAAGGGTTTGATATGGCAGAAGCACGCGCGCTCAGTCTGGCAACGTTTAAAGGAGCGGTTGCCCTTGCCGAGCAGACGGGTGAAGATTTCGAGAAGCTTCAAAAAAATGTAACGTCAAAAGGCGGGACAACCCACGAAGCCGTGGAAGCCTTCAGACGGCATCGTGTCGCCGAAGCCATAAGTGAGGGCGTTTGTGCCTGTGTGTGCCGTTCGCAGGAAATGGAACGGCAATATCAATAATGTAAAGAAAATAAAAAAACCAATCCAAAACGTGTTATGATGCGCGTTTTCAAAAACGCCTTAGGCAATAAGCCTTATAAAAATCAAAGGAATAAAGCCACTTTGTAGTGCTTTGTTTTTTTTGCGGTGAACCGAGAGGGCATACATTATGGTAAAGCTGACAGAACAAGATATTTTGAATTGGATTGGGCCGGAAGACGATTATATGAATGACGACCATTTGGCTTTTTTCCGCGAATTGCTGGTAAAAATGCAAGACGAACTCATCGAAAACGCCTCCGTTACAACAGGGCATCTCCAAGAACACGAATCAGCCCCCGATCCTGCCGACCGTGCCACACAGGAAGAAGAGTACGCATTGGAACTCCGTACCCGGGATCGGGAACGAAAACTTCTCAGTAAAATACAGGCGACCATCCGCAATATTGATGAAGGGGACTATGGATTCTGTGCCGATACGGGAGAACCTATCGGCCTGAAGCGGCTGCTGGCACGCCCGACAGCCACTTTATCCGTTGAGGCCCAAGAACGCCGAGAGAGGATGAAGAAACAGTTTGCCGACTGATGGAGGCAAACAAAATGCCGTCTGAAGCCCCGAGTTTCAGGCGGCATATTCACAAAGGCGCATCAGCCGGAGGAGAAGAGGAGGGGGGTTGTTGGAGGCGGCGCAGCGTTTGGCGGAGATAAAAAACCTTATCCGACAGCGACATGACGAATTTCCCCAAAAAAATCCCGCTGAAAGTATTGACTGTTTTCCCCTGCGGGCGTATAGTTCGGTTCTTCGCCGCTGCCGAAGCGGCGGACGAACTGAAAAGTATAGCACGGAATGTCGGAAATATCGAGAGATATCTTAGACAGGCGGAAGGAATACTTTATAATTTCGCAACGCTCTTT
>NZ_QNRU01000006.1 GCF_003315235.1 Neisseria gonorrhoeae | reverse complement strand
ACAAGTTAAACGTTGCTGCGGTTTGGCCGGTGTTTTTGCATTGTCCGTAATATAGCGGATTAACAAAAACCGGTACGGCGTTGCCCCGCCCCGGCTCGAAGAGGACGATTCCCTAAGGTGATGGAGCGCCGGGCGGATCGGTTCCGTACTATCCGTACTGCCTGCGGCCCGCCGCCTTGTCCTGATTTTTGTTAATCCGCTATGGTTTAAAGCTTTGTTTCTTAAGTCCGCAGAGTATGCCATGGTTAAACCTTCAACGTCGAGTGTTGTACTATTTTGTTTTTAATTGAATATACTGTAAAAAGCGCAGCCATATGAAAATGCCGCCTGAACCTTAACCAGTTCAGACGGCATCTGTTTTTTGTTAAAAAACAATAAACTATAACAATTTCAAACAAGCTAAAAACATCTATAAAATCAACCCGAAACGCAACGGGCGGGCCTATACCGTTGCCGCGGACAATGCCGAGCCTGAAACGTTGCTCCCTGCCGTCAAAAAGAAAATCATGCCGGACGGTATTGTTTATGCCGATAGCCCGGGCAGCCGCGGCAAGTTGGACGCGGGCGGTTTTATCCGTTGCCGCATCAACCGTTCCAAGGAATTTGCAGACCGTCGGAACCACATTAACGGCATTGGGAACTTTTGGAATCAGGCAAAACGCGCCTTGCGAAAATACAACGGAATCGATCGTAAACCTTTCCCGCCGTTGTTGAGGGAATGCGAATTTCGATTTAACTCCGGCACACCGTCCCGGCAGCTAAAAATCCTGCGGGATCGGTGTGGAATTTAGGGATAATCTAGTACAGCCACAATAAAAAATACGAATATCATCATTCTCAAATTCAAAATTTGAACGCCACAGTATTATCCGAAGCCACAAAAACCTTTCCGCCGTCATTCCCGCGCAGGCGGGAATCTGGAAACCCAATGCTGCAAGAATTGATTAAAAACAACTGAAACCGAGCAAACTGGATTCCCGCCTGCGCGGGAATGACGAAATAAGGTAAGTAGAACTTATTAAATAAATTAATTAAAAACAATAACTTATATTATTTTCTTTAAATTTTCGATAAAATCAATTTTCCGTATTCAATACTGCTCCAATCAATTCCTGCGCACCGTCGTCCGCCAGTTTTTTGGCAACCGCACGTCCAAGCGCATCGGCATATCCGGCAGGGGCTTGCGCGTCCGCCTGCAACACAATCGATCCGTCGGGGTGCCCGACCAATCCGCGCAAGATCAGCAGCCCGTTTTCTTCAGTGCAATACGCGGCCAGCGGCACTTGGCAGCTTCCGCCCAAAGCGCGCGCCAAAGCGCGTTCGGCGGTAACGCAGGCGTGTGTGGTATCGTGGTTTAACGGCTTCAAGACTTCGTACAAATCTTCGCGATGCGTGGCAATTTCAATACCCAATGCGCCTTGTCCGGCGGCAGGCAGGCTGTCGGATTCCGACAAAATCATGCGGATGCGTTCATCCAATTCCAGACGCTGCAACCCGGCGGCAGCCAAGATAATTGCATCGTATTCGCCGTTGTCGAGTTTGGACAAACGGGTTTGCACATTGCCGCGCAAAGGTTTGATAAGCAAATGCGGATAGCGCGCGCGCAACTGGGCTTCACGGCGCAGGCTGGATGTGCCGACAACCGCGCCTTCGGGCATTTCTTCCAAACGCGCGTATCGGTTGGACACAAACGCGTCAAACGGATTGGCGCGTTCGCTGATGGCGGCAAGGGCGAAGCCTTCGGGCAAATCCATCGGCACGTCCTTAATCGAATGCACCGCCAAATCGGCGCGCCCGTCTTGAAGGGATTGTTCCAACTCTTTGACAAACAAGCCTTTCCCGCCGACTTTTGACAAAGTTCTGTCCAAAATCCGGTCGCCGCGCGTGGTCATGCCCAAAATTTCGACTTCGCAATCGGGATACAGCGCCTTCAGACGGCCTTGGATATGTTTCGCCTGCCACATGGCAAGCAGGCTTTCGCGGCTGGCGATAACAAGTTTTTTCGGGTTCATGTTCAATGCGTTCAAAGAATGGAAACGGCGTGGAGTCTATCATATTTTGAACGTTTCTTCAGACGGCACCGTCAGGTCTATGTTATATTTACGCCCACAAAACACGAAACCCGCCACAATGAAACGCGCCAAAAAATACCCTTTCTTAACGTTGCAGCGGCAACGTTTCCATTTGAACTTTGAAAACGCCTCTTCCGCCGCCGGCATCCCCGCCGAACGCGATTTTTACCGCTGGGCGTGGTCTGCCTTGAAAAACGAATACCTCCGCGCCGACATCGGTTTGATTCTTTTGGACGAAGAAGAAGCCCGCGCCTACAACCGCGACTACCGGGGCAAAGATTATGCCACCAATGTATTGAGTTTCGCGCTCAACGAAGGCGAAATCCTGCCCTGCCAAGTTTCGGAAAGACTGTACGGCGATTTGATTATCTGCCCGCAAGTCGTTTTAAAAGAAGCCGCCGAACAGGGCAAAACGCCTGAACGGCATTTTGCCCACTTAACCATACACGGCACGCTGCACCTGATGGGATACGACCACATCAAAGACGATGAGGCCGAAATAATGGAAGCCGAAGAAATCCGCCTGATGCGGGCGGCAGGCTATCCCAACCCCTACCGAGAGGACGGACATTAAAATGGACGGCGCACAACCGAAAACAAATTTTTTTGAACGCCTGATTGCCCGACTCGCCCGCGAACCCGATTCCGCCGAAGACGTATTAAACCTGCTTCGGCAGGCGCACGAACAGGAAGTTTTTGATGCCGACACACTGACCCGGCTGGAAAAAGTATTGGACTTTGCCGAGCTGGAAGTGCGCGATGCGATGATTACGCGCAGCCGCATGAACGTATTGAAAGAAAACGACAGCATCGAACGCATCACCGCCTACGTCATCGATACCGCCCATTCGCGCTTCCCCGTCATCGGCGAAGACAAAGACGAAGTTTTGGGCATTTTGCACGCCAAAGACCTGCTCAAATATATGTTCAACCCCGAGCAGTTCCACCTGAAATCCGTCTTGCGCCCTGCCGTTTTCGTGCCCGAAGGCAAATCTTTGACCGCCCTTTTAAAAGAGTTCCGCGAACAGCGCAACCATATGGCAATCGTCATCGACGAATACGGCGGCACGTCGGGTTTGGTCACCTTTGAAGACATCATCGAGCAAATCGTCGGTGACATCGAAGACGAGTTTGACGAAGACGAAAGCGCCGACAACATCCACTCCGTTTCCGCCGAACGCTGGCGCATCCACGCGGCTACCGAAATCGAAGACATCAACGCCTTTTTCGGTACGGAATACGGCAGCGAAGAAGCCGACACCATCGGCGGCTTGGTCATTCAGGAATTGGGACACCTGCCCGTGCGCGGCGAAAAAGTCCTTATCGGCGGTTTGCAGTTCACCGTCGCCCGCGCCGACAACCGCCGCCTGCACACGCTGATGGCGACCCGCGTGAAGTAAGCAGAGCCTGCCCGCACCGCCGTTTCTGCACAGTTTAGGATGACGGTACGGTCGTTTTCTGTTTCAATCCGCCCCATCCGCCAAACATAAAAATGCCGTCTGAAACCGGAAAACAGGTTCAGACGGCATTTCGCTTATCCGCTTATTTTTTGCTCAAAGTCAGCCCCGTCCAGCCGAATAACAGGGTTAAAGCCAAACTCAAATAGCAGAAAAAGGCATAAGGCAGATATTCCCAAACGGGTACGCCAAGGGCGTGGCTGATAAATACGCCGCACACGCTCCACGGCACGAGCGGGTTAATCACCGTCCCCGCATCTTCCAGAGTCCGCGACAGGTTGCGCGAATGCAGGCCGAGTTTGTCGTAAACGGGTTTGAACGTTTCTCCCGAAAGCAGGATGCTCAAATATTGCTCTCCAATCAGGAAATTGACCCCGACCGAAGTCATGGCAACGCTGAACGTCGCGCGTCCGGCATTCGTCAAGAAGGTACGGACGGCCTCCAGCAAGGAAGGAATCACACCGAGCGCAAACAGCAGCCCGCCCAAACTCATACCGAGGATAACGATGGTCTGCGTAAAGAACATACTCTCCAAGCCGCCGCGCGAAATCAGTTTGGCAATGTCTTTAAACGCTTCGCCTTCGAGTTTGTAGCCGCCATAAAACCACGCGCCGAGCTGACGCAGATCGGGCGTGCTGTGCAGATACGTTACGGCAACGGCGGCAATGACGGTAAAGAGCATGGCGACCACGGCATTGACGCGCATCAATGCCAAAACGACCAACAGTGCAAACGGAATCAGCGAATAGCCGTGCACCAATCCCGTGGCTTCAAGCTGGCTGCGGAAGGATTCGACGCTGTTCAAATCCTGCGCGGCGACGCTGGGAAGAAGCCAAAGCATCAGTGCCGCGCTGATAAGCCACGCGGGGATGGTGGTGTACATCATGTTTTTGATGTGTTCAAACAGGTCGATACCGACGATGGACGCGGAAATGCCCGTGGTGTCGGAAAGCGGGGACATTTTATCGCCGAAAAACACACCGGAAACAATCGCGCCCGCCGTCATCGCCATATCGGCCTGAAACGCCGCCGCCATCCCCATAAAGGCAACGCCGACAGTGGCGCAGGCGGTCAGGCTGCTGCCGATGGACACGCCGATGACGGAACACAGCGCGAAGGCGGAAAAATAAAAATAAGTCGGGGAAATCAGCCCGAAACCGTAATACATCAGCGTCGGAATCGCGCCGCTCATCATCAGCGCGCTGACCATCAGCCCGATGAAGAAAAACAGGTAAACCGCGCCCATACCCTGATTCAACGCGCCTATCATCCCTGCCTGCATATCGTTGTATTTCAAACCGCGCGCCAAGCCGTACAAAATCAGCACGACGATGGCGGCAATAATGGACATATGCGGCAGCCACTCCAATGAAATGATGGTATAGCCCATTGCGGCAATCAGAGCGACGACGACGGCAAGTGCCTCACCGCGCGGCATATCGAGTAAGGATTTGAAAGCAAACATGATTCTTTGCCCGATTTGATATAAAGTTAACGGATTCTAACACACCATGCCGAATCTGCCCGACGTTTTCAGACGGCATTTTAGCGTTTTACAAAAGCCGGGCAGAAACAAAACGGCAATTTTCTCGATTTAAATTAATTTTTTTGAAATATAATTTTTATTTTTTTATTTTTTTATTTGTTGGCATATAAGACTTTTATGGATTGAAGTATTAAAACCTCGGCACACACGCCGCAAACACCGGTACGCAAAAATGCCGTCTGAAAGATGTTCAGACGGCATTTCTCAAGAAAAAGATTATTTGTCCGCCCTATATCCGTACACCGCAAAAAACACGATATACAGGTAACAGATAACGGAAACGACAAACGAAGACATCAGGGTGTAAGTATCCGCCGCCCAACCTTGAATTACCGGCACGACCGCACCGCCGACAATCGCGGTACACAGCACACCGGAAGCCGCGTTGGTGAATTTGCCCAACCCTTTGGTTGCCAAAGAGAAAATCGTCGGGAACATAATCGAGTTGAAAAAACCGATGGCAAGCAGCGACCACATCGCCACATCCGCATTGCCGCTGCCCGTCGCCATCGCGACGGCAAGCAGCACGACCGCAGCCGATGCGTTAAACGCCAAATAACGGTTGGGCGCGAATTTCGCCATTACCGCCGAACCGAGGAAACGTCCGACCATCGCTCCGCCCCAATAAAACGACAGGTAATGCGCGGCAGAAGCATGATCCAGCCCTTTCAGATAACCCAACACATTGACCATCAGCGAACCGATAGACACCTCCGCACCGACGTAGCAGAAAATGCCTGCCGTACCGAACACGAGATGTTTGTATTGCCATACGCCGGTTTTGCCGTCGTGGTTGTGCGCGCTTTCCTCGGCGGCAATTTTGCGCGCGTCGGGCAGCCGGATCATTTTCACGAAAACGGCAAGGATAATCAGCAGCCCCGCCAGTCCCAAATAGGGAATCTGTACGGAAGAAATCTGTTCCGCCTTGCTGACGGTTTGGGTTGCGTCCGCCAAAATCAGGAACGCGCCGATTTGAGGCGCAATGGTCGTACCCAAAGCGTTAAACGCCTGAACCAGCGTCAGCGTTGCCGATTCCTTGCCGGGTTTCGCCAGCAGGGTAACATAAGGATTACCGGCGACCTGAAGCAGCGTTACGCCGGAAGCCAAAATAAACAACGCGCCCAAAAATACCGCGTAAGAATGGCTGCCCGCAGCAGGATAAAACAGCAGGCACCCGACCGCCGTCAGCAGAAAGCCGCCGATAACGCCGTTTTTGTAGCCGACTTTGCCGACAAAAGCCCCCATCGGGATGGACATTACCGCATAGGCGGTAAAAAAGCAAAATTGAATCAGCATCGCCTGAACGTAAGAGAGGTCGAAAATTTCTTTCAAATGAGGGATAAGGATGTCGTTCATGCAGGTAATAAAACCCATCATGAAGAACAGCGTGGTCAAGACGACCAATGGGGACGTATGGTTGTTTTGTGATTGCGCAGACATGATTTGCCTTTCGTGGTGTCGGAATATTGCCCGTTTCAAGAAAATAGAAATTGACATTTCTTAACGGCAATGCAAATCATACTGATATTTGAACATTTTGCAAACTTTATCGGATGCAGGCAATGCGCCGATCTGAAATTCAAGCAGCAGAAATTAATATTTTACAGTTGTTTGCATAGGTTTTAATAGATTTTAAAAAATTCCGGCGGGCTTGCAAAAACCGTTCCCAATAAAATGAAAATCCTCCGCCGTATCCGGAAAATTCGGAAATGCCGCATCGGGGCATCAAAACCGGAGCGGAAAGAATGTCGTATGCCCGACAAATAAAGGGGCATACGGCTGTGCCGTATTTTTGCACCGTCCTCCGCCCTTCGGCGGGGGCGTGAAAATACCGTATAATCCGTCGCCGATTTTTACCTGTTTGGGACTGTTTGCAATGATACCCTCCTACACCTACGCCGCCCTCGCTTTTTCCGCCTTCACTTCCGCCACCCTCCTGCCCGGCACGTCCGAAGCCGCCTTCGCCCTGTTCGTCCGCAACTTCCCCAAACACGCATACGGCGCGTTGCTGTGCGCCGGCCTTGCCAACGGATTGGGCAGTATGGTTTCCTATTGGATGGGACGTTTGCTGCCTTCCCGAAAAATGCCGTCTGAAAAAACACTGAATCTGATACGGCGTTTCGGTATTTGGCTGCTTGCGTTTGCGTGGCTGCCCGTCGTCGGCGACGCACTGCCGCTTACCGCCGGCTGGCTGCGGTTGAATCCGTGGACAAGCGGGCTGATGCTGGTTATCGGCAAAACGGCGCGTTACGCCTTCATTCTGTGGGGAATGCAATATTACGCCGCCTGAACCGTGCGTTATAATGCCGACCGCACAAACCGACTGCACAAAAAAAATGAACAGACAAATCCGCCAAGAAATCTTCGAGCGTTTCCGCGCCGCCAACCCCCATCCGACCACCGAGCTGAATTTCAACTCCCCTTTCGAGCTTTTAATCGCCGTTCTGCTTTCGGCGCAGGCGACCGATGTCGGCGTAAACAAGGCGACGGCGAAGCTGTTTCCGGTTGCCGATACGCCGCAGGCGATGCTGGATTTGGGCTTGGACGGCGTGATGGAATACACGAAAACCATCGGGCTGTATAAAACCAAGTCCAAACACATTATGCAAACCTGCCGCATCCTGCTGGAAAAATACAACGGCGAAGTGCCGGAAGACCGCGAGGCTTTGGAATCGTTGCCTGGCGTGGGGCGCAAAACGGCAAACGTGGTATTGAACACAGCGTTCGGACACCCCGTTATGGCGGTCGATACGCATATTTTCCGCGTGTCCAACCGAACCAAAATCGCACCCGGAAAAGATGTACGCGAAGTCGAAGACAAACTGATGCGCTTCATTCCTAAAGAATTTCTGATGGACGCGCACCACTGGCTGATTTTGCACGGACGCTACACCTGCAAGGCTTTAAAGCCGCAATGCCAAACCTGCATCATCAACGATTTGTGCGAATATCCCGCCAAATCCTGACCGCCGCCGCCCTTCAAAATGAAACGCTTGAAAATTCGGACGGACGTTGTAGAATTTCAACCTATGCCGTCTGAAGCCGACAAAATGCGCTTCAGACGGCATTAAAGCCGGTACCGGCATCCGACAAAGGACAAAACGTGTTCAAAAAATACCAATACTTCGCTTTGGCGGCACTGTGTGCCGCCTTGCTGGCAGGCTGCGAAAAGGCAGGCAGCTTTTTCGGTGCGGACAAAAAAGAAGCATCCTTCGTAGAACGCATCGAACACACCAAAGACGACGGCAGTGTCAGTATGCTGCTGCCCGACTTTGCCCAACTGGTTCAAAGCGAAGGCCCGGCAGTCGTCAATATTCAGGCAGCCCCCGCCCCGCGCACCCAAAACGGCAGCGGCAATGCCGAAACCGATTCCGACCCGCTTGCCGACAGCGACCCGTTCTACGAATTTTTCAAACGCCTCGTCCCGAACATGCCCGAAATCCCCCAAGAAGAAGCAGATGACGGCGGATTGAACTTCGGTTCGGGCTTCATCATCAGCAAAAACGGCTACATCCTGACCAATACCCACGTCGTTGCCGGTATGGGCAGTATCAAAGTCCTGCTCAACGACAAGCGCGAATATACCGCCAAACTCATCGGTTCGGATGTCCAATCCGATGTCGCCCTTCTGAAAATCGACGCAACGGAAGAGCTACCCGTCGTCAAAATCGGCAATCCCAAAAATTTGAAACCGGGCGAATGGGTCGCTGCCATCGGCGCGCCCTTCGGCTTTGACAACAGCGTGACCGCCGGCATCGTGTCCGCCAAAGGCAGAAGCCTGCCCAACGAAAGCTACACACCCTTCATCCAAACCGACGTTGCCATCAATCCGGGCAATTCCGGCGGCCCGCTGTTCAACTTAAAAGGACAGGTCGTCGGCATCAATTCGCAAATATACAGCCGCAGCGGCGGATTCATGGGCATCTCCTTTGCCATCCCGATTGACGTTGCCATGAATGTCGCCGAACAGCTGAAAAACACCGGCAAAGTCCAACGCGGACAACTGGGCGTGATTATTCAGGAAGTATCCTACGGTTTGGCACAGTCGTTCGGTCTGGATAAAGCCAGCGGCGCATTGATTGCCAAAATCCTTCCCGGCAGCCCCGCAGAACGTGCCGGCCTGCAGGCGGGCGACATCGTCCTCAGCCTCGACGGCGGAGAAATACGTTCTTCCGGCGACCTTCCCGTCATGGTCGGCGCCATTACGCCGGGAAAAGAAGTCAGCCTCGGCGTATGGCGCAAAGGCGAAGAAATCACAATCAAAGCCAAGCTGGGCAACGCCGCCGAGCATACCGGCGCATCATCCAAAACAGATGAAGCCCCCTACACCGAACAGCAATCCGGTACGTTCTCGGTCGAATCCGCAGGCATTACCCTTCAGACACATACCGACAGCAGCGGCAAACACCTCGTCGTCGTACGGGTTTCCGACGCGGCAGAACGCGCAGGCTTAAGGCGCGGCGACGAAATCCTCGCCGTCGGGCAAGTCCCCGTCAATGACGAAGCCGGTTTCCGCAAAGCTATGGACAAGGCAGGCAAAAACGTCCCCCTGCTGGTCATGCGCCGTGGCAACACGCTGTTCATCGCATTAAACCTGCAATAACGCACATAATTTAACCAAAATATTTTTAAATGATAAAATGCCCGTCAATACCGATTAACGGGCATTTTACAAAAATCAGTTGGTTGATTTTAAACAAATATTTTTTACGACAAAAAATATTTCCACCCATTTTGCCAACAAAACCCAAACCGGAGGCGGACAGATACCCACCCATCCGGACGCTTAACACCCCCCATAAACCATGCAGCTGATTGACTATTCACATTCATTTTTCTCGGTTGTGCCACCCTTTTTGGCACTGGCACTTGCCGTCATTACCCGCCGCGTACTGCTGTCTTTAGGCATCGGTATTTTGGTCGGCGTTGCCTTTTTGGTCGGCGGCAACCCCGTCGACGGTCTGACACACCTGAAAGACATGGTCGTCGGCTTGGCTTGGGCAGACGGCGATTGGTCGCTGGGCAAACCAAAAATCTTGGTTTTCCTGATACTTTTGGGCATTTTCACTTCACTGCTGACCTACTCCGGCAGCAATCAGGCGTTTGCCGACTGGGCAAAACGGCACATTAAAAACCGGCGCGGCGCGAAAATGCTGACCGCCTGCCTCGTGTTCGTAACCTTTATCGACGACTATTTCCACAGCCTCGCCGTCGGTGCGATTGCCCGCCCCGTTACCGACAAGTTTAAAGTTTCCCGCGCCAAACTCGCCTACATCCTCGACTCCACTGCCTCGCCCATGTGCGTGCTGATGCCCGTTTCAAGCTGGGGCGCGTCGATTATCGCCACGCTTGCCGGATTGCTCGTTACCTACAAAATTACCGAATACACGCCGATGGGGACGTTTGTCGCCATGAGCCTGATGAACTATTACGCGCTGTTTGCCCTGATTATGGTATTCGTCGTCGCATGGTTCTCCTTCGACATCGGCTCGATGGCGCGTTTCGAACAGGCTGCGTTGAACGAAGCCCACGACGAAACCGCCGCTTCAGACGCTACCAAAGGTCGTGTTTACGCATTGATTATTCCCGTTTTGGCCTTAATCGCCTCAACGGTTTCCGCCATGATCTACACCGGCGCGCAGGCAAGCGAAACCTTCAGCATTTTGGGGGCATTTGAAAATACCGACGTAAACACTTCGCTGGTATTCGGCGGCACTTGCGGCGTGCTTGCCGTCGTCCTCTGCACGTTCGGCACGATTAAAACCGCCGATTATCCCAAAGCCGTGTGGCAGGGTGCGAAATCCATGTTCGGCGCAATCGCCATTTTAATCCTTGCCTGGCTCATCAGTACGGTTGTCGGCGAAATGCACACGGGCGACTACCTCTCCACGCTGGTTGCGGGCAACATCCATCCCGGCTTCCTGCCCGTCATCCTCTTCCTGCTCGCCAGCGTGATGGCGTTTGCCACAGGCACAAGCTGGGGGACGTTCGGCATTATGCTGCCGATTGCCGCCGCCATGGCGGTCAAAGTCGAACCCGCGCTGATTATCCCGTGTATGTCCGCAGTAATGGCGGGGGCGGTATGCGGCGACCACTGTTCGCCCATCTCCGACACGACCATCCTGTCGTCCACCGGCGCGCGCTGCAACCACATCGACCACGTTACCTCGCAACTGCCTTATGCCCTGACGGTTGCCGCCGCCGCCGCATCGGGCTACCTCGCATTGGGTCTGACAAAATCCGCGCTGTTGGGCTTTGGCACGACCGGTATTGTATTGGCGGTGCTGATTTTTCTGTTGAAAGATAAAAAACGCGCCGACGTTTGACCTTCCCCCCTGTTCAGACGGCATATGCCGTCTGAAGTTTTTTGGAGCAAACCGCAATGACCGTCCCCCATATTCCGCGCGGCCCCGTCATGGCAGGCATTGCCGCCTTCCGCCTGACCGAAGAGGAAAAGCAACGCCTGCTCGATCCCGCAATCGGCGGCATCATCCTCTTCCGCCGCAACTTCCAAAACATTGAACAGCTCAAAACACTCACCGCCGAAATCAAAGCCCTGCGCACACCCGAACTCATTATCGCCGTCGATCACGAAGGCGGCAGGGTGCAACGGTTTATCGAAGGCTTCACCCGCCTGCCTGCAATGAACGTTTTAGGGCAAATTTGGGACAAAGACGGCGCGTCCGCCGCCGAAACCGCTGCCGGACAAGTCGGCCGGGTTTTGGCAACCGAGCTTTCCGCCTGCGGCATCGATTTGTCCTTCACGCCCGTCTTAGATTTGGACTGGGGAAACTGCGCCGTCATCGGCAACCGCAGCTTCCACCGCAATCCCGAAGCGGTCGCCCGCCTCGCCCTCGCCCTTCAAAAAGGTTTGGCAAAAGGCGGTATGAAATCATGCGGCAAACATTTCCCCGGACACGGATTTGTCGAAGGGGACAGCCATTTGGTGCTACCCGAAGACGGGCGCAGCCTCGACGAACTCGAAGCCGCCGACCTCGCCCCCTTCCGCATTATGAGCCGCGAAGGTATGGCGGCGGTCATGCCCGCCCACGTCGTTTATCCGCAAGTGGACACAAAGCCCGCAGGGTTTTCCGAAATCTGGCTGAAACAGATTTTGCGCCGCGACATCGGGTTCAAAGGCGTGATTTTCTCGGACGATTTGACCATGGAGGGCGCGTGCGGAGTCGGCGGCATCAAAGAACGCGCCCGCATTTCCTTTGAGGCAGGTTGCGACATCATATTGGTCTGCAACCGTCCCGACTTGGTCGATGAATTGCGCGACGGTTTCACCATTCCCGACAACCAGGATTTGGCCGGACGTTGGCAATACATGGAAAACTCGCTCGGTCATGAGGCGGTACAAGCCGTTATACAGACAACGGGTTTCCAAGCGGCGCAAGCCTTTGTTGCCGGCCTTGCCTCGCCGCAGGACACGGCGGGCGGCGTAAAAGTCGGAGAGGCCTTTTAAATCCGCCCGACACGCGGCAAAAAGGCAAAACGGTATAGGCACGCCGTATTTTTTGCGCTATAATCACACCTTAATTAATTCGGAATGTAGCGCAGCCCGGTAGCGCACTTCGTTCGGGACGAAGGGGTCGGAGGTTCGAATCCTCTCATTCCGACCATATTCAGACCGCCTCGACATCGATTGCCGGGGCGGTTTTTCCCTTTTGGCGGCAACAAAAAAATGCCGTCTGAAACAGAATGCTGTTTCAGACGGCATTTCGTTTTCCCCAATCCTGCCATTTGCGCGCACTGACAAAGGGTATCGGCAAGGTTCAAAAGACCATCGGAATCTAGGAAGCCTGGCGTGTACCCAACCGCGGCATCTTATTCATTAAGGCTTCGTCCTGATTGGGCGGCGGAAATGTCGGCAGTTTCACGCGGAAGCGGCACACTTTCCCCGTATGTCAAACATCGGCAAAACGGTACGCCGGCCCTTTGAGTTACACTGCTTAAACTACTCTATTCCCGCCCATTTGTGCGTCTGCACGCTCAACTGCCAATGCACGGGCGCGTCGGGGCGGCTGTTCAGAATACCGATTTGGCGGATGGTGTCGTAAATGTTCATTGCGCCGTCTTGTTCGCAGGGCGAAAGGTAGTAATGATGCGCGCGGATTTTACGTTCCATATTTTCGCAGAATCCGACGACATCGCCGTCGGCAACAATCCGCACTTCGTCGGCTGTTTCGATACAGCTTTTTTCGTATTTGGCGGCATAACAGGCTTTGGGGCTGGTGGCGACATAGTCGATTTGCGGCGGCACGGGATTGAGTCCGTTGGTTTCGATACAGAGGAAATAGCCTTCCGCCTTGAGCGTGTCCAGCAGCATATCGAGATGCGGCTGGATGGTCGGCTCTCCGCCGGTGATGATGATGTTGCGGGCGGCATAAGTTTTCAGACAGCCTAAGATGTCGGACAGGCTCATCATACCAAATGTCAAATAATCGGTATCACACCAGCCGCAGGCGAGGTTGCATTTGCCCAAACGGACGAAAACGGCAGGCATACCCGTGTTTCGGCCCTCACCTTGCAGGCTTTCAAAGATTTCGACGATGCGGTACTGGGGATTTTCGGGGGCGACGCTGATTTTTTTCATACCGCCAACACCGCCGCCGCCAAAAATGCGGGCAAACCTTGTTTGACGAGTATGCCTTTGTTGCCGGAAGAGAACGCGCCCCACGCGGCGGCAATCAATACGAAACCGAGAAACGGAATCGTTGCGCCGTAAACGGCATGATCCGGCACGGCAAACCGCGACCACACCAGCCCGATGCCGAGAAAGCCGTTATACAGCCCTTGGTTGCCGAACAGGGTCTGCACTTGCTTTTGTTCCATAAATTCATAAGGCAGCTTGAACGTTTCCGCCGCTTTTTCGCTGGGAATCTGCGTCATTTCCAGCCAGGCGATGTAGAAATGTTCGGCGGCGACGAGGAGGACGAGAATGGTGGAGAGGAGTTTCATGGGTGTTCCTTTTAATGGGTGTGTCGGTATGGAATGCCGTCTGAAGAACGGAGAATCCGCACAGGAGAAAAACCGCTTTGCGGTAAATTCAAATAAGGACGCTCCACACTGTCATTCCCGCGCAGGCGGGAATCCAGAGATTTGGAATTGCTGCAATTTTTAAATATTCCTGATAAATCAAGGTCTGGATTCCCGCCTGCGCGGGAATGACGCGGTTGGGCATGTCTTATTTGAATTTACTATATCGATACGTTCAAGATTTTCCCTACTCCCCTTCATACTCCGCGCACGATGTCGGCGTTTCCCACAATTTGACGCGGCACACGTTCAGCCCCGCGTTTTTCAAACGTCCGTACATTTCAACCGCCATATTTTCGGCAGTGGTGCGGCAGGGCAGGCGCAGGGTTTTCATGTTCCAGCCCTCCAAGAGCGCGGCGATTTGAGATTCGCGGCCATTGCCGCCGTGGTAGATGAAGGCGTGGTCGAAATGGTCGGTAATGTGTTGTTTCACAATGGCTTTCAAGTCGGTAAAGTCCATCACCATACCGTCTTTCGCTCCGCCTTTGATGGTGCCGTCTGAAACGGTGATTTCGAGTTTGTAGGTATGCCCGTGCAGGTTTTGGCATTTGCCGTCATGCCCGTCGAGCATATGCGAGGAGTCGAAGGTAAATATCTTGGTAATTTTCATCCCGATTCCTTTTCAGTGAAAACCCCGCCGCTTTCCGCCCGGAGGGTGGCTTGATGTGTCGTTTTGCGTGGAAACATATCCGCTGCTTCAAATGGGCAAATAGCCTTGAAAGCCGATTTCGGCGGGTTTGCCGTGCGGATTCGGGGTCAGGCGGATATGGAAATTGCCGATGTGCTCGAGCGCAAGCAGGTTGTCCACGTCTTTCAAGTTGTCTTTATGCTGCCGAACATAGTCGGTCAACAGGGTTTGCAGGGCTTTTTGTTTGGCTTCGGCAGGCATGGCGGCGGCGAACAGCCCGAACGCGTGCGCCTCGGCAAGCTGCCCCGCGCGATAGCCGCCGACATTGGCAAAATACAGGCGCGGAGCGTTTTCAGGCGGCATTTTCGTTTTGGGCGTTTCGGATACGGCGATGTCGTAACCGTCCGCCCATTCGACAACCTGCCAACCGTCGATGTGGATTTTGTCCGTATCGCCGAACCACGCGGCTTTGAGTGCGGGGACGGCTTCGCGGTAGTCGTCGCACACGGCAAATTGGATGTCGTGCACTTCGATATTCGACCGGCCGGCATTGCCGCCGAGGTAAAACATATGGAGCTTGGGCATATCGTATTCCTTGTGCTTTGCGCGCGTTCAGACGGCCTTTTTACTTTCCAGACATTCCGCCAGCCCGCGTTCGCGCAAGATACAGCTCGGGCATTCGCGGCAGCCGCCGACGATACCCTTGTAGCAGGTGTGGGTCTGTTCGCGGATGTAGTCCAACACGCCCATTTCGTCCGCCAACGCCCACGTTTGCGCCTTGGTCAGGTACATCAGCGGCGTCTGGATTTGAAAATCGTAGTCCATCGCCAGATTAAGGGTAACGTTCATGGATTTGACGAACACGCCGCGGCAGTCGGGATAGCCCGAAAAATCGGTTTCGCACACGCCCGCGATGATGTGCCGGATACCCTGCCCTTTGGCAAAAATGGCGGCGTAAAGCAGGAAAAGCGCGTTACGCCCGTCCACAAAGGTATTGGGAACGCCGTTGTCGGCGGTTTCGATGGCGGCGGTATCGTCCATCAGGGCATTGTGCGTAATCTGCCGCATCAGGCTCAAGTCGAGTACGGTTTGTTTGACGCCCAAATCCTGCGCGATCCACTCTGCGCGTTCCAGCTCGACGGCATGGCGTTGCCCGTATCGGAAGGTAATGGCTTGGACGTTTTCGCGCCCGTAGGTTTGGATTGCCTGAATCAGGCAGGTGGTCGAATCCTGACCGCCCGAGAAGATGACCAAGGCTTTTTGGTTTGACATATCGAATCCTAGTTTTGGTAACGCGGGAGGTTTGCGAACCGCGAAGTTGGACAGTAAAGACGCGGATTATACAGGCAAACGCGTTCAGACGGCATCTGAACGCCATGCCGTCTGAACACGCGGCGTATGCCGACTTGACGGCGAGTTCCGCCAAGCGTCTGCCTTGTGCGAAGGCGATATTGTTTTCTTCGGCGGTCAGGACGGGAGCCGCTGTCGGGAATATCTTTTTTGACGGCTTCGCAGACGGCGGACACTTTGGGGACGGTGCGCAATACGGCTTCGCAACCTTCAACGCTGTCGATGCCGCGAGTGATTCGGCGTGCGGGATTGCGGGTGCTGCCGTTTTGGGAATAGTAGAGGACGAGGATTTTGAGGGGATTTGGGTTCATGGGCGGATTCCGTTAAAATAGTTTGGTGTTCAGACGGCATAACGGTTGTCCAGATGCCGTCTGAAACAGTTTGAAAACATGAAACCTGGTAAGAGATTATGACCTTTTTACAACGTTGGCAAGGTTTGGCGGACAATAAAATCTGTGCATTTGCATGGTTCGTCATCCGCCGTTTCAGTGAAGAGCGCGTACCGCAGGCAGCGGCGAGCATGACGTTTACGACACTGCTGGCACTCGTCCCCGTACTGACCGTAATGGTCGCGGTCGCTTCGATTTTCCCCGTGTTCGACCGCTGGTCGGATTCGTTCGTCTCCTTCGTCAACCAAACCATTGTGCCGCAGGGCGCGGATATGGTGTTCGACTATATCGACGCATTCCGCGATCAGGCAAACCGGCTGACCGCCATCGGCAGCGTGATGCTGGTCGTAACCTCGCTGATGCTGATTCGGACGATAGACAATGCGTTCAACCGCATCTGGCGGGTTAACACGCAACGCCCCTGGATGATGCAGTTCCTCGTTTATTGGGCGTTGCTGACTTTCGGGCCTTTGTCTTTGGGTGTGGGCATTTCCTTTATGGTCGGGTCGGTTCAAGACTCCGTACTCTCCTCCGGAGCGCAACAATGGGCGGACGCGTTGAAGACGGCGGCGACGCTGACCTTCATGACGCTTTTGCTGTGGGGGCTGTACCGCTTCGTGCCCAACCGCTTCGTGCCCGCCCGGCAGGCGTTTGTCGGAGCTTTGATTACGGCATTCTGCCTGGAGACGGCACGTTTCCTGTTCACCTGGTATATGGGCAATTTCGACGGCTACCGCTCGATTTACGGCGCATTTGCCGCCGTGCCGTTTTTCCTGCTGTGGTTAAACCTGCTGTGGACGCTGGTCTTGGGCGGGGCGGTGTTGACTTCTTCACTGTCCTACTGGCAGGGCGAGGCGTTCCGCAGGGGCTTCGACTCGCGCGGACGGTTTGACGACGTGTTGAAAATCCTGCTGCTTCTGGATGCGGCGCAAAAAGAAGGCAAAGCCCTGCCCGTACCCGAGTTCAGACGGCATATCAACATGGGCTACGACGAGTTGGGCGAGCTTTTGGAAAAGCTGGCGCGGCACGGCTACATCTATTCCGGCAGACAGGGCTGGGTTTTGAAAACGGGGGCGGATTCGATTGAGTTGAGCGAACTCTTCAAGCTCTTCGTGTACCGCCCGTTGCCTGTGGAAAGGGATCATGTGAACCAAGCTGTCGATACGGTAATGACGCCGTGTTTGCAGACTTTAAACATGACGCTGGCGGAGTTTGACGCTCAGGCGAAAAAACAGCAGCAGTCTTGAGTATTTTTGAAACTGTATTTTTATCCTAAAGACATTTTCCTATCTGCTGATTCCACCGTTTCCTTTCTGTGTGCCGCCATAATTTTTATAATAGACAAGCCATTCAAGTTTGCATTGACTGCTTTTTCATTGGCAATATCCAAATGACTGGCCGCTTCATCTAAAAATAGGATTTTCGGTTCGCAATATAAGGCCCGCGCCAATACGATACGTTGTTTTTGTCCGCCTGACAGTGCGCTGCCCATATCGCCGATCAAGGTTTCATAGCCCATAGGCATGGCGGAGATTTCTTCGCGAATCATAGCAAGGCAGGCGCAATGTTCGATTTTTCCTCTATCCGGTTCTGTATCGAAAAAACAGATATTCTCTGCAATTGAGCCAGCAAATAAAACATCATCCTGCCTGACCATCGCACTCAAATTGCGGATAAAACGTGGCGGTAAGCTGTAAATGTCGTGTCCATTTATCATGACTTTGCCTGATTCGGGAGGTAGATTGCCGCTTAAAATATCCAAAAGTGTCGATTTACCGCAGCCCGATCGTCCGATTAACGCAAGCGATTCACCACGTCCGATCTTGAAGCTGACGTTTTGTAAAACATATGGCTCGTTATCGGCATAACGGAAAGAAACATTTTCCACTGAGATTTCGATGTCGTCTGAAATATCAGGAATGCCTACATCCGGCGTAGCTTCCGATTCTGTTTCATTCAATACGGTGTCAGCTAACCGTTCCGCATGAAGTGACAGCATTTTAATTTGCACAAACTGATCGACCAGCGAGCCAATACGTCCTTCAAACTGTCCCTTATAAGCCAAAAAAGCCATTAGTACGCCGACGGTAAAGACGCCGTCCAATACCATGCCCGCAGCTAAGTAAATAATCAAAATATTTGCCAAACCGAAAAGCAGCTTGTTTGCCAAGCCGAACCAAATTCCCAGTTTCTGCACCGTCAGTCCCGTATTAACCGTATCCACCAGCAGCCCCATCCATGCAGAATATCGTTGAGGACCTTTACCAAATTGCTTGACTGCTCGGATACCGCGTACCGTTTCCATAAAATAGCTGCTTTGTTTGGCAGCATGGATGATGTTTTCCTCCGTCGCCCGTCGCAACGGATAATAGGCTACCCAACGGACTGCGATATAAACTACCAGTGTCGCTGCAACCAAACCTGTCAGTATCGGGCTGTACACTATCATTAGCACAAAAGTAAAAACAGCCGTTAGGCTGTTTAAAACCAACACGAAAAACGTTGAAGTCAGAGTTCCCTGAATACTATCCACCGCCCCGAAGCGCGATACCACATCGCCCAAATGCCGTTTAGCGAAATAATCTGTAGGCAAATCTATCAAACGTTTGAAAACGTTTGATTTCCACTGAACATTTAACGTCGTTGAAAAATGCATGCCCAACCAGCCCTGCATGACAGACACCGTATTTTGTACCAGAAGTAGCAAGGTAAAGCCCAAAGCCAGCGTCGCTAACAGATTACGATCGCCCGTTACCACTACATGGTCGATGACCCATTGCATAAAAAACGGCGACACCAAAGCAAACACTTCCATTGCTGCTGCCAAAGCCAAAAGCTGAAACAATGTCCGCCCCAGCCCAGAAATCCCGCGCAACATGGGTAGGATGCGGATTTCCTGCTTTTCTTCCCCTGCCTCGAAACGCGTGTTTGGTCACAGTTCCAAAGCAATTCCCGTAAACTTGCGCGATATTTCCTCCGTCTTGACTTTGCGTCGTCCCGAAGCCGGATCCATGACGGCAGCCCCGTCCGAAGATACCGATTCCAGCACCACAAAATGATTCAAATCCCAATGTAGAATACAGGGCAGGCGCAAACTGCCCAATTCGTCTAAATCCAGCCTCAACGCCCGTCCCGTCAGCCCCATATCATCAGCAAAACGAACAATATCTGCCAAATTCGCACCCTTAAGTGACAGACAGTATTTTGAACGCAGTGCGCGCAAATCCGTATAGAAACCATAAAATCCGGCCACGGCCGCTAGACATGCCAAGCCACACTCCGCTACTTCTGTTTGCAGTATAACGGGCAGCTTTTTTGTCAAGCCCAAAGACAGGTTTTGCAGATAATCCATAGATTTCCTTGTTGAATCAGAAAAGAGAGATGGGAAGACGGGAATGGTTTGGAAAGGCCGTCTGAAAAGGTTTCAGACGGCCTGCAGCCCCATATTGGCTTTCAATGCGACCGGTTTTCCTCGCGTTTCAAATACAGCAGATACGTAAAAAAAGACAAAGCCCCTACAGGTCCTGCGACGGTAACCGAAAAAAACCTGCCTTTGTAAAACACACCGTCGAAGTTTAAAAAATAGCAAAGGATGTCGGTCAGGATGCTGATGGCAAGATAAATCAGCACAGCGGCTTTCCAGTGTTTCAGGTAATGTGCGAAATCCATTTCAAACTCCCGATCAACAGTTGCACGGGTCACAATGGCAGTCTTCTCCGCATTGGCAGTTGCGCCTGTCGATCATTTTTCCCCATTTTGCACCGGCAAAACCGCCGATATGCCCACCCAATGCAGAACCGCCCTCAGCTCCTACCCATCCGCCGCCTGCGCCGCCGATGGCAATTCCGGCAGGATTTCCGCCTGTTACCAATGCGCCGCCCGCCATTCCCGTGAATGCTCCGGCAAACGACCCTAAAGCGCCGCCGACCTTGCTTCCGACCCATTCTCCGGAGACTCTGCCCCTGTGCCCCCAAGTACCTTCTGTGCCGCCGAAAACAGCGGTCATTTCGTTCATGGTCAATTCTCTCATTTCAAAACTCCTTTTATCGTCAATCGAAAAATTGAAAGGGCAGATACCCTATCCTTGCTTTTACAGACAGAGTATCTGTAAAAGGGGGTAGTTTCAGGCAGCTTCAGTGTTTATGTTTTTATGTAGTGTTTTACAGGTCGTCTGAAGAGGTTTCAGACGACTTTTTATCTTTCAGCCTCAAGCCTTACAACCTGCCCGACATACTATAAATCGGCTCCAATACCCATTCGTACAGCCGCCGTTTCTCGTGTAGGATGTCTGCTTCCAGCGTCATGCCGATTTGCAGCGGTTTTTCCTCACCGTATGCAGTGATGGTTGGTTTGTCGGGTTTTATTTTCACGAGATAAACAGGTTCGTTGCTCTTCGCCAAATCGGAGGATACCATGCCCAATCCCGACAATTCCTGTCTGCCCAGTGCCGTTTTTGCCACTGATACGACACTGCCGGAAGCAAGCCCGAATTTCTGATAGGGATATGCCTGATAACGTAGGACAACCTTGTCTTTCGGCTTGATAAAGCCTGCTGCACTGCTGGGGATATATAGATGGGCATATAACTCGGTACGTTCGGGAACAATGCTCAAGAGCAGTTTGGAAGGATCAACCTGCCGTCCGACTTCGACGTTCGGTATTGCTATATAACCCGACCGTCCTGCACGGATGATTTGTTCAGAGCGCATTTCAAAATCCAAAACTTCTTGAGAAATATCGGCAATGGTGCGTTCAAGCTGGCTTTGTTCTGTCTCATGCCGTTTGGGGAGGCTGGCCAATGTCAGATTCTGCGTGCGGATTTCCTGAAGCAGCCCGGCTTCTTCTCGGCGGTAGGCATCAAGTTTGGCTTTCTGCTCTAAAAGCTCTGCCTCGACATTCATCGTTTCTTGTTTTGACACTGCATCATTGGCGGATAGGAAACGATATTTCCGCAACATTTCTTCCGCAAGTCTAATGCGCCTTTTCTGGCCGTCTATCTGTTGCAAAATATGGAGTTTCTGGTTTTCCAAACGTTCGACAGTTGCTTTAAGGCTGCGCGTTTCATTCTCGTGTATCAGCTTCAGACGACCCAGTTCCTGTTCTGCCAACGTTTTCTTCAAAACCGCTTCCGTTTTCAACTGCTGCTGCACGCTACCTCCTGCGCCGAAACGTGAGGTCGAAAGCGCAAATAGCTTGTCGCCAGCCTTGACCTTTTCTCCATCTTCCACGAATTTCGCTGTAATTGTCCCCGTATCCGGTGCATACACCCTGATTACGCCCGATGCAGGTAAAATTTGTCCCTCCACTGTTGTCTTTCGCGTATAGTTACCGAATATCAAAAACAGGATAATCAGTAACGCAGATATCGATGCAAATGTCGTCCATAGGGAAAATGACAACGGTCGTGTCAGAATCACTTTACCCGTCAGGCTGGTTTGCCGGGCAATGGCGACTTCAGGGCGGAAGAAAGGTTGCTTGGGTCTATTCATAAAATTGAAGTTAAGAAAGTTTCAGACGACCCCTAGAGATCGTCTGAACAATGAGAAATATCAGCAGTAATCTGTACCGTCAGTGTAGCCGTTTCCTGATTTATCTGCTTTTGTTGCGGGAGCAGTTAATCCATGTTCAATCTCAAAGATTGGTCTTCCGTTATAAGGAGGTGCATTAACGGCATCATTTACCCAATCACGAGTCAGATTGTATACACCATTTGCACCATATAGCACCGAAAAAATTTTTCGGCAGGAAATGAACTGTCGCTGCAGCAGCAGGTATTGCAACAAAATCCCCCCATGTGGGACCTCCTTTGGTTGTGGCAGCATTAGCTACATTTCCAGCTATATTGTCTGTTACAGGACCTCCCCCTGAAACCAGCTTCAATTCATGAAGTTGAAGTTCAATCATTTTTATACTCCTTTTCTTGGTTGGTATTCCTAAAAATTCGGCTAACAAAAACATATGGCAGATATATTGAAAAAAAATTCAAAGTACCCTGAATAAAATTCAAATTCCAACTATATTTGTTAATGTAGTCGAGAAGAAACATATCTGATAAAGAATATAGCAATTGATAACAAGCTATTACTAATATTACGAAAGATGTAAACTGCTTCCAGTTTTTCATAGAATCCCTCACAAAATTTCCAGAAAATCTAACTCTATCAACTGATAGATCAACTTCCTAACTTCTTCATGTTTTGCCTGATTGAAGTTAACCAGTAGATTTTTCAACAATAACGGTTCATTCTTACCGATGTGTTCTAACACTTTTTTCCCCAACTCATCTACGCTTATCTTCATCCCATTCCCAATCAAATATCCCTTTTCCAACGTATCCAAATTATTGGCATTTAATCTCAACCTGACGTCGTCTGAAAGCGGAGTAGCGTTGGGATTCGCGAACTGTTCGAGATGAAAAGCGGTATCGGTACGTTCTTTGCCGAGAAAGTCTTCACTGAAGGCTTCGTAATTGACGGGGTCGGCAATCATGGCGGCAATTTGTGCGGCAGTATCGTTGATACGCGTCCTATCTTGCTCCCAGTCTGAGAAACTGTGGCGCAGACTTTCTATGGTGGGAAATTTCTTCATTAGCCACTCGAGGTAATTATAGCCGTTTGGTGGGAAGGTACCGACAGCGAAGTGGAAGGTTTCACAGCCGAGCGGGATAGGTCTGTGCCACCAACCGCGTGGGATGTAGAGGACATCACCTGCTTCAAGGATAATATCCATATCGATATGTTCAGGAATGGAAATATCAGTATCTTTAGTCTGTTGCATATACAATGGCATAGGGAAATCAGGGGCAGTAAGTTGCCAACGTTTCTTGCCGAAAAGCTGGACGGCATACATATCTCGGGCGTCCCAATGGTTTTTATAAGATTCGTCGCTGCCAAAAGCAAGATATCCACTAACAATAGTATGTGCGCCGGCAAAGCGGGCGACTTGACGGGCGATATGGTCTGAAAACGGCTCGTTGTTAATATGGTTATAGACTAACGACGCACCATTCTTCATATGTTCGTAGATAACGGATTTAATAAAACGGTAGCGAGTTTTGCCCAAATCGTCGAAACTTTCGACGTATTCTTCTTTAGGAACGATTGCGCCTTTTTTACGCAGATGAAACAGCGGTGCGGTTGGGTCTGCTCGTTGGTATATCTCGTTGATATATTTACAAGATGCGGCTTCGAGATTCCGAACCGCTCCTTTAAAGAGCTTGGGCTTTTGATACAGATAAGTCTGTCGGAACGTTTTAGGACTAATGCCGAAGTCGAGATGGATGCCCATTACTTCCCCTTACTCAGAAAATATTTAAAATTTATAATGTTACATATAGTTACAAATATTAGAGTTTTTTGTGTGTGCATCAAGGAATTGTTGACAATTTTAGTTAAAAATTTGTCTCCAAACGGAAAAAAGCGGTTTGTTTTTTGTTGTTAACATTTTTATTGTAATTAAATAAAAGGTCGTCTGAAAACGGTTTTCAGACGACCTTTTGCTATAATCGGGCTTCATCGCCCCGTTCGGTTTGGAACCTTATGAAAACCCTCGTCCTCCTCCTGCTTTCCTTCTCCACGACCACCGCTTTCGCCGCATACGGTTTGGGTTTGGGGCAGGCACCGAAATATCCTGCCGGCTTTCGCGCCTACGGTTATGTTTATTCCGGACGGCAGGGCTGGGTTTTAAAAACAGAGGCGGATGCCATTAAATTAGACACGCTTTTCAAACGCTTTGTGTACCGTCCTTCCGCCGCCAATCAAAACCCCGTCGGACAAGCCGTCGGACAGCGTTCGGACGGCATACCCGCCAACCACACAAAGGAAAAACCATGAGCAAAAAAATCAAAGCCGGCATTGTCGGCGCGACGGGCTACACGGGCGTGGAACTGCTGCGCCTGCTTGCCGCCCATCCAGATGTCGAAGTTGCCGCCGTAACCAGCCGCAGCGAAGCGGGAACCGCAGTTGCCGATTACTTTCCAAGTCTGCGCGGCGTGTACGGCCTCGCCTTCCAAACGCCCGACGAGGCAGGTTTGGAACAATGCGACATCGTCTTCTTCGCCACGCCCAACGGCATCGCCATGAAAGACGCGCCGCGCCTGATTGAACAGGGCGTGCGCGTCATCGACCTTTCCGCCGACTTCCGCATACGGGACATTCCGACCTGGGAACACTGGTACGGCATGACCCACGCCGCCCCCGGCCTCGTTTCCCAAGCCGTGTACGGATTGAGCGAACTCAACCGCGAAGCCGTCGCACAGGCGCGCCTCGTCGCCAACCCCGGCTGCTACCCGACCTGCGTATCCCTGCCGCTCGTGCCGCTGTTGCGGCAATGCCGTCTGAAGCCCGGTATGCCGCTGATTGCCGACTGCAAATCCGGTGTGTCCGGCGCGGGCAGGAAAGGCAATGTCGGTTCGCTGTTGTGCGAAGCCGGCGACAACTTCAAAGCCTACGGCACAGCCGGACACCGCCACCTGCCCGAAATCAGGCAGACCATCGCCGGGCTTCAGGACGGCATCGCCGAAGGATTCGTGTTCACGCCGCACCTCGCGCCGATGATACGCGGTATGCACGCCACCGTTTACCTCCACCTTTCAGACGGCAGCGACCCCGAAACCGTCCTGCGCGACTACTACCGCGACAGCCCGTTCATGGACATCCTGCCCGCCGGTTCGACACCCGAAACCCGCAGCGTGCGCGGCGCAAACCTCTGCCGCATCAGCATCCGTCAGGCGGCGCAATCCGATGTGTGGGTCGTCCTTTCCGTCATCGACAACCTCGTCAAAGGCGCGGCGGGTCAGGCAGTCCAAAATATGAACATTATGTTCGGACTGGAGGAAACACACGGCTTGGGCGGCATCCCCCTGCTCCCCTGAAGCGCAAACGGCAAACCGCAGGCATCGTGCCTGCGGTTTTTTGATGCCGTCTGAAAGCGGCGGTTTTTTTAGGTTCGGACGGCTTTTGGCTCATCATTCAGCGAAAACAAAAATCTAAAATACCGTCATTCCCGCAAAAGCGGGAATCTAGTTTATCCGGCTTCAGCAATTTCCGACACATTTCCACACGCTTCGATTCCGTCATTTCTCCGGTTTCAATCGTTTCCGATAACACCGTGGTTTTTCATTTCTAGATTCCCGCCTGCGCGGGAATGACGGCGGGGGGCTTGCCGTTTTCCCGATAAGCCTCTGCGGATTCTCATTGCCGGATTTCCGCCCACTTGGGAATAACGGGATTTAAAATCATGAAAATGTGTCAAAAATAATATAGTGGATTAACAAAAACCGGTACGGCGTTGCCCCGCCTTAGCTCAAAGAGAACGATTCTCTAAGGTGCTGAAGCACCAAGCGAACCGGTTCCGTACTATTTGTACTGCCTGCGGCTTCGCCGCCTTGTCCTGATTTTTGTTAATCCACTATAAAAAATCAGATTTCCGTTACACTTTTTTCTAATATTTCAGACGGCATTTTGCTCACACACCCAAATAACCTTCCCTGCCGGAAAGCCACCTTGCCAAATGCGCTTCGACGATTTCAGGGTTTTGTTCAATCAGCATCGGGGCGGTTTCGCGCGCTTGTTCCAAAAGGTGTAAGTCTTCTTCGAGCTTGGCGAAGCGCAGCATAGGCACGCCGCTTTGGCGCGCGCCGAGAAATTCGCCGGGGCCGCGGATATTGAGGTCTTGGCGGGCGATTTCAAAGCCGTCGGTGTGTTCGTAGATGACTTTCAGCCGCGCTTTGGCGAGTTCGCCCAAGGGTTCGGCAAACAGGAGGACGCACACGCTTTCCGCCGCGCCGCGCCCTACCCGTCCGCGTAATTGGTGAAGCTGCGCCAAGCCCATGCGCTCGGCGTGTTCGATCACCATCAGGGCGGCGTTGGGCACATCTACGCCGACTTCGATGACGGTGGTGGCAACCAAGACGTTCAGACGGCCTGCGGCAAATTCCGCCATGACTTCGGCCTTTTCGGCGGCCTTCATGCGCCCGTGTACCAGTCCGATATTGGGTTCGGGCAATGCCGTCTGAAGCCGGGCGAGGGTTTCGGCGGCGGTTTGCAGTTGCAGGGTTTCGCTTTCTTCAATCAATGGGCAGACCCAATATGCCTGCCGCCCTTTTCGGCAAGTGCCGAGGACGAAGCCTTCGACTTCGGCGCGGCGGACGTTGTTGACGAGGCGCGTTTTAATCGGCGTGCGCCCGGGCGGCAATTCGTCGATGACGGATACGTCCAAGTCAGCGAAGAAGCTCATGGCGAGCGTGCGCGGGATGGGTGTGGCGGACATCATCAGCTGATGGACTTCGCGCCCTTTGTTTTTGAGTGCGAGGCGTTGTGCAACGCCGAAACGGTGCTGTTCGTCCACAATGCTCAAGCCCAAATTGTGAAACGCCACGCCGTCTGAAAACAGGGCGTGCGTGCCGACGGCGATTTTGACGCTGCCGTCGGCGAGTTTGGCTTTGGCTTCGTCTTTGGGTTTTTTGCGCAAACTGCCAAAAAGGCAGACAACTTCAATGCCCAAAGGTTCGAGCCATTGTTTGAACTTGATGAAGTGCTGTTCGGCAAGGATTTCAGTGGGCGCCATTACAGCCACTTGCGCGCCTGATTCGATGGCGGTCAGCGCGGATAAGGCGGCGACGATGGTTTTGCCGCTGCCGACATCGCCTTGCAGCAGGCGGTGCATGGGGTGGGTTTGCGCCATATCGCGGCAGATTTCGGAAACAACTTTTTCTTGTGCATCGGTCAGGGCAAACGGCAGGGCTTGGCGCAGGGCTTGGGTCAATGTGCCGTCGCCGCGCAATGCCGCCGCCGTGCCGCTGACGCGCTTCTGCCGCGCCAAACGCATGGACAACTGTTGCGCCAAAAGTTCGTCGAATTTGAGCCGCTGCCACGCCGGCAGCGTGCCGTCTGAAAGTTGATGAATAGTGAAACTCGGCGGCGGCGAATGCAAAAGGCGCAGGCTTTCGGCAAGGCGCGGCAGCTTCAGACGGCCTAATAAAGCATCAGGCAAGGTGTCGTGCAGCGGCGTAACGTCCAACGCCGTCTGAATGATGCGGCGCAAAGTGGGCTGGTTCAAACCGTTTACGGTCGGGTAAACCGGCGTGAGGCTTTCCGCCAAACCGCCGCCCTCGGCATCGCGGATTTTGGGATGAATCATCTCGTCGCCGTAAAATCCGTGTTTGATTTCGCCCACGGCGCGGATGCGTTTGCCGACCGCCGTCTGCTTCTGATGGCTGGCGTAAAAGTGGATGAAGCGCAGAAAAAGGACGCTGCCGGAACCGTCGGCAATTTGAACAATCAGCTGCTTGCGCGGTTTGAACGTTACTTCCTGATGGATAACCTCGCCCTCGACCTGACACGGCACGCCAATCGGCGCGTCCTTAATCGGCATAATGTGCGTCTCGTCCTCGTAACGCAGCGGCAGGTGCAACACCAAATCCCACGCGGTATGGAGGTTGAGTTTGTCGAGCTTCTTGGCGGAAGCATCGGTGATTTTGAGCTGTTTCTGGGTTTCGGGCGACATCATAGGCAGATTCCTTTGGACGCGCCTATTTTATCCGAAAACAAAAATGCCGTCTGAAACGGATTCAGACGGCATCGGCAGGCAGGAATCAAGCCCCGGCGGCTTCGGCTTCCTGCTGTTGTTGGTAAATCGCTTCAAAATTAATCGGCGCAAGCAGGACGGGCGGGAAGCCGGCGCGCGTTACCGTACCGGAAACCGCTTCGCGCGCGTAAGGGAAGAGGATGTTCGGACACGCCACGCCCAACAGCAGCTGCACATCTTCTTCGGGGATGTTTTCCAGACGGAAAATACCGCTTTGGGTTACTTCGTTCAAAAACATCGTGCGCTCGTTATCCAATTTGGCGGTAACGGTTACGGTAACGTCCACGTCGTAGTAGCCGTCTTCCAGCTTTTGGCTGCCGGTGGAAACGCGCATATCCACTTCGGGATCGCCCTGTTCCAAAAAGATTTGCGGCGCGTGCGGCACTTCCAAAGACAAGTCTTTGACATACAGTCGCTCGATGCTGAATACGGGTTGCAGTTCTTCGCTCATTTTGTTTTCCTAGTTGTGGGTTAAGGGTTCAGCAGTCCGTCCAGCCCGCCTTCCTGCTGAAGGCGGTAGAGGTCGGTAAATCCTCCGACGTGCGTTTCGCCGATGAAAATCTGCGGCACGCTGCGCTGTCCCGAAAGCCGCTGCATTTCGGCAAAGGCTTCGGGGCTTGCATCGACACGGATTTCGTCGATATGTCCGACACCTGCCGCGTGCAGCAGCCTTTTCGCCATCGCGCAGTAGGGGCAAAACGGACCTGTGTACATGGTAACGGTCTGCATATTGGGTTTCCGAAAGTTTTGCAATGATAATCAATATAGGGGCAATCGCTCCGTTTGGCAAGTGCGGAACAGATGCACGTTCAGACGGCATGTGCGGAGTGTGTCAAAGTTTCTTTTTTAAAGTATGATAGGCATTGTGAAAAATATTTTTGCACCCGCTCTGCGCGGCGGGGCGGAACGGATGCAAAAATATTTTTATTACATTTTCAGGAAAAACCATGTTGTCAGGACTCCCCATCCCCAAAGACATCGCGCGCCCGCCCGAAACGATATTGGTCAACATCACGCCGCAGGAAACGCGCGTGGCGGTGTTGGAGGAAAACAATATCTGCGAGCTGCACATCGAGCGCAACAGCGGGCACAGCCTGGTCGGCAATATCTATCTGGGCGTGGTGCGCCGCGTACTGCCCGGGATGCAGAGCGCGTTTATCGACATCGGCTTGGAACGCGCGGCGTTTTTACACATCGTCGATGTCCTCGAACAACGCCGCAACCCCGAAGAAACCCAGCGCATCGAACATATGCTGTTTGAAGGGCAGTCGGTTTTGGTGCAGGTCATCAAAGACCCGATCAACACCAAAGGCGCGCGGCTTTCCACCCAAATCTCGCTGGCGGGGCGTTTCCTCGTCCACCTTCCGCAAGAAGACCACATCGGCGTGTCCCAACGCATCGAAGACGATGCCGAACGCAGCAGCCTGCGCGAACGCCTCGACAAGCTCCTGCCGGAAAATGCCTGCCGGGGCTACATCATCCGCACCAACGCCGAAAACGCCACCGACGAACAGCTCCAGTCCGACATCGACTACCTGACCAAAGTGTGGGAACACATCCAAGAACAGGCGAAAATCCGGCCGCCGGAAACCCTGCTTTATCAGGATTTGCCTTTAAGCCTGCGCGTGTTGCGCGATATGGTCGGCTGCGACACGCAGAAAATCCTCGTCGATTCCACCGTAAACCACGGGCGCATGACGCGTTTTGCCGAACAATACGTCCACGGCGCATTGGGCAGGATAGAATTGTTCAAAGGCGAACGCCCGCTGTTTGAAACCCACAACATCGAACAGGAAATCAGCCGCGCCCTGCAACCGCGCGTCAACCTCAACTTCGGCAGCTACCTGATTATCGAGTCCACCGAAGCCATGACCACCATCGATGTCAACACCGGCGGCTTCGTCGGCGCGCGCAATTTCGACGAAACCATCTTCCGCACCAACCTCGAAGCCTGCCACACCATCGCCCGCGAATTAAGGCTGCGCAACCTTGGCGGCATCATCATCATCGACTTCATCGATATGGCGCAGGAAAGCCACCGCGAAGCCGTGTTGCAGGAGCTTGCCAAAGCCCTCGCCTTCGACCGTACCCGCGTTACCCTGCACGGTTTTACCAGCCTGGGGCTGGTCGAGCTGACGCGCAAACGCTCGCGCGAAAACTTAAACCAAGTCCTCTGCGAACCCTGCCCTTCCTGCCAAGGCAGGGGCCGCCTGAAAACGCCGCAAACCGTATGCTACGAAATCCAGCGCGAAATCGTCCGCGAAGCGCGCCGTTACGATGCCGAAAGTTTCCGCATCCTCGCCGCCCCCAACGTCATCGATTTGTTTTTGGACGAAGAATCGCAATCCTTGGCAATGCTGATAGATTTCATCGGCAAACCGATTTCTTTGGCGGTCGAAACCGCTTACACGCAGGAACAATACGATATTGTGCTGATGTAAAAAATGCCGTCTGAAGCCTTCAGACGGCATCTGTCTATTTCAGGGTTTCCTTGTCCAACAGCGCGCGTATCAACAGCCCGTGTCCGAAACGTCGGCTGTCGGTCAGTTCCAAATATCCGCCGTATTTTTTGGCCAGCGTGTCGGCAATCGACAGCCCCAGCCCCGCCCCCTGCTGCTCCGTTCCCAAAATACGGTAAAACGGATCGAGGACGCGGGCGCATTCGGATTCGGGAATGCCGTTCCCGTTATCCTCCACCCACACGGCGAGATATTTCCCTTCGTCCGTGAAACCCAAATCTATCCTGCCCTCGGGCGGCGTGTAACATACCGCGTTGTCGGCAAAGGTTTTAACCAGCGTATAGATTTCCGTTTCGTCGGCAGACACTTCGACATCGCCTCCGACCGCCACACCGATGTCCTGACGTTTTTCCAAAACCAGCGGCATCAGTTCCTGCAACACTTGGCGGAAACGGCTTTGCAGACCGAATGTCGTTTTCGCCAAGGGGGGTTTCGTCCGACTGCGAACGCGCCAGTGCCAAAAGCTGTTCGAGCAGGTGTTTGTTGCGCCTGATGCTCTGCTGCAAAACGGCGGACTGCCGCCCCGCATCGGGTGGGAGCGGCATATTGTTGAGCCGTTCCGCCTGAAGGGAAAGGGCAGTCATCGGCGTACGCAATTCGTGTGCCGCGTCGGCGACAAACCGCTGACGGCGGCGTATATCTTCATCAACACGTTTCAAAAGCAGATTGATGGCGGTTACGAACCCTCTGATTTCACTGGGAATATTGTACACACTCAAAGCAGACAGGCCGTTGATTCGGCGTTGTTCGAGACTTTGCGACAATTTGCGGACGGGGCGCATGGCTTTGTGCGTAATCCACACAGTCAGCAGTATCATCAGCGGCAGTGCCGCCAACAGGGGCAACACGCTTTGCCGTGCCGCATCCTCCGCCAAATCTTCACGGTATTCGTTTTCCTGCATGACGGCAATCCGTCCCTGTTCGGTCGTGCGGATATAGGCGCGGTAATAATCGTCGTCCCCGTCCGCCCGAAGCGTGTGCAGACCGTCCGCCAGATGCGCGGGCAGGCTGACAACAGGGTCTTCCTGCCGCGGCATCTGTACCAAAATACGCGTATCGCCGTCGCCTTCGGGCAAAGTTTCGGGTTTGGAATCAGGGCCGACATACAATGCCGCCTGACGGAGCAGGTCGTCCTGCAACGCTTCCGTTTCGTGGAAGGTTTCGTAGTAGGAAAACATACCTGCAAGCATTGCCAGCGGAACAAACATCCAAATCAGGGCAAGGCTGATTCTGACCTGAAGCGAATGTTTTAAAATTTTAAAAAAACGGTCCGGCATCTTCGTTCCTGTTCAGACGGCATCTTGACGCGGCATCAGCCAGCCGACACCGCGCACATTTTGTATGCTTTCCTTACCCAATTTCTTGCACAGCCCGTGAATCAGAAAATCCACCGCATTGCTTTCGACTTCCCCGCCCCAACCGTAAACCTTGTCCTCCGAATCCGAGCGCGACAAAATCACACCCGGCCTCGCCAGCAAAGCCTGCAATACCGAAAACTCCTGGTTGCTCAATGCCACCTGCCTCCCCTCGGCAATAATTTCTACCTGATACGTTGCAGGATTGAGGGATAACGCACCATTTGACAGACACGCCTGCGCCTGTCCGCTCCCGCGCCGCAACACCGCCCGCATCCGCGCCTTAAACTCCGCCATATCGAACGGCTTGACGATATAGTCATCCGCACCGCCGTCCAAACCGTTCAGCCGGCTGTACAAATCATCCCGCGCCGTAACGATCAGCACGGGGACGGTACAGCCTGCCGCGCGTATTTCCGACAAAACATCCAAACCGTCCCGCCCAGGCAAACCCAAATCCAGCAGCATCAAGTCATAAGGCTGGGCAGCGGCAGCCGCCGCAACCTGCGCGCCGTTTTTGACCCAATCCACCGCATAGCCGCCGTCTTTCAAACTTGCCGACACCGCTTACGCAATCATCGCATCGTCTTCCACCAGCAAAACACGCATCAACTTTCCCTTCAAAATAAACCGTGCCTATTCTAACACCCCAAAATTAGCCGCAATTTAGCGGCCTTTACGCTTGCCGGTATTTTTCAAAACTGCGGCACAAAAAAAACCGCGCCGGCAACCGCCTTCAGACGGCATTGGGGCGCGATTGCAACACACGGACAGGCAGGCAAAGCCTGCGACAGATCACAGGAACGATTCGGGCTTCAGGCGGCTTCGCCGTTTACGGCAGAGGCACGATTCCTGCCGCTATCGAACTGACCAATATCGCCAGCGACAAACCCCACGCCCAGAAAAACGAATAACGGATGTGTTTGCCCATCGACAATTTCGCCAAACCCAAACCCATCCACAAAGCCGGCGAAAGCGGCGTAACAAAAGTACCGACGATACTGCCGATCAACATCGCATAGCCTGCCGCTTCGGGTGCAACGCCCGCCTGCGAGGTAATCTGTTCCACAATCGGAAACAGTCCGAAATAATAAGCGTCCGTACTCAAAACCAACTCAAGCGGAATACCCAACACACCGATGGCAATATGCAGATAAGGCAGCAACGCGTCCGGCAGGATATGCACAAGGTCTTTGGAAATCGCGTCCAACATCCCCGCGCCCTTCAAAATCCCCAAAAACGTACCTGCCGCCAAAATAATGGACGCCATCATCACCGCGCCGCCGGCGTGGGCATAAATCCGCTCCATCTGTTCCTGCGGGCTGCGGTAATTCAAAAGCAACGCCGCCGTTGCAGCCAGCATAAATACATAACCCGGCGGGAAGATGCCCGAAAAAAGCAGGCTCATCGCCGCCAAAAACAGCAGGACATTCCACCAAAACAGTTTCGGACGCGCCAATTTTTGTTCTTCTTCCGACAAAGGCGCCGGCTTTATCAAATCCGCCACGGCGGGCAACGCGCCCAACTCCCGGACAATCCGCCTTTTTTCACGCACACCCAAAAACAGGGACAGCACAAGGATAAACACCACACCGATAATTTGCACCGTCAACAAAGGTTTATACAATTCGCCCACATCTGCGCCCAACACGCTTGCAACCCGCCCGATCGGCCCGCCCCGCGGCAAAAGGTTGATTAGCCCCGCGCTGGAAGTCAGCAGCAAAAACAGCAGGTAAGGATTCATATGCAGACGCTTGTAAAGCGGCAAAAGGGCGGGGACGACCGATAAAAACGTCGTCGCGCCCGCCCCGTCCAACTGTGCCACCACCGACACCAAGACCGTCCCCACACTCACTGCCACGATATTACCCCGAGTCAGCTTAATCAAACCGCCTATCATCGGACGGAACAGCCCCACATCGTTCATGATTCCAAAAAACAAAATGGAAAACATAAACATAATCACAATCTGCGTCACCGATTTCGTGCCGCCCGAATAAAATTCTTTTAATTGGGATACATCAAACCCCGCCAGCAACGCCCCAATCAGCGGCACCAAGATTAATGCGATGATGGGCGACACTTTTTCCGTCAGCAACAGCCATACGATGACCCCGATAATCAGCAATCCGATAAACGTCAGCATTATTTCTCTTTATTTTATTTTGAACATAAAACCGCCCGTGCAGGCAAAACCGCCAACATATGCGGGATAAGCCTTGCATTCCATTCACGCCTGCCGACATTTCTGCATCCGTCCGTCATTTCACGGCGGCAACCGATACGGAACAACCGGTATCGGGACGGCGCGGGGGCATCCGTCCCGGTGCGCCGATTCAAACGAAACTGCCCCCTATCATTGCGGAGCGCGGGGCGTGCCGTACACGCGGGATTTTAAACACGCCGATCATTTGCCGCGCATTATCCGGCAAACGGCAAACCTTGACGCTGCCCGGCCCATATAAAAAAGCCGCAAAACCCGAACCGGTTTTGCGGCTTTTCGATTTGGTTTGTTTATTTGGCATTTCTTTCAATCAAACCGACAAACTGATTGATATATGACTGAACAAAATCCCTTGCCGAGTCAATCAACTTACCGTTTTCATCAAACAGCGTCGGCGAATTGCCCAAAAATACTTCCGGCTGTCCGGTTACGGGCATATCAAAATACGACAGGGCAAGGCGCAGGTTTTTTTGGGAACTGTAACCGCCCATCTTGCCGACGGAATGGCTGATGATGCCGGCCGGTTTGTTTTTCCAAGCCACGTCGGCATTCGGTTTCGAGCCGATGTCCACCGCATTTTTCAAACAGGCGGGAATGGTGCGGTTGTTTTCGGACGTAACGAACAAAATGCCGTCCGAAGCCTTAATCGTTTCGCGGAAAGCCGTGTAGCTTTCGGGCAGCGGCACATCTTCCACCTCAGGGTCGTCATAATCGAAATTGTAAAGCGGCAGATGTCCGATTTCGACGATTTCCGCCTGCCAGCCTTCGGGGAACATCTCCGCCGCATTCAATGCCACTTTGCGCGCAAACGAAGCACGGCGCAGGCTGCCCACCAAAATACTGATTTTCTTAGCCACAATCATTCCTCCTGAATATTAAGTTTGTGCGTTTCAATCATTTCATAATGGTAACGATTATTATATATGTGATTTCCCCTGCAAACAAGCCGGTCCGCCGCCCCGGCGTTCCCACTTATCCGGCTTTGCCTTATAATTGCTTTTTTTATGTAACAGATTCACCTATGAATTTCCCCAAAACAGCGGCCTCCCTGCTGCTGCTTCTCGCCTCCCTCGCCGCACACGCGCTCGATACCGGCCGCATTCCGCAAAACGAAATCGCTGTATATGTCCAAGAGCTTGACAGCGGAAAAGTCATCATTGACCACCGTGCCGGCATACCCGTCAATCCCGCGTCCACGATGAAGCTCGTTACCGCGTTTGCCGCCTTCAAAACCTTCGGCAGCAATTACCGCTGGGCGACCGAGTTTAAAAGCAACGGTACGGTAAACGACGGCACGCTTGACGGAAACCTGTATTGGGCGGGCAGCGGCGACCCCGTTTTCAATCAGGAAAACCTGCTTGCCGTCCAACGCCAGTTGCGCGACAAAGGCATCCGCAATATCACGGGGCGCCTGATGCTCGACCACAGCCTGTGGGGCGAAGTCGGCAGTCCCGACCATTTTGAAGCCGACAGCGGTTCGCCGTTTATGACGCCCCCAAATCCGACTATGCTGTCTGCCGGTATGGTTATGGTGCGCGCCGAACGCAATGCCGCCGGCAGTACCGACATCCTCACCGATCCGCCTTTGCCGCATATTTTTGCCCAAAACAACTTGAAAATTACCGCCTCCCAAGCTGCCTGCCCTTCGGTCAAAAAACTGATGCGCGCATCTTTTTCGGGCAATACGCTGAAATTGCGCGGCAATATTCCCGAAAGCTGTTTGGGCAAGCCTGTCGGTGTCCGGATGTTCGCGCTTGACGAACTGATCCGCCAAAGTTTTACCAACCGCTGGCTGCTCGGCGGCGGACGGATTTCAGACGGCATCGGCATAGCCGACACACCGGAAGGCGCGCAGACGCTTGCCGTTGCACACGCCAAACCGATGAAGGAAATTTTGACGGACATGAACAAGCGTTCGGACAATCTGATTGCGCGTTCCGTCTTCCTCAAACTCGGCGGCGACGGCAAACTGCCCGCCGTTTCCGAACAGGCGGCGTCTGCCGTCCGGCGAGAACTTGCCGTATCGGGCATCGATGTTGCTGATTTGGTTTTGGAAAACGGTTCGGGTCTGTCCAGAAAAGAAAGGGTAACGGCGAGAATGATGGCGCAAATGTTGGAAACGGCTTATTTCAGCCCGTTTGCACAAGATTTCATCGACACGCTGCCCATCGCCGGCACAGACGGGACTTTACGCAACCGCTTCAAACAAAGCGGCGGGCTGTTGCGCTTAAAAACCGGCACGCTCAACAATGTCCGCGCCCTTGCAGGTTATTGGCTGGGCGACAAACCGATGGCGGTGGTCGTCATCATCAACAGCGGCCGCGCCGTTTCCCTGCTGCCCGACTTGGACAACTTCGTTGCCAAAAACATCATCTCCGGCGGCGACGGCTGGCTGGATGCGAAACTGATGTGCAAAGAACGCCGCGCCTGAATCGGGAAAATATAAAAATGCCGTCTGAACTGTTCGGACGGCATTTTTGATTTTCAAACCGGAATTACAGCCCCGCTGCCGCTTTCAATGAGGCCGCTTTGTCGGTGCGCTCCCAAGTAAACTCGGGTTCTTCGCGGCCGAAATGTCCGTAGGCGGCAGATTTTCCGTAAATCGGGCGCAAGAGGTCGAGCATTTGGACGATGCCTTTGGGACGCAGGTCGAAATGTTCGCAAACCAGCGCAATCAGTTTTTCCTCGCTGATTTTACCCGTACCGAAAGTATCGATGGAAATCGAAGTCGGTTCGGCAACGCCGATGGCGTAGGAAACTTGGATTTGGCATTGGGTTGCCAAGCCTGCGGCGACGATGTTTTTCGCCACATAACGGCAGGCGTAAGCGGCGGAACGGTCCACTTTGGACGGGTCTTTGCCGGAGAATGCGCCGCCGCCGTGCGGAGCCGCGCCGCCGTAGGTATCGACAATGATTTTGCGGCCGGTCAAACCGCAGTCGCCTTGCGGGCCGCCGATGACGAAGCGGCCGGTCGGGTTGATCAGGTATTTTGTTTCGTCGGTCAGCAGTTCGGGCGGCAAAACGGGCTTGATAATCTGCTCAATCACGGCTTTACTCAGTTCTTCATGGCTGATGGCAGGATCGTGCTGGGTGGACAGGACGACGGTATCAATGCGTTTCACCTTGCCGGTTTCGCTGTCGTAAACCACGGTCAGTTGGGCTTTTGCGTCAGGGCGCAGCCAAGGCAGGCGGCCGTCTTTGCGCAATTCGCTTTGACGCTGCATCAGGCGGTGGCTGTAATAGATGGCAAACGGCATCAGGGTCGGGGTTTCGTCGCAGGCGTAGCCGAACATCAAGCCTTGGTCGCCCGCGCCTTGGTTCAGGTCGATGCCTTCGCCTTCGTTCACGCCTTGGGCGATGTCGGGGGATTGTTGGTCGTAGTACACGCCGACCGCGCAGCCGTTGGCGTCAAAGCCCGGCTCGGAGGAGTTGTAGCCGATGCGTTTGATGGTTTCGCGTGCGACTTTGATGTAGTCCACTTGGGCGGTGGTGGTGATTTCGCCCGCCAATACGCACAAGCCTGTGTTGACCAAAGTTTCCGCCGCGACACGCGCTTTGGGGTCTTGCGCCAAGATGGCATCCAAAATCGCATCGGATACTTGGTCGGCTACTTTGTCCGGATGGCCTTCGGAAACCGATTCGGAAGTAAACAGATATTCGCTCATTGAAATTTTCCTTGAAAAACAAACCATCTTCTTCAGACAGCATGTTGTATGAACATAATGTCGACAGCGGGAAATATAGCAAAATTTCCCTATTCGTGCCATTCAGTTGAGAAATATTCCTATTTAAACGGCGCTTTGGAATCTCTGTCCGTACGTTTCGTACAGGCAAAAAAATTCCCGCATCAAGCGGGTTTGGATTGCTCCGGCGAGCCACATCGGTTTTTCAACCGTCCACCTTACCTTTCCGTTTGAAAAGCAGGTTGGCATGGAATTCCCAACTCTTAATGCAGCGCGCATCGTAGCAGAAAAGGCATATTGCCGCAATACTTCCCTTTTTCAGACGGCATGTTTCGTTTACAATTCAGGCTGTTTCCCCCTTTGCGAACCGCCATGCACATCCTGTTGACCGCCCTGCTCAAATGCCTCTCCCTGCTGTCGCTTTCCTGTCTGCACACGCTGGGAAACCGGCTCGGACATCTGGCGTTTTACCTTTTAAAGGAAGACCGCGCGCGCATCGTCGCCAATATGCGGCAGGCGGGTTTGAACCCCGACACGCAGACGGTCAAAGCCGTTTTTGCGGAAACGGCAAAATGCGGTTTGGAACTTGCCCCCGCGTTTTTCAAAAAACCGGAAGACATCGAAACAATGTTCAAAGCGGTACACGGCTGGGAACACGTGCAGCAGGCTTTGGACAAGGGCGAAGGGCTGCTGTTCATCACGCCGCACATCGGCAGCTACGATTTGGGCGGACGCTACATCAGCCAGCAGCTTCCGTTCCACCTGACCGCCATGTACAAGCCGCCGAAAATCAAAGCGATAGACAAAATCATGCAGGCGGGCAGGGTGCGCGGCAAAGGCAAAACCGCGCCCACCGGCATACAAGGGGTCAAACAAATCATCAAGGCCCTGCGCGCGGGCGAGGCAACCATCATCCTGCCCGACCACGTCCCTTCTCCGCAGGAAGGCGGCGGCGTGTGGGCGGATTTTTTCGGCAAACCTGCATACACCATGACACTGGCGGCAAAATTGGCACACGTCAAAGGCGTGAAAACCCTGTTTTTCTGCTGCGAACGCCTGCCCGACGGACAAGGCTTCGTGTTGCACATCCGCCCCGTCCAAGGGGAATTGAACGGCAACAAAGCCCACGATGCCGCCGTGTTCAACCGCAATACCGAATATTGGATACGCCGTTTTCCGACGCAGTATCTGTTTATGTACAACCGCTATAAAACGCCGTAACGAAAATAAAAATGCCGTCTGAACAGGTTTCAGACGGCATCTTGTCATTTGACGATTTCGGACAACGACCAACGCGGACGGACGTTGAACGCACCGACCTCCCTGCCCTTGCCCAGGTGCATCGCACCGGCAAAGGCAATCATGGCACCGTTGTCCGTGCAGTATGCCATCGGCGGGAAAAACACGCTGACTTTTTCGGACGGATGTTTCGGCTTGCCTTTGGGGGTCGGGATTTGTACCGTCATGTTGCCGAAAGTTTCACGGAGTTTGCGGTTTGCACCGACCCCGCCGGCGACCACTACGGTTCTGAACCCTGTCTGCAACAGGGCTTTTTTCACTTTTGCCTCCAACACTTCTACTACCGCATCTTGAAACGCACGGCAAATATTGTTGCGGGTTTGCTCGGGTATGGTTTCCGAACCGTTTGCCTCACGCACTTTTTCAACGGCAGTCAAAACAGCGGTTTTCAATCCCGAAAAACTCATCTGCAAATCGTCGGAATGAATCATCGGGCGCGGAAAAACAAACGCTTCGGGCCTGCCCGATTCCGCAAGTTCCGACAGTTTCGCACCGCCCGGATACGGCAAACCCAGCAGTTTCGCCGTTTTGTCGAATGCCTCGCCCGCCGCATCATCGACGCTCTCGCCCAAAAGCTCGTAGTCGCCTATGCCCCTGACCGCCATAATCTGCGTATGCCCGCCCGAAACCAACAGCGCGACAAAAGGAAAGTCGGGTTTTTCCTCCGCCAACAGCGGCGACAGCAGATGTCCTTCCAAATGATGGACGGGGATGACGGGCTTATCCAACGCTAAAGCCAGCGCGTTGGCGTAGCTCGAACCCGCCAGCAGCGCACCGCCCAAACCGGGCCCCTGCGTAAAGGCAACCGCGTCAATATCGCCATACGATGCGCCTGCCTGCGCCAAACAGCCTTCAGTCAACGGAACAAGGCGGCGGATATGGTCGCGGCTCGCCAATTCCGGCACGACCCCGCCGTATTCCGCGTGCATTGCCATTTGAGTGTGCAGGCAGTGCGACCGCAATCCTCGTTCGGTGTCGTACAGCGCAACGCCGGTTTCGTCGCAAGAAGATTCGATTCCTAATACCAACATGGTCTGATGCCGTTAAAAACTGAAAAACGTATTCTAGCGAATTTCGGCACGACTGCCGTATCCCCAAAACGGAACATGCCGTCTGAAGCCCTTCAGACGGCATCGTCGCACCGTATCAAAGCGTTCCGTAAGAATGCAGCCCGCTCAAAAACATATTCACGCCGATAAAGGCGAATGCGGTTACGAACAAACCGATAATCGCCCACCACGCCAGCACTTTGCCGCGCCAGCCCGCCACCAGCCGCAAATGCAGCCACACGGCGTAATTCAACCAAACGATGAACGCCCAAGTCTCTTTCGGATCCCAGCTCCAATAGCGTCCCCAAGCGTCCGCCGCCCACAACGCGCCCAAAATGGTGGCAATGGTAAAGAACAAAAAGCCGACGGCAATCGCCTTATACATCACCTCGTCGATCAATGCCGACGGCGGCAGCCACAGTTTTCCGCCTTTTTCTTCCGCACGCAGGGAAACCAGTTCGGCAATACCGAGCATCGCGGAAATGCAGAACGCGCCGTAACCGATAAAGTTTGCCGGAACGTGGATTTTCATCCACCAGGACTGGAGCGCGGGAATCAGCGGCTGGATGGTATGAGCCTCACGCGACACGCTGTACCACAACACAAAGCCGACCACGACCGCCATAAAGCCGAACACGAAGCCGCCCAATTTCTGCACGGCAAATTTACCCTCGTAATACAAATACATCAGCGCGGTAATGACCAAAAACAGAATGAACACTTCATAAAGGTTGGACACGGGGATATGCCCTGCATCGGGACGGAGCAGATAGCTTTCGTGCCAACGTACCAGCAGACCGGTAAAGCCTGCTACGGCAGACACCCATGCAAACACGGTTCCCATACCCAACAGCGTGTTGGTCGGCACATTTTTTACGCTTGCCAAAACCGCGCCCGAAATATAGGCGAACAGGGCGAAGAAGACAAAAGCACACTGCCACATGATCGCCGATTGGCTGCTGAGGAAATACCGCAACAGGAAAATCTCTGCCGATTTAATGTTGCCGCCATACAGACCGACGGCGGCATAGGCAAGCAATACGCTTAAAGGAACAAACCAGCGCATCGGTTTGAAAAACCAACCCAAAAACACGGCAATACCGGCACTCGCCCACAACATGACCGTTTCGTAAATGTCCATATGCATACCGGAACGGGTCTGCACGAAAACCGTAGCCGCAAAAACCAGCACGGCAAATACCCAATCCCAAAGATTCAGATTGCGGATCAAAGATTTCTGAATCAGCAGCTCGTGTTCCGGAAGGGTTTTATAGTGTTCAGTCATGATTCAAGTCCTTGCCGAGCCGTTGCAGGCTCTCGACGTGTTTTGGAAATTCCTTCTGCAAATCCCGTTCGCTGCGGGCCGAAGACATAGCAAAACGGATTTTGCCGTCTGAAAACAATACCCACGCCCGTTTTTCGCGCACATAAAACATAAATACCGTACCCAAAACCAACAATACCGAGCCGAGATAGACCAAAAGCGCACCCGGCGAACGGGTCATCTGCAAACCTGAGGAACGCACCTCGGAAAACCCGTCAAGCTGGAGCAGCATAGGCGCGGGATATTCCGTCAGCCCCGTATAGGCATCCATACTGTGCAGCAGGAAACGGTTCCGCGCTTCATCCTGCCGCCATTCGGGCAAGCCGTACCGGCGTATGGTTTCATCCAAAGCAGCGTTCATCACGCCGTAAAGCATTTCGTAGAAATAGCCCTGCATCTTATCCTGCTGCCCTTTCGGGATATTGGACGTAATAAATTCGTCCAATCCCAAATAGCCTTTTTGCGCAAAGATATTCAGCGTGTTTTCCGCAGCCAGCATGAATTGTTCGCGGATTTCGGCAGGTGCGTCTTTGGTTGCGTCGGCAACCAGACGTTTGCGCCCTTCCCCATCTTTCAAAAACTCACGCAATGCCATAAAGGTGTCCGCTTTCAACTGCTTGTCCAAGGGGATACGCAGCCAGCGGTATTGCTGCTGCAAGCCGCTGCGCGTGCCGGTCAGCCAAAAATAATCTTTGTCCTGCAAAATCGGCAGCATATAGTTTTTATATTCGACCGCCTGCCCTGCCGCATCACGGATGCGGTACACGATGGAAGGGCCGATATTGGTGTATTTTTTACCTTCCTGAGTAACGGCGCGGACATCGTTCAGAGTGGATTTCAGGCTTTTTTCCCGTTCCGCACCCTCGCTCATGTCCTCCACATTCATAGAAGTGAACTGATCGAACTCAAGACGATATTTGTGTTTGCCGATTTCCAACGGAAACTGGTGTATGGAGGTTGCCTTCAACACGACAGGTTCGCGCGAAGCATCCCTCAAATTCCACGCCTTGAATGTCAAATCCGAACCGCCGTCGGCAAAACTCGCCTGATAAATCGTGATGCCGTGCAAGGTCAAAGGATGGTTCACGCGGATGGTGCGCTCGAGTTTCTCACCGGTTCCCTTGTCCGTTACTTCAATATCGCTGGCAAAATCGCGCGGCATACCCGTATTGTAAAAATCGATATGGAATTTTTTCAGTTTGACTTCAAAAGGCAAGTCCTGAACCAACATCCCGTTGTCGGCATTCAGGAAAACCACATCCGCACTTTGCCCCTCGGAAATATTGACGTTGCCCCTAAATGAGAGATTGGACGCACCCAAAATACTTTCGGGCTTGAAATCCTTGGCATAAACCGCCTGATTGTCCGGAACAATCCGACCGGCCAGCATACCCAGCTTCAGCAGCAGGTTACTGTCTATCAACCCGCCCAGGCAAATGACAATCAAAGCAACATGGGCAAAGATATAGCCCCATTTGTTCATCGTGCCTTTTTTGGCGGCAATCAGAACCGACCCGTCCTCACGGCTGACGGTTTTTCCCTGAAAACCCCGCACCTCCAGATAACGTTTGGCAACTTCGGGGGCAATTTTTACATCCAACAGCGAAGAATGGCGCATCGCCGCCAGAGATTTTTCTTTAACCTTTTCCCGGAAAGACTTCATTTCGCGCCAAAACGGCGGAACGTTACGGATTAAACACAAACTGGTAGAAACCACCAGAAACATCATGATAACGACAAACCATGCCGAAGCATAGACATCGTACAAACCCAAAAAATCAAAAATCCGAGTCCAAAACGGTCCGAATTTGACCAAATAATCCGTCTGCGGCTGGTTTTGCTGTAACACCGTGCCGATAACCGATGCAATACCCAGCAGACTGAGCAAAGCGACCGCAAAGCGCATGGAGCTGAAAAAAGCGAACCACGGACGGGAAAGAAGTGTGGGGGATATACGGGATTTACTCATTGTGTGTTTATTCCGCCATCAGGAATATGGGAAAGCAGAATTGGGCAGACAGAAAACAACGTCCCGATTCTACTGTCTTGATGCTTTTTATTTCAAGACAATGAAGACAGCCTGCATCGATTCCAACGGTTGCGATTGAAAAAACTTATCGCAAAATTTTCAGAAGCCGTCTGAAAACCTTTTCAGACGGCTTCTGAAGCAGACCCTTGGATGATTAACGCAAACCCTGGATAAAGTTAGCAACTGCTTTTAAATCTTCTTCGGACATACGGTTTGCAATATCTTCCATGATGGTATTTTTACGCTGACCGGACTTGTAGGCATTCATCTGTTCAACAATATATGCCTGGTGCTGGCCGCCCAAACGCGGATAAGCCTGAATTTCGCTTCCGCCTCCCGGCATACCCGCACCGCTCGGACCGTGGCAGGACATACACGCCGGCACTTTTTTATCGCTCAAACCGCCGCGATAGATTTTCGCGCCCAATTCGGGATTTTCCTTAGGATTGGCTTCGCCGGATTTGGGCTGCTGTTTGGCATAGAATGCGGATACGTTCAAAATATCCTGATCGCTCAAATTCATTACCACCGGTTTCATCACAGCTGCCGAACCGTGGGTGCGTTTGCCGTCGCGGATGCCGATAGTTTGATGATAGATGTAAGCAGTATGCTGTGCCGCCAAACGCGGATACATCGCAATGCCGCTGTTACCGTCTGCTGCATGGCAAGCCGCACAAACCGTTGCAGCAACCTGTTTGCCTTTTTCCACGTCTGCTTTGGGAGATGCGGAAACCGCACCGGCAGCCAAAACAAAGGCCAATAAAGTCAATCGTCTCATGGAGTGCTCCTGATTACAGCATTGGATAACGCAACAATGCTCTTTTTTATATTCAAATATGGGATTTTTGACCCGATTAAAACCGATGATTCTGTAAACGTGTTATTCTATACTAAATTTACATTAAATTACCACTGTGTTTCACATAAAACCAACCGCATATTTTTGCTGTCGGACAAACGGCGGCGGAAAACAAGGATATGCCCATGAACCTTTTTCAAAACGCCAAATTCTTCACGACGGTAAACCATCTCAAAGACCTGCCGGACACACCGCTCGAAATTGCCTTTGTCGGCAGGAGCAATGCCGGAAAATCCAGTGCCATCAATACCCTGACCAACCATGTCCGTCTTGCCTACGTTTCAAAAACACCGGGACGGACACAGCATATCAACTTCTTCGAGCTGCAGAACGGCAATTTTATGGTCGATTTGCCCGGCTACGGTTATGCCCAAGTCCCCGAAGCGGTACGCGCACATTGGGTCAATCTGCTCGGCGACTACCTCCGCCATCGGAAACAGCTTATCGGGCTGGTTTTGATTATGGATGCCCGCCATCCTTTAAAAGAACTCGACATCCGTATGCTGGACTTTTTCCACACGACCGGCAGACCGGTTCACATCCTGCTGTCAAAAGCCGACAAATTATCCAAAAACGAACAGATAAAAACCCTGTCCCAAGTCAAAAAACTGCTCAAACCTTATTCCGACAGGCAAAACATCAGCGTACAGCTGTTTTCCAGCCTGAAAAAACAAGGTATTGACGAGGCCAACCGAACTGTCGGAAGCTGGTTTGACGCAGCAGATGCCGCCGCTTCCTCTCCAGAGGAAAACTGACCTCAATTATACGGAAACCGTATCCCCCCACTTGACCGGCCGCAAACATTTAAAAAATTGCCACTGCCAAATCTAAAATGCCGTCTGAAAGACTTTTCAGACGGCATTTTGCGGAGTCTTTAAAACAGGGAATCCAACTGCTGCTGTTTGGAATCCGTATTGCTCGGAAGCACCGGCGTTTCCTGTACGTCCTGACGCGTTTCGTCAGACCTTCCCTGCTGTTCGTTTTCTACTGCCGCTTCATCATCTTCTTTTGCCCGTCGGGAAGGTTGCGGCGCAATACCGCTGTTGTCCAGCATCAAGCCCGGATCGGTTACCATACGTTCCTTCATATAGTATTCGCCATTGCTGCTGACCACACCTTCAGGCATTTTCATCCCTTTGCCCTGCTTTCCTTTCAACGCAAAACGCATATAGTCCACCCAAACCGGCACCGCAATCGTACCGCCGTAGCCGGCACGCCCCATACTCTTAGGTTTGTCGAAGCCGATATATACGGCAGTAACCACATCAGGGTTAAAACCGACAAACCACGCATCTTTATTGTCGTTGGTCGTACCCGTTTTACCGGCAATATCCGTTCTTCCCAACGCAGCTGCCCCCCTTGCCGTACCGACACGGACCACATCCTGCATAATCTTATACATAATATAGGCATTGCGCGGATCGATTGCCTGAGGCGCATTTTGCCCTGCCACCAAAGGTTGCATTTGGGCGCGCAACCTGCCGTCTCTGTCATAAATCTTATCGATCACGTGCGAAGAAACCCTATATCCGCCGTTCGCAAATACACTATATGCCTCCGCCACTTTCAACGGCGTCGTCTCGCCCGTACCTAAAGCCATAGACAGGCTTGCCGGCAGCTCGGACGGCCTGAAGCCGAAACGCCGGATATACTGTTGCGCGTAACCGACACCGATAGACATCAAAATACGGATGGAAACCATATTCTTGGAAGCCGTCAGAGCCTGTCTCAAAGTAATGTAGCCGGAATATCTGCCGTCTGAATTTTTAGGTGTCCAAACCGAACCGTTCGGCCCTTTCCCCGGCAGGGAAATCGGCGCATCGTTAACCACTGTGGACGCGGTCATCCCCTTAGATAATGCCGCCGAATAGACAAACGGCTTAAAGGTCGAACCCGGCTGCCGCATTGCCTGAACGGCACGATTGAATGTTTTGCTGTGAAAATCATAACCGCCGACCAGCGCGCGCACAGCTCCGGTTTTTGCATCCAGCGAAACCAAAGCCCCCTGCAGCAACGGCTCTTGAACCACCGCCCAACGCCCGCCGTTGTTTTTGACACGGATGACCGCGCCCCTGCGGATACGGTCCTCCCCCATTTTCTCATTATCGACCGCTCGGGCCGCAAAACCCAAGGCGCGCCTGTCAAGCGCAACCCGCCTGCCGCCGGGCAGCTGTATGACGACATTTTTCTTTTTAGTAACATCCAACACAACGGCGGGAACCATTTTATCGACGGTATAGAGTCCCGACAGATACTGGCTGACAGTCTCCTCGACATCTTCACTCTTACTCAAATCGATATAGTTTTCCGCACCGCGGTAGCTGCTGCCGCGATCGAAATTCCGTAGAGCCTTGCGCAATGCCTCGGTTGCCGCCTTCTGATGATCGGTGCGGACCGTGGTATAAACCTTAAAACCCTGCGTATAGGCATCTTCACCATATTTCTCATACAGTTCCCGACGCACCATTTCCGCCACATATAAAGCACTCTGATCGATTTTCCGAACAAACCGCTCATAATGCAGTTCCTCATTCAATGCCTGATCGCGCTGTTGCACGGTAATCATCTTCTCCTCGAGCATATTGTTCAAAATATACTTCTGGCGCAACTTGGCACGCTCCGGATTAACAATCGGATTATAGGCAGACGGAGCCTTGGGCAGTCCCGCAAGCATGGCGGCTTCCGCCAAAGTCAAATCTCGGACATTCTTATTGAAATAGATTTGCGCGGCAGATGCAAAACCATAGGCACGCTGACCGAGGTAAATCTGATTGAAATACAACTCAAGGATTTTGTCTTTGCTTAAAGACTGCTCGATTTTATAGGCAAGCAACACCTCATTGAATTTGCGTGTGAACGTTTTTTCACTGCTCAAATAAAAATTTTTCGCCACCTGCTGTGTAATCGTACTCGCACCCGACTGCACGCTGCCGGACACGACATTGCCGACGGCAGCGCGGGCAACACCCCAAACATCCACCCCCCAATGCCGGTAAAAGCGTTTATCCTCGGCGGCAATAACCGCATTCCGCAACACCTCGGGGAAATCGCCGATTTTTGTAAATTCGCGCCGCTGCTCCCCATACATACCGATGACTTCTCCATCCGCCGAATAAATAGTCAACGGCATTTTAGGCTGGTAATGCTGCAAAGAATCCAAAGACGGCAGTTTCGGATACGTTACCAAAATAGCAATGGCAACCAGACCCACTCCAAATACACAAAAACCAAAAAACAAACCAAAACAAGTAGTTAAAATCTTTTTAATCATAGCTGAATAATAATTTACCATTATTGGTATTAAATAAAGTAAAATAGCAACCGATTTCTACAAAGCACGGTTTCAATGTGCAAAGAACAAGGAATCCATTACGGATACCGAAACGGTTACTCACTGTACAAATAAAGCAGGAACTTTCATCATGCGCTTGTTTAAAAGCTTGAAAAACCCTAAAAAAACAGATGCCAAGCTCCCTAAAAAATCTTCGGGACTCAATAACCGCGCGGCAATCGGCATCGATATCGACCAGCATTCCATCAAAATGGTACAATTGTCAGGACGTAGTTTAAACCAAATTCAATTGGAAAAATACGTCATTGCCAAATTACCAAAGAATATCATTCAAGGCAATAAAGTCCAAAATTACGATCAACTTGTTACATATTTGCAACAAGCCTATGCCAAACTGGGTACTTCGTGCAAAAACATCGTCGCGTCCGTCCCGCAAAATCTGGCAACCATCGAACAATTGACCTACACGGCCAAAGATGCAGAATTGGACCTGCAGGGGTTCGTGGAGTCCTCCATCTCCGAAGCCAGCTCGATATCGCTCGAAGAAGCCAATTACGACTATCAGGTCTTGTCCCAATCGGCCGTCGGCGAAGCTGTTTTGTCCGTCGCATCGAGAAAGGATGAAATCGAACCCCTGATTGACGCATTCAACGCAGCCGGTATGAAATTATCCGCGCTTGATGTGGACATTTTCGGACAATACAACGCCTACGCGCTGTGGATAAACCATTTTGCCCCCGAGCTTGCGGACGAAAAAGTGGCCATTTTCGGCGTATATGCCGCACAGACCTACGCCCTGGTCATCCAAGACGGAAAAATCCTATACAAACAGGAAACCTCCGTCAGCGAAGAACAGCTCAACCAACTCATCCAGCGCACCTATCAGGTAACAGCAGAAAAAGCGGAAGAGATCATCAACTCCCCGCAAAAACCTTCCGATTACCAAGAAAGCGTGGCAAACTATTTCAACCAGCAGATTACCCAAGAAATACAAAGGGTCTTGCAGTTTTATTACACCACGCAGACCGCAGACGATATGACCGACATCAAGCATATCCTGCTGACGGGGGAAGCGGTGCGCCAGAAAGGCATCGCCCAAACCGTCGCCTCGCAAACCAATGCGGATGTACAATGCGTCCATCCCGCGCGTTATTTTGCGAACGACCTCAAAACAGACGAACAACAATTCGAACTTGATGCGCCGACACTGACCAAGGCGTTCGGTTTGGCGGTACGGGGATTATAATTATGAACAATTTAATCAAAATCAACCTCCTCCCCTACAGGGAAGAGATGAACAAACGCAAACAGCAGCAGTTTAAAACGCTGATGTACGGCGCCGTGCTGACGGGCGTTGCCGCCGTTGCGGCAACCTACCTGTTTATCGACAATATGATCAATAAACAGTCGGAAAAAAACACGCTGCTGGAAATCTCCATCGCACACTTGGATACCGAGCTGTCGGAAATACAAAAGCTCAAACAGGAAAAAGATGCCTTCCTGATTAAGAAAAACAAAATCGGGGAGCTCCAGATCAAACGCCTCCAAGCCGCAAAAATCCTCGACAGCCTGAATGAGGCCGTCCCCGGAAGCACCTACCTAACCTCGCTGGATGCCGTTACCGCCGACTCTTATCGGCTCAGCGGCAGGACATCCAGCGACAACCGCGTTGCCGCCATGATGAGGGCGATGCCCAATACCGGCATATTCAAGCAACCCGAATTGTTAAGCATCAAGAAAAACAATTCGCATCAAGAATTTACCCTTCAGGCAACATTACAACCTATCGTAAAGGCGGCCGAATCCAAAGAGAATCCGGCTTCGGGAAACGCACAGGAGGCAAACTGAATGGCTTCTAAATCATCTAAAACCAACTTGGATCTCAACAACCTTCACCTGCTCAACCTTCCTGCCAGGCTTTTTATCGCCCTGCTGGTCGTTGCCGCCGTGCTGGGGCTCGGTTATGCCGGATTGTTCAAAAGCCAGATGGAATCCCTTGAGGAATATGAAGCAAAAGAAACCGAACTGAAAAACACCTACAAACAGAAAAGTATCGACGCGGCCAGCCTGAACAACCTTAGGGACGAACTTGCCTCAATCCGCTCTGCCTTCGATATCATGTTGAAACAGCTGCCGACAGATGCAGAAATTCCCAATTTGGTTCAAGAGCTTCATCAGGCGGGTTCGAGCAACGGTCTGCGCTTGGACAGCGTTATGCCCCAACCTCCCGTAGATGACGGTCCCATCAAAAAATTACCCTATTCCATTTCCATTACCGGAAATTACGAACAGATCAGCCAATTTACCCGCGATGTCGGCAGTCTCTCCCGAATCATTACCCTTGAGTCGCTGAAAATCGCCCAATCTCCGGAAAACGGCGGCAATCCTGACGGCAAGAGCAGTATCCTGAACCTCAGCGCCATTGCCACCACCTACCAAGCAAAATCCGTAGAAGAGCTTGCCGCAGAAGCGGCACAAAATGCCGAGCAAAAATAACTTACGTTAGGGAAACCATGAAACACTATGCCTTACTCATCAGCTTTCTGGCTCTCTCCGCGTGTTCCCAAAATTCTGAAGACCTAAACGAATGGATGGCACAAACGCGACGCGAAGCCAAAGCAGAAATCATACCTTTCCAAGCACCTACCCTGCCGGTTGCGCCGGTATACAGCCCGCCGCAGCTTACAGGGCCGAACGCATTCGACTTCCGCCGCATGGAAACCGCCAAAAAAGGGGAAAATGCCCCCGACACCAAGCGTATTAAAGAAACGCTGGAAAAATTCAGTTTGGAAAATATGCGTTATGTCGGCATTTTGAAGTCCGGACAGAAAGTCTCCGGCTTCATCGAGGCTGAAGGTTATGTCTACACTGTCGGTGTCGGCAACTATTTGGGACAAAACTACGGTAGAATCGAAAGCATTACCGACGACAGCATCATCCTGAACGAGCTGATAGAAGACAGCACGGGCAACTGGGTTTCCCGTAAAGCAGAACTGCTGTTGAATTCTTCCGACAAAAACACCGAACAAGCGGCAGCACCTGCCGCAGAACAAAATTAAGAAGAGGATTACTCCATTATGAATACCAAACTGACAAAAATCATTTCCGGTCTCTTTGTCGCAACCGCCGCCTTTCAGACGGCATCGGCAGGAAACATTACAGACATCAAAGTTTCCTCCCTGCCCAACAAACAGAAAATCGTCAAAGTCAGCTTTGACAAAGAGATTGTCAACCCGACCGGCTTCGTAACCTCCTCACCGGCCCGCATCGCCTTGGACTTTGAACAAACCGGCATTTCCATGGATCAACAGGTACTCGAATATGCCGATCCTCTGTTGAGCAAAATCAGTGCCGCACAAAACAGCAGCCGTGCGCGTCTGGTTCTGAATTTGAACAAACCGGGCCAATACAATACCGAAGTACGCGGGAACAAAGTTTGGATATTCATTAACGAATCGGACGATACCGTGTCCGCCCCCGCCCGCCCAGCCGTAAAAGCCGCGCCTGCCGCACCGGCAAAACAACAGGCTGCCGCACCGTTTACCGAGTCCGTAGTATCCGTATCCGCACCGTTCAGCCCGGCAAAACAACAGGCAGCGGCATCGGCAAAACAACAGGCGGCGACACCGGCAAAACAAACCAATATCGATTTCCGCAAAGACGGCAAAAATGCCGGCATTATCGAATTGGCGGCATTGGGCTTTGCCGGGCAGCCCGACATCAGCCAACAGCACGACCACATCATCGTTACGCTGAAAAACCATACCCTGCCGACCGCGCTCCAACGCAGTTTGGATGTGGCAGACTTCAAAACACCGGTTCAAAAGGTTACGCTGAAACGCCTCAATAACGACACCCAGCTGATTATCACAACAACCGGCAACTGGGAACTCGTCAACAAATCCGCCGCGCCCGGATACTTTACCTTCCAAGTCCTGCCGAAAAAACAAAACCTCGAGTCAGGCGGCGTGAACAATGCGCCCAAAACCTTCACAGGCCGGAAAATCTCCCTTGACTTCCAAGATGTCGAAATCCGCACCATCCTGCAGATTTTGGCAAAAGAATCCGGGATGAACATTGTTGCCAGCGACTCCGTCAGCGGCAAAATGACCCTCTCCCTCAAAGACGTACCTTGGGATCAGGCTTTGGATTTGGTTATGCAGGCGCGCAACCTCGATATGCGCCAGCAAGGGAACATCGTCAACATCGCGCCCCGCGACGAGCTGCTTGCCAAAGACAAAGCCTTCTTACAAGCGGAAAAAGACATTGCCGATCTGGGCGCGCTGTATTCCCAAAACTTCCAATTGAAATACAAAAATGTGGAAGAATTCCGCAGCATCCTGCGTTTGGACAATGCCGACACGACCGGAAACCGCAACACGCTTGTCAGCGGCAGGGGCAGCGTGCTGATCGATCCCGCCACCAACACCCTGATTGTTACCGATACCCGCAGCGTCATCGAAAAATTCCGCAAACTGATTGACGAATTGGACGTACCCGCGCAACAAGTGATGATTGAGGCGCGTATCGTCGAAGCGGCAGACGGCTTCTCGCGCGATTTGGGCGTTAAGTTCGGCGCGACAGGCAGGAAAAAACTGAAAAATGAGACGAGCGCATTCGGCTGGGGCGTGAACTCCGGCTTCGGGGGCGGCGATAAATGGGAGGCCCAAACCAAAATCAACCTGCCGGTTGCCGCTGCCGCAAACAGCATTTCGCTGGTGCGCGCGATTTCCTCCGGCGCGTTGAATTTGGAATTGTCCGCATCCGAGTCGCTTTCAAAAACCAAAACGCTTGCCAATCCGCGCGTGCTGACCCAAAACCGCAAAGAGGCCAAAATCGAATCCGGTTACGAAATTCCTTTTACCGTAACTACAGCCTCGGGCGGCGGCAACTCTACCAACACGGAACTCAAAAAAGCCGTCTTGGGGCTGACCGTTACGCCGAACATCACGCCCGACGGACAAATCATCATGACCGTCAAAATCAACAAAGACTCGCCTGCACAATGTGCTTCAGGCAACAACACAATCCTATGTATTTCGACCAAAAGCCTGAATACGCAGGCTATGGTTGAAAACGGCGGCACTTTGATTGTCGGCGGTATTTATGAAGAAAACAACGGCAATACGCTGACCAAAGTCCCCCTGTTGGGCGACATCCCCGTTATCGGCAACCTCTTTAAAACACGCGGGAAAAAAACCGACCGCCGCGAACTGCTGATTTTCATTACCCCGAGGATTATAGATACGGCCGGCAACAGCCTGCGCTATTGATGCGTCAAAATAAGGGCATATGTTTTACAGCATATGCCCTTTCTTTATGCTTTTTGCCGCGACCGAAATGCCGTCATTCCCGCGCAGGCGGGAATCCAACTTGTCCGGTTTCGGTTGTTTTTCGTCTCGTAACTTTTGAGCCGTCATTCCCGCGAAATCGGAAATCCAGTCCGTTCAGTTTCGGTCATTTCCGATAAATTCCTGTTGCTTTTCATTTCTAGATTCCCACTTTTGTGGGAATGACGGCGGAAGGGATAAATCCTCGCAATCCAAAGCCTCGTCATTTCCACAAAAAACAGCAACCCGAAACACCCCGTCATTCCCGAGCAGGCGGGAATCTAGGTCTTTAAACTTCGGTTTTTTTCCGATAAATTCTTGCCTCATTGAAATTCTAGATTCCCGCTTTCGCGGGAATGACGGGATATGGGTTTCCGTGCGGACGTGTTCGGATTTCCGCCTGCGCGGGAATGACGATTCGGGTATTACTGACGATTCATCGGGCCGTAGGGTGGGCTTCAGCCCACTAATTTCACCGCATCAAGGGTTTTGGGGAATAGGCGTAACTCGGCGGTTTCGGTTTTTGGCGAAGTTGGTTGGAATCGGCGGGCTGAAGCACACCCTACAGTCCACCCTACAACCCATCTTACGCATCCGCCTTACGCATTTATCCTTCGCCTGCCGATATGCCGTCATTCCCGCACAGGCGGGAATCTAGAACCGCAACGCGGCAGGAATCTGTCGGATACGGCTGAAACCGAACGGACTGGATTCCCGCCTGCGCGGGAATGACGGCTGCAGATGCCCGACGGTCTTTATAGCGGATTAACAAAAATCAGGACAAGGCGGCGAAGCCGCAGACAGTACGGATAGTACGGAACCGATTCGCTTGGTGCTTCATCACCTTAGGGAATCGTTCCCTTTGAGCTAAGGCGGGGCAACGCCGTACCGGTTTTTGTTCATCCGCTATAGTATTGATAAACATATTATCTTCAATATATTCAATTGGATAATTGTTTACCTAAGCAAAGATAATTGCCTTTTCCTGACAAATTAAGTGAAATCAACGGATTGTCAAAACACAGCCTGAAATAAAAAACCTCCCTGATTTCTTTTATTTTTCCTTAAAATCAGAAAAGTTCGGGATGGTCGGGTTATTTTTCCAAACGTACCGCCGCCCTGCCGATTTCGTATAAAATCCCGCCGTAACCCGACAAGCCCGAACCCTGCCGCCCCGAAAGGCGGGGGGGGGTCAAACATTAAGGAACCGTGATGAAAAACTTTAACGGCAAACTCATCCTCATCGGACTGATGGGCGCGGGCAAAACTACGCTGGGCCGGCAAATGGCGCAGCGGCTGGATTACCGTTTTTACGACAGCGATCACGAAATCGCCGCAGCGGCGGGCGTTCCCATCCCCACCATATTTGAAATGGAAGGCGAACAGGGATTCCGTTCGCGCGAAACCGCCATACTCAAAAAACTGATTGTCCTGCCGCATATCGTCCTGTCCACCGGCGGCGGCGCGGTGTTAAAAGAAGAAAACCGCGCCCTTATCCGCAAAAGCGGCACGGTCGTTTATCTGCACGCCCCGCCCGAAACCCTGCTCGAACGCACGCGCTGCGACAACAGCCGCCCTTTGCTGCAAGTTGCCGATCCTTTGGCGAAATTGCGCGAACTCTACGCCGCACGCGACCCCGTTTACCGCCAAACCGCCGACTTTACCGTAGAATCGGCAAACTGCCGGGAAACCGTGCAAACCCTGCTCAAACGCTTATCCCGATAAACCGGCATATGCGCCGCTCCCCGAAAACCAAACCGCACCCCGCCCGGCGGGCCGGCGGTTCAAACTTTAAGGAACAACAATGAAAACACTGACCGTACACACGCCTTCGCACAGCTACCCCATCTTTATCGGCAACGGGCTGCTGCCGCAGGCGGGAAGCCTGCTCAAACCGCATTTGGGCAAACGCGCCGCCATCATCACCAACGAAACCGTCGCCCCGCTCTACCTCGGCACGCTTCAGACGGCATTGGATGCGGCAGGCGTATCCCATTTCAGCATCATCCTGCCCGACGGCGAGGCGCACAAAAACTGGCAGACGCTCAACCTCATCTTTGACGGGCTGATGCAAAACCGCGCCGAACGTAAAACCACGCTGATTGCGCTGGGCGGCGGCGTGATCGGCGACATGGTCGGCTTTGCCGCCGCCACCTACCAGCGCGGCGCGCCGTTCATCCAAATACCGACCACGCTGTTGAGTCAGGTCGACTCATCGGTGGGCGGAAAAACCGCCATCAACCACCCGCTCGGCAAAAATATGATCGGCGCGTTTTACCAGCCGCAGGCGGTGCTTGCAGATTTGGACACGCTGCACACCCTGCCCGCCCGCGAACTGTCCGCCGGTATGGCGGAAGTCATCAAATACGGCGCGCTCGGCGACATCGGCTTTTTTGAATGGCTGGAACAGCATATGCCCGAACTGATGGCACTCGAACGCGCGCCCCTCACCCAAGCCGTGTACCGCTGCTGCCAAATGAAGGCAGACATCGTCGCCCAAGACGAAACCGAACAGGGCATACGCGCATGGCTCAACCTCGGACACACCTTCGGACACGCCGTCGAAGCGGAAATGGGTTACGGCGTATGGCTGCACGGCGAGGCCGTTGCCGCCGGCTGCGTGTTGGCGGCGCGTTTGTCCGAACAACTGGGCAAAACCTCCGCCGCAGATACCGCGCGGCTCGCCGCCCTGCTCGAAGCCGCCGGACTGCCGTCCGCACCGCCCGTGTTTGCCTTTGAAAAATGGCTGGCACATATGAGCCACGACAAAAAAGTCAGCGGCGGCATCATGCGCTTTATCGGTCTGAACCGGCTGGGCGAAGCCGTCATCACCGAAATTACCGACACGGACATCCTCCGGCGCACCCTGCAACCGTATCTCTGATTTCCTCTGCCGATGTGTTGCCGCGCGGGTTTGACGCACGATGATGACTTTCCATCATCATTCTCCGCAAAAGCGGGCATCCGGTTATTCCATATTGCAGGGATTTATCCGGAATAACGACAACCTGTCCGCCGTCATTTCCGCGCAGATGGAAATTTGGAAATTCAAAATCACAGGAATTTATCCGGAATATAGCGGATTAACAAAAATCAGGACAAGGCGGCGAAGCCGCAGGCAGTACAAATGGTACGGAACCGGTTCGCCCGGTGCTTGGGCGCCTTAGGGAATCGTTCCCTTTGAGCCGGGGCGGGGCAACGCCGTACCGGTTTTTGTTAATCCGCAACAGCAACCCTGTCGCCGTCATTCCCGCAAAAGCGGGAATCCAGTCCGTTCAGTTTCGGTCATTTCCGATAAATTCCTGTTGCTTTTCATTTCTAGATTCCCACTTTCGTGGGAATGACGGCGGAAGGGTTTTGGTTTTTTCCGATAAATTCTTGAGGCATTGAAATTCCAGATTCCCGCCTGCGCGGGAATGACGGCTCAAAAGTTACGGAACGAAAAACAACCGAAACCGGACAAGTCGGATTCCCGCCTGCGCGGGAATGACGGAATCTTAAGTTTCCGTCTTTGTTTTCTGTTTTCGCGGGAATAATGGGGAACAAGCCGTATTTCAGACGGCATTTTCAGTTCGGGGTATAATCCGAATACTTGCGACCATCTGAATCATTTGGACAAACTATGTGTCAACTGCTGGGCATGAACTGCAATACGCCGACCGATATTATGTTTTCCTTTGAAGGCTTCCGCCGCAGGGGCGGCATTACCGACCATCACGCCGACGGTTTCGGCATCGGCTTTTTCGAAGGCAAAGGCGTGCGCCTGTTCCATGACGACAAGCCGAGTGCAAATTCCCCCGTCGCCGACCTCGTACGCGCCTACCAGATTAAATCGGAAAACGTCGTCGCCCACATCCGCAAAGCCTCGCAAGGTCAAACCTCGCTGGCGAACACCCATCCCTTTATGCGCGAAATGTGGGGCGGCTACTGGCTGTTTGCCCACAACGGGCATTTGGTCGATTTTTTCCCCGAACAAGGAGAATTTTTCCACCCCGTCGGCACAACCGATTCCGAACGCGCGTTCTGCCACATCCTCAACCGCCTGCGCACCCGCTTTGCCGCCCGTCCCGACGACGACACGCTGTTTGACGCGATTGCGGGGCTGACGCACGAAATCCGCAAGTTCGGGCTGTTTAACTTCATGCTTTCAGACGGCATTTCCCTGTTTGCCCACGCCAGCACGCTGCTGCACTACATCGTCCGCCAAGCCCCGTTCGGCAAAGCGCGCCTGCTCGACGACGATGTAATGGTCGATTTTGCCGAAGTAACCACGCCGGACGACCGCGTCGCCGTTATCTCCACCCTGCCGCTGACTCGCGATGAATCGTGGTCCCAACTTGCCGTGAACGAACTGGTCATGTTCCGCGAAGGCAACATCGTCCGGCACGACCGTCCCGAAAATCCCGTCTATATGAGTGCCGAAGAAGGCCTGGAAATCGCCCGCGCCGCCGGCGTATCGGTTTGACGTTCAGACGGCATCAGTGAGGAAATACCATGAAATGCCCGTTTTGCAGCCACCCAGACACCCGAGTTGCCGATTCCCGCCTGATGGAAGAGCGCAATACCGTCCGCCGCCGCCGCCACTGCCCCGGCTGCGGCAAACGCTTCGGCACACTCGAAACCGCCGAACTCAAAATGCCCGCCGTCATCGGTCCGGACAAGAAACGTTCGCCCTTCAATGCACAACGCCTCCGCAACGACCTGACCGCCGCCGCCCGAAAATCCGCCCTGACACCCGAACAGATTGACGAAACCGTCCGCCTGACGGAACACAGGCTCTACACTTCGGGTCAGCGCGACATATCCTCATCCGAACTTGTCGAAATCGTGCTGGAGGAGCTGTTCGGGCAAAACACGGAAGCCGCCGTCCGTTTCGCCGCCCTGCACAAACGCTTCGACAATCCGGCAGACTTTGCCTCGTGGCTGGCGCAAGCCGTCAAAACAGGCGGCAAAACCTGATTCCCCCAACCCATACTGATACGGTATCCCTATGTTTTCGGACACAAATATATCCATGATGGAAAACGCCCTCCGACTTGCCGCTTTGGGGCGTTTTTCCACTTCGCCCAACCCGCGCGTCGGCTGCGTTATCGCACACGGCAGACAAATTGTCGGACAGGGCTTCCACGTCAAAGCGGGCGAACCCCATGCCGAAGTCCACGCCCTGCGTCAGGCGGGGGAAATGGCAAAAGGCGCGACCGCCTTTGTTACCCTCGAACCGTGCAGCCATTACGGACGCACACCGCCCTGCGCCGAAGCCCTGCTCCGTTCCGGCGTAACACGCGTCGTCGCCGCCATGCGCGACCCCAACCCGCCGGTTGCAGGCAAAGGGCTTGTCCTGCTCAAAGCAGCGGGCATCAAGACGGAATGCGGACTACTTGAAAACAAAGCACGCGAACTCAACCGGGGATTTTTATCGCGCATCGAACGCCGCCGCCCCTTTGTCCGCCTCAAATGCGCCGTTTCGCTGGACGGCAAAACCGCCCTTTCAGACGGCAGCAGCTTTTGGATTACCGGCGAGGAAGCGCGTGCCGACGTACAGGTTTTGCGTGCCGAAAGCTGCGCGGTGCTGACCGGCATCGGCACGGTGTTGGCAGACAATCCCCGGCTCAACGTCCGCGCTTTTCCAACTTTGCGCCAACCCGCACGCATCGTTTTAGACAGCCGCCTGCGCCTGCCCCCGAACAGCCATTTGGTTACCGACGGACAATCTCCGACCTACATCGCCACCTTGGAACGCGATGAAGACAAACTCCGCCCCTATCGGGAACACGCACACATCCGCATCCTGATGCCGTCTGAAACGGCAGACGGCAAAATCGACCTGCACCATCTGATGCGCCTCCTTGCCGACGAAGGTTTCGGCGAAATCATGGTCGAAGCAGGCTCCGAACTCACATCCGCATTTTTGGCGGAAAATTTGGCGGACGAAATCGTGCTGTACCGTTCGCCCAAAATCCTCGGCGGCGGCAAAGACCTGTTTTCCCTGCCCGAAAACCGTGCCGCCCTTTCCGCACCGCCCTTGTGGACACCCGTTTCAAGCGAAATCCTCGGACACGACATCAAAACCGTGTTCCGGAAAAACGGCAACGCCTTTTAAAGGGTTTGCCGCCGTTTCACTATATAATAACGCCGATAAAAAACGGCCCGTTCAGACCGCCGCCCGCCCGGAAAAGCGCAACCCGGGCTGCCGCACCCCGCCGGCAGCCGCGACGGCCTGAAAGCCGTCAAATTCCGATCAAGAAAGGCTTCAGACGGCACAGGCAGCATCCCGCCGCCGACCGGACATCAAAAATGGACACAAAAGAAATCCTCGGCTACGCGGCAGGCTCGATCGGCAGCGCGGTTTTAGCCGTCATCATCCTGCCGCTGCTGTCGTGGTATTTCCCCGCCGACGACATCGGGCGCATCGTGCTGATGCAGACGGCGGCGGGACTGACGGTGTCGGTATTGTGCCTCGGGCTGGATCAGGCATACGTCCGCGAATACTATGCCGCCGCCGACAAAGACACTTTGTTCAAAACCCTGTTCCTGCCGCCGCTGCTGTTTTCCGCCGCGATAGCCGCCCTGCTGCTTTCCCGCCCGTCCCTGCCGTCTGAAATCCTGTTTTCGCTCGACGATGCCGCCGCCGGCATCGGGCTGGTGCTGTTTGAACTGAGCTTCCTGCCCATCCGCTTTCTCTTACTGGTTTTGCGTATGGAAGGGCGCGCCCTTGCCTTTTCGTCCGCGCAACTCGTGCCCAAACTCGCCATTCTGCTGCTGTTGCCGCTGACGGTCGGGCTGCTGCACTTTCCGGCGAACACCGCCGTCCTGACCGCCGTTTACGCGCTGGCAAACCTTGCCGCCGCCGCCTTTTTGCTGTTTCAAAACCGATGCCGTCTGAAGGCCGTCCGGCGCGCGCCGTTTTCGCCCGCCGTCCTGCACCGGGGGCTGCGCTACGGCATACCGCTCGCACTGAGCAGCCTTGCCTATTGGGGGCTGGCATCCGCCGACCGTTTGTTCCTGAAAAAATATGCGGGCCTGGAACAGCTCGGCGTTTATTCGATGGGTATTTCGTTCGGCGGGGCGGCATTATTGCTCCAAAGCATCTTTTCAACGGTCTGGACACCGTATATTTTCCGTGCAATCGAAGAAAACGCCACGCCCGCCCGCCTCTCGGCAACGGCAGAATCCGCCGCCGCCCTGCTTGCCTCCGCCCTCTGCCTGACCGGAATTTTCTCGCCCCTCGCCTCCCTCCTGCTGCCGGAAAACTACGCCGCCGTCCGGTTTACCGTCGTATCGTGCATGTTGCCGCCGCTGTTTTACACGCTGACCGAAATCAGCGGCATCGGTTTGAACGTCGTCCGCAAAACGCGTCCGATCGCGCTTGCCACCTTGGGCGCGCTGGCGGCAAACCTGCTGCTGCTGGGGCTTGCCGTACCGTCCGGCGGCACGCGGGGCGCGGCGGTTGCCTGTGCCGCCTCATTCTGGTTGTTTTTTGTTTTCAAGACAGAAAGCTCCTGCCGCCTGTGGCAGCCGCTCAAACGCCTGCCGCTTTATATGCACACATTGTTCTGCCTGGCCTCCTCGGCGGCCTACACCTGCTTCGGCACACCGGCAAACTACCCCCTGTTTGCCGGCGTATGGGCGGCATATCTGGCAGGCTGCATCCTGCGCCACCGGAAAAATTTGCACAAACTGTTTCATTATTTGAAAAAACAAGGTTTCCCATTATGAAAATCATCCTGACTACTTCTATGTCGGGCCTGGGCGGCACAGAAACCGCCACCGTCCGCCTCGGGCGGCTGCTCAAACGGCACGGGCACGACATCATCCTCGCCTCCTCGGACGGCCCTTTTGTCGGAGAGGCGCAAGCATCGGGCATCCGTTGGCAGCCGGTTGATTTTTACCGGGGCGGGCTTGCCGGCTACCTTAAAAGCACCTTTGCCTACGCCCGGATGCTGCGCCGCGAACAACCCGACATCATCGACTGCCAAATGGCGCGCGTCGTCCCGGCCTGCGCCCTTGCCGCCAAAATCGTTTCACCGAAAACCAAAATCATCTGCCACTCGCACGGTTTGGACGCGGCAACCTACCCCAAAACCGCCAAACTCTTCGACAAGCTGGGCGCGTACATCATCGGCAACTGCAAACACGAACGCGAAAAGCTCATCCGCCACGGCTTCCCCGCCGGCCGGATTGCCTACGCCTACAACACCCCCCCCGGAATTTCATTTCCGGAAAACCGAAAAAGAATGCGCCGTACTCGGCACACTTTCCCGTTTGGACACCGTCCGCGCCGTGCATCTGATGTTGGATATTTTGAAGAAAATGGTTGGCCGCAATATACCCGTACGCCTGAACATGGCGGGCATAGGAGAAGAAATGGACAACCTCAAAGCCCAAGCCAAACGTTTGGGTATTGAAGACAAAGTGACCTTCCTCGGCGGCGTCCGCGATTTGACCGGCTACTTCAAAGAAGTCGATATTTTAGTGAACACGCCGCATTGCGTAGGTGACCACGGCGCAGGTGTCGGCAACAATATTTTGGAAGCCGGCCTTTACGACACGCCTGTCGTGACCTACAACATGGCGGGCATTTCCGAAATGGTCATTACCGGCCAAACCGGCTACTGCATTCCTTTCGGCGATGACGAAGCGTTTATCGAAGCCGTCGATACACTCATCAAGCATCCAGAGTTGCGCAGCCAAATGGGCAAAGCCCTGCACAAACATGTCGAAACCTTATGCTCCGACGACGAAATCTACCGCACCACCATGGCTGCGTACGAAATGTAAGGTCGTCTGAAACATGAACATTACCATAGCCGCCCCCTACTGCTCGCTGCCGTCCGAACCGCATTTCAACCGCTTTTGGTATCTGGCAGAACTATTGTCGCAATCGCACGACGTGTTGCTGATTACCAGCAACTTCAAGCACTACGACAAATCTTTCAGACGGCCCGAAGATGCCGAGGCCGCCTCACAAGGCCGTCTGAAAGTCATACTGTTGGAAGAAAGCGGATATAGCAAAAACGTATCTTTGGGACGCGTGACCAGCCATCACCGCTTCGTCAAACATTTTGAAAAATGGTTGGAAAACTGCCGTCCGGGCGAACAAGACGTCATCTATTCCGCCTATCCGCTGATTGCCACCAACCTGCTGTTGGGCAAACACAAAGCGCGTTTGGGCTACAAACTGATTGTCGATGTGCAGGACGTATGGCCGGAGTCTTTCTCCTCGGTCGTACCGTTTTTGAAAAAAGTACCGCACAAGCTGCTGCCCTTTGCTTCACGCGCCAACCGGGCCTACCGCTACGCCGACGCGCTGGTTGCCGTATCGCAGACTTATCTCGACCGCGCCAAAGAAACCAATCCGAACGTACCCGGCGAAGTCATCTATATTGGTGCTGACTTTCCCAAACTCGATGCCGCACCTGCCAAAGATTTTGGCGACGACAAAACCCGCTTTTTCTACTTGGGCACGCTCAGTTACAACTATGACGTGGAAACCGTGTGCAAAGGCGTTCGCAAGCTGTTGGACGACGGGGAAAACGTCGAATTGCACATTATGGGCGGCGGCCCCGATTTGGACAGGCTCAAACAATATGCCTGCGACGGCATCAAGTTTTACGGCTACATCCCTTACGCCGAAATGATGTCGGTCGCCAAAGGCTGCGACATTGCTGTCAACGCCATCCGGTCCTATTCAATGGCATCGATTACCAACAAACTCTCCGACTATATGGCTTTGCAAAAACCGATTCCGAACAGCCAGGTCAACGACGAAGTTGCCGAAGTCCTTACCCTGCTGCCGCATGCGAACTACCGTTCCGGCGATGTGGACGGTTTCGTTCGAGCCGCCAAAGATATTTTGAAGCGCAAAAACGATCCTGTTCAGTCCGAAGAAATCGTCCGCCGTTTCAAGCGCGACGTTGCCTATCAAAAAATCGTCAACCTGATTGAAAGATTAGCTGATGAATAAATTTTTCAAACGCCTCATCGACATTGTCGCCTCCGCATCGGGGCTGATTGCCCTGTCGCCCGTGTTTCTGGTTTTGATATACCTCATCCGCAAGAATCTGGGTTCGCCCGTCTTCTTCATTCGGGAACGCCCCGGAAAGGACGGAAAACCTTTTAAAATGGTCAAATTCCGTTCCATGCGCGACGCGCTTGATTCAGACGGCATTCCGCTGCCCGACAGCGAGCGGCTCACGCCCTTCGGCAAAAAATTACGCGCCACCAGTTTGGACGAACTTCCTGAATTATGGAATGTCCTCAAAGGCGAGATGAGCCTGGTCGGCCCCCGCCCGCTTTTGATGCAGTATCTGCCGCTTTACAACAAATTTCAAAACCGCCGCCACGAAATGAAACCGGGCATTACCGGCTGGGCGCAGGTCAACGGGCGCAACGCGCTTTCGTGGGACGAAAAGTTCTCCTGCGATGTTTGGTACACCGACAATTTCAGCTTTTGGCTGGATATGAAAATCCTGTTTCTGACAGTCAAAAAAGTCTTGATTAAAGAAGGCATTTCGGCGGAAGGGGAAGCCACCATGCCCCCTTTCGCGGGGAATCGCAAACTCGCCGTTATCGGCGCGGGCGGACACGGCAAAGTCGTTGCCGAGCTTGCCGCCGCACTCGGCACATACGGCGAAATCGTTTTTCTGGACGACCGCACCCAAGGCAGCGTCAACGGCTTCCCCGTCATCGGCACGACGCTGCTGCTTGAAAACAGTTTATCGCCCGAACAATTCGACATCACCGTCGCCGTCGGCAACAACCGCATCCGCCGCCAAATCACCGAAAAAGCCGCCGCGCTCGGCTTCAAACTGCCCGTTCTGATTCATCCCGACGCGACCGTCTCGCCTTCTGCAACAATCGGACAAGGCAGCGTCGTAATGGCGAAAGCCGTCGTACAGGCCGGCAGCGTATTGAAAGACGGCGTGATTGTGAACACTGCCGCCACCGTCGATCACGACTGCCTGCTTGACGCTTTCGTCCACATCAGCCCGGGCGCGCACCTGTCGGGCAACACGCGTATCGGCGAAGAAAGCCGGATAGGCACGGGCGCGTGCAGCCGCCAGCAGACAACCGTCGGCAGCGGGGTTACCGCCGGTGCAGGGGCGGTTATCGTATGCGACATCCCGGACGGCATGACCGTCGCGGGCAACCCGGCAAAGCCCCTTACGGGCAAAAACCCCAAGACCGGGACGGCATAAGCGATTAAAATAAACTTCCGTACAAACCGATTTTGACAACACCTGCGGCGCGCGCCCGATTCTTCGGAACACGCCCCCTTCAGACGGCATAGGGTCGGAAATGCCGTCCGAACCCGACGGACCAAACACCATGCTGAACACCGCCCTTTCCCCATGGCCGAGCTTCACCCAAGAAGAAGCCGATGCCGTTTCCAAAGTCCTGCTGTCCAACAAAGTCAACTACTGGACGGGCAGCGAATGCCGCGAATTTGAAAAAGAATTTGCCGCCTTTGCCGGCACGCGGTACGCCGTCGCCCTTTCCAACGGCACGCTTGCGCTCGATGCCGCACTCAAAGCAATCGGCATAGGCGCGGGCGACGATGTGATTGTTACCTCGCGCACCTTCCTCGCCTCCGCCTCCTGCATTGTGAACGCGGGCGCAAACCCCGTGTTTGCCGACGTGGATTTGAACAGCCAAAACATCAGCGCGGAAACCGTCAAAGCCGTGCTGACCCCGAATACCAAAGCCGTCATTGTCGTCCACCTTGCCGGTATGCCTGCCGAAATGGACGGCATCATGGCTTTGGCAAAAGAACATGATTTGTGGGTGATTGAAGACTGCGCCCAAGCGCACGGCGCGACCTACAAAGGCAAATCCGTCGGCTCTATCGGGCACGTCGGCGCGTGGTCGTTCTGTCAAGACAAAATCATCACCACCGGCGGCGAGGGCGGTATGGTTACGACCAACGACAAAACCCTGTGGGAAAAAATGTGGGCGTACAAAGACCACGGCAAAAGCTACGATGCCGTGTACCACCGCGAACACGCGCCCGGTTTCCGCTGGCTGCACGAAAGTTTCGGCACCAACTGGCGCATGATGGAAATGCAGGCTGTCATCGGCCGCATCCAGCTCAAACACCTGCCCGAATGGACGGCGCGCCGCCAAGAAAACGCCGCCAAGCTGGCAGAAAGTTTGCGCAAATTCAAAAGCATCCGCCTGATTGAAGTCGCCGGCTACATCGGACACGCGCAATACAAGTTCTACGCCTTCGTCAAACCCGAACACCTGAAAGACGACTGGACGCGCGACCGCATCGTCAGCGAACTGAACGCGCGCAACGTCCCCTGCTATCAAGGCGGCTGCTCCGAAGTGTATTTGGAAAAAGCCTTCGACAACACGCCGTGGCGGCCCAAAGAGCGGCTGAAAAACGCCGTCGAACTGGGCGGCACCGCCCTGACGTTCTTGGTGCACCCGACGCTGACCGACGACGAAATCGCGTTCTGCAAAAAACACATCGAAGCCGTCCTGACCGAAGCCGCACGATAACCCTTCAGACGGCATATGCCGCCTGAAAGCACATACCGCCCCACGATATGAATCTGGAAACCCTGATCGCCCTGCCGCGCAACATCAAGAAAATCTGTTTCCTCATACACGATTTTCTGATGATTTTCACCGCCTTTTGGTTCACCCAAAGCCTGAAGGCCGACTACTCGGACGAATGGTTCGATTTTGCCAACTGGCAGTCTTTTTTGCTGACTGCCTTGCTGACCATCACATTATTTATCCGAATGGGGCTTTACCGCGCCGTTACACGCTTTGTCAGTTTCCACGTCCTGACCACCGCCTTTGCCGGCAGCCTCGCCTCCGCCGTATTGTTCTTCCTCAACACATTGATTTTTGAAGAAAGGCTGCGCCTCGCCCTGCCGATTGTCTATTTCTTACTGCTGTTTGTTTCCGTGACCGGCTCGCGTATGGTTTTGCGCGGACTCCTGTCCGACCACCAGAAAAAAACACATGACCCCGTCATCATTTACGGCGCGGGGCGTTCGGGTCGGCAGCTCCTTGAAGCCGTCAAACAGATGCGCGAATATTCCGCCGCCGCCTTTGTGGACGACAACCCCAAGCTTTGGCACACCGTCATCTACGACCTTGCCGTTTACCAGCCCGATGCCATCGCCTTCCTCATCGAACGCTACGGCGTGGAAAAAATCCTGCTCGCCATTCCCAGCGCGACTCAGGAACAACGCCGCCGAATCATCAGCAAACTGAAAGCCTATCCGTGCGAAGTGTTGACCATTCCCGGAATGAAAGACCTGATGGACGGGAAAATCAGCATCGGCACGCTCAAAAAAATCTCTGTGTCCGACCTGCTCGGGCGCGATTCCGTCGCACCCGACGACCGCCTCATGAATGCCGACACCGAAGGCAAAACCGTCATGGTAACCGGCGCGGGCGGCTCCATCGGTTCGGAACTCTGCCGCCAGATTATCCGCCGCCGCCCCGAAAGGCTGCTGCTGTTCGAGCTGTCCGAATTCGCCCTGTACACCGTTGAAAAAGAATTGTGCGAATACTGCGCCCGAAACGGCATCGCCGCCGAAATCCTTCCCTTTTTGGGTTCGGTGCAAAACCGCACGCTGCTCACGCACATTATGACCGCCTTTTCCGTTGCGACCGTCTATCACGCCGCCGCCTACAAACACGTCCCTATGGTCGAGTTCAACACCGTCGAGGGCATACGCAACAACATCTTCGGCACACTCGAATGCGCGCTTGCCGCCACGGCTTCGGGCGTGGAAACCTTCGTCCTCATCTCCACCGACAAAGCCGTCCGCCCCGCCAACACGATGGGTGCGGGCAAACGCATGGCGGAACTCTGCCTTCAGGCACTCGCCGCCGAACCCGGACAAAAAACCCGCTTCAGCATGGTACGTTTCGGCAATGTTTTAGGCTCGTCCGGCTCCGTCGTCCCGCTGTTTGAAAAACAGATTGCCGAAGGCGGCCCCATCACCCTGACCCACCCCGACATCACGCGCTATTTCATGACCATACCCGAAGCGGCGCAACTGGTTATCCAAGCCGGCGCGATGGGCAGAGGCGGCGACGTGTTCGTCCTCGATATGGGCGAATCCGTCAGAATCACCGACCTTGCCCGCCAAATGATTACCTTAAGCGGACTCAAACCCAAAACGCCCGAACAGCCCGACGGCGACATCGAAATCCTCATTACCGGGCTGCGCCCCGGCGAAAAACTCTACGAAGAGTTGCTCATCGGCGACAACGTCCGCAAAACCGGCCATCCGCGCATCATGACCGCCGACGAGACCATGCTGCCGTGGCACGAACTCTCCGCCCTGCTCGACCGCATCCGCACCGCCTGCGACCGTTACGACCAGCAGGCAATCCGCGACCTGCTCGTCAACGCCCCGACCGGCTTTACCCCGACCGGCGGCATCTGCGACCTGCTTTGGGTATGCGAAACACACAGAAAAAATGCCGTCTGAACCTTCAGACGGCATACCGTACAAACCAATCTGCCTTACACACACTGAGTTTGACATGCAGTTCTCGGCATTCGGCGAAAAATTCACGCAACACAGCGGCATCCTGCAACTGATGGACGACCTCGGCGACGCGCTCAAAAGCGACAAGCCCGTCAATATGCTCGGCGGCGGCAACCCGGCGCGCATTCCCGAAATCGATCGGGCGTTCGCCGACATATTTTCCAAGCTGGCGGCGGAACACGCCGTCGAGAACATCGGCAACTACTCCAATCCCCAAGGCGATGCCGCGCTGATTGACGCGCTGACCGCCTTCCCCAACCGCGAATACGGCTGGAACCTGACCGTCGGCAATATCGCGCTGACCAACGGTTCGCAAAACGCGTTTTTCTATTTATTCAACCTCTTCGGCGGCAAATTCAAGCTTTCAGACGGCACATCCGCAGAAAAAGCCATTTTGTTGCCGCTCGCGCCCGAATACATCGGCTATGCCGACGTGCATGTCGAAGGGCGACACTTCGTTTCCGTCAAACCCAAAATCGAAAACGTCGAACACGAAGGCGAAGCAGGCTTCTTCAAATACCGCGTGGACTTTGACGCACTGGAAAACCTGCCCGAACTCAAAGCGGGCAAAATCGGCGCGATTTGCTGTTCGCGCCCGACCAACCCGACCGGCAACGTGTTGACCGACGGCGAAATGGCGCGTTTGGACGCTTTGGCGCGTGAACACGGCATTCCGCCGATTATCGACAACGCCTACGGAATGCCGTTCCCCAACATTATTGACAGCGGCGTAACGCTGAATTGGCACGAAAACATCATCCTCTGCTTCAGCCTTTCCAAAGTCGGCCTGCCGGGCGTTCGCACCGGCATCATCGTCGCCGCGCCCGAAGCCGTCAAAGCCGTCAGCAGCCTGAACGCGATTGTGAACCTTGCCCCCACGCGCTTCGGCGCGGCCATCGCCGCCCCGCTGCTGGAAAGCGGCGAGATGAAACGGCTTGCCGACCAAGTCATCCGGCCGTTTTACCGCAATCAGGCGCAAACCGCCGTTTCGCTGCTCAAGCGCGAGCTGGGCGCGTACCCGATGAAAATCCACAAACCCGAAGGCGCGATTTTCCTGTGGCTCTGGTTTGAAAACCTGCCCGTTTCGTCGCAAACCCTGTACGAAATGCTCAAAGCCGAAGGTACGCTGATTATTCCGGGCGAACATTTCTTCGTCGGCATCGACACGCAAGACTACCCGCACGCGGGCGAGTGCATCCGTATGAGTATCGCACAGGACGCTCAAACGCTGGAAAAAGGCATCGCCGCCATCGGCAAAACCGTCCGAAAACCGTACGACAACGTTTAAAACGCAAAAAATGCCGTCTGAAGACCTTTCAGACGGCATTTTCATCCGCATTCAATGTCGGGAAAAATGCGCCCGCACCGGTTTGCAGTTTTCCGGAAGATCGGGACACGCGCCGAGGATGCCGCCGCTGAAGTCGTCTAAACGGTGGAAGTCGCTGCCCGCGCTTGCCAACAATCCGAAGCGGTCTGCCAAAAGCGCGTAGTTGAGGCGGTCGTTTTTGCAGCAGTTGCCGCTGTGGACTTCGATGCCCGCGCCGCCGAGGTTTTTAAATTCTTCAAACAGGTTGCGCTTGGCGGTTGCCGACAAATCATAACGCATCGGATGGGCAATCACCGCCATGCCGCCCGCGCCGTTGACGGCGGAGACGCAGTCTGCCAGCGTCGCCCATTCGTGGCGTACCGCGCAGGATTTGCCGTCGCCCAAGTATTTGGTGAACGCCTGCCGCTTGTTTTTGACGTGTCCGTTTTTGATGAGGAACTCGGCGACGTGGGTGCGGCTGACCATTTCTTTGTTTGCCGCCAGCGCCAGCGCGCCGTCGTATGCGCCGCCGATGCCTTTCTTTTCGAGCTTGGCGGCGATGGCTTCAAGACGTTTCAGACGGCCTTTGCGGACATCTGCCAACAGGTTTTGCAGGTTTTCGTCCTGCTCGTCGAAATCCAAACCGACAACGTGTATGGTACGCCCGCGCCACGTTACCGAAATTTCCACGCCGTTAATCAGGCGCAAACCGAGCCTGTCGGCTTCGGCACGCGCTTCGGAGATGCCGCCCGTGTGGTCGTGGTCGGTCAACGCCAGCAGCGTGCAGCCGTTTTGATGTGCGAGGCGGACGACTTCGGCGGGGGGGAGCATACCGTCGGAAACGGTGGAATGGCAGTGCAGGTCTATCATGGGGTGTTATGTGGTGGTGAATGAAGGACGGGATGTTTCAATGTTGTCGGACAGTGTGGCGGCGGCGGTCATTTTAAAAAACAGGTGTATGGCAAATGCAAAGGAAAAGCCGCTATGCCGTCATTCCCGCGCAGGCGAGAATCCAGACTTTGATTTATTGGAAATGTTTAAGGTTAACCGCTATTTCAAACTTCCGGATTCCTGCTTTCGAGGGAATGGCGATATGAACGTTTTCAATTTTAATCTACTATAAAAGACCGTCTGAAAACGTGGTTTTATCAAGTCCAACCGTTTTCAGACGGCATCGTCCGACCAACCCGCTTCCTTCAGTTTTTTCCGTTGCGCATCGTAGCATGCCTTGTCCGCCCAGTAAATCGTCTGAATGCACGCCTCGCCGCAGTCGCTGCCGCAGCATTCCCACGACTCGGGGCGGACGGGTTCGTCCAAAAGCGGCTCGCCCAAAAGGGCTTCGGCTTTATGCTTCAGGGTCGTATCCATCGGCGATTTCCAAGCGCGCGCCGTCAAACTCGATGACTTCTCCGCCGCGTATTTTGGCCGTTTTGCGGATTTCGGTTCCGCCGTTGCGCAACACCAGCCCTTCGGCGATAAATGCTTTTGCCTGTCCGCCGCTTTCGGCAAGTCCGGCCAATTTCAAGAGGTCGCACAAAGCGATGTATTCGTTGTCTTCGAGATAGACGGTGGCTTCCATAATGTCCCCTTTTAGAAAGAGGGCGTTATTGTAGCACCTGCCGCCGCCGCACCCAAAATTGCCGCAAAACCGGCGATGTGTCCGCACTGCCTGTTCCGTAAAAATGCCGTCTGAAACCCCGTATGCCGCCATCCGTCCAAAGAAATCCTGCCCAACGGCAGGCTGCAAATCCTGTTCCCCGACGAATCCGCATTGACGCTGATGCACATCCTCAAACGCGGACTGCCCGATACACCGGCAATCGGCATCAAAACGAAATCAAAAACCTGTTTGAACGTAAAATCTATTTAACTGCTTGCCGTCCGTCCGAATAAGGTATATAGTTCCTTATAACTAGTTTGATAGTCCTTTATATCTATCAATACTCCTTGGGAAGCCTCCGCCACACGGCAGGAGGCATTTTTTTGCCGTCGTAAAAGCTCAAAAAACATTTGCAGGTCATGCCGTCTGAATCCGAAACGGCATTACCTGCACCGCCATCTAAAGACAACCCTGCTACAATACGCCTTTTATTGTCCACGCCGATTTTGCCATGACCGAGCCGACCTACATCCCCCTGCGCCTGCATACCGAATTCTCCATTACCGACGGTATGGTGCGGATTAAAAAACTGATTGCCAAAGCGCAAGAATACGGTTTGCCTGCTTTGGGCATCAGCGATTTGATGAACGAATTCGGTTTGGTGAAATTCTATAAAGCCTGCCGCGGCGCAGGGATTAAGCCCGTCGGCGCGGCGGACGTGTGGATAGGCAATCCGAATGCGCCCGACAAGCCGTTCCGCGCCATGCTGGTTATCCGCAACGATGCGGGTTATCTGCGCTTGAGCGAGCTTTTGACGGAGGCTTATGTCGGCCAAGACCGCAATATCCATCATGCGGAACTCAATCCCGAATGGCTGGAAAACGGCGACAACAGCGGCTTGATTTGTTTGAGCGGCGCGCATTACGGCGAAGTGGGCGTGAATCTGTTGAACGGCAATGAAGACGCGGCGCGTGCGGCGGCGTTGAAATATGCGGCATGGTTTCCCGATACGTTTTATTTAGAGCTGCAACGCCTGCCCGAACGCCCCGAATGGGAGGCTTGCGTTTCCGGCAGCGTGAAGCTGGCGGAGGAACTGGGTTTGCCGGTGGTAGCAACGCATCCGACACAGTTTATGAACCGCGACGATTTCAACGCGCACGAGGCGCGGGTGTGCATCGCGGGCGGCTGGGTGCTGACGGACAAGAAACGTCCGCGCGATTTCACGCCGAGCCAGTTTTTCATTCCGCCGGAAACGATGCTGGAGCGTTTCGCCGACTTGCCCGAAGCCTTGGAAAACACGGTGGAAATCGCCAAACGCTGCAACTTGCACATCACATTGGGCAAAAACTTCCTACCCCTTTTCCCCACGCCCGACGGTTTATCACTCGATGACTGTCTCATCAAACTCTCCAACGAGGGTTTGCAGGAACGCATGGTTCAGCTTTATCCCGACGAGGCGGAACGGGCGGCAAAAATGCCGGAATATCAGGAGCGGCTGGACTTTGAGCTGAACATCATCATCCAAATGAAATTCCCCGGCTATTTCCTTATCGTACAAGACTTTATCAACTGGGCGAAAACGCACGGCTGTCCGGTCGGGCCGGGACGCGGTTCGGGCGCGGGTTCGCTGGTGGCGTATTCGCTGAAGATTACCGACCTCGACCCGCTGAAATACGCGCTGCTGTTCGAGCGTTTCCTAAACCCCGAACGCGTTTCCATGCCCGACTTTGACGTGGACTTCTGTCAGGCAAACCGCGGCCGCGTGATTGAATACGTGCGCGAAAAATACGGCGCTCAGGCGGTCAGCCAGATTGTGACTTTCGGCACGATGTCGTCCAAAGCGGTCATCCGCGACGTGGGGCGTGTGCTGGAACTGCCGTTTATGCTGTGCGACAAACTGTCCAAGCTGATTCCGTTGGAAGCCAACAAACCCCTGAGTTTGGACGACGCGATGAAGGCGCAGCCGCAGATTCAGGAATTGCTTGAAGCGGAAGAAGCGGACGAACTGATTACGCTGGCGAAAAAACTGGAAGACCTGACGCGCGGTTTGGGTATGCACGCAGGCGGCGTGTTGATTGCGCCGGGCAAGATTTCCGATTACAGCCCCGTGTATCAGGCGGACGAATCCGCCTCGCCCGTATCCATGTACGACAAGGGCGACGTGGAAGACGTGGGTTTGGTGAAGTTCGACTTTTTGGGCCTGCGCAACCTGACCATTATCGAAATGGCGCAGAACAACATCAAAAACACCGCCGGCGATATCGTCGATGTCGGCAAGATTCCGCTTGACGACCAGACTGCCTACCAAATCTTCCGCGATGCGAACACCACCGCCGTCTTCCAGTTCGAGTCGACCGGCATGAAAAAAATGCTGAAAACGGCGCATACGACCAAGTTTGAAGAACTCATCGCCTTCGTATCGCTCTACCGACCCGGCCCGATGGACAACATTCCCGACTTCGTCGCACGCATGAAGGGACAGGAATTCCAATACATCCACCCGCTGCTGGAAGGCATCCTCGCGCCGACCTACGGCATTATGGTGTATCAGGAACAAGTGATGCAGGCGGCGCAGATTATCGGCGGCTACTCGCTCGGCGGCGCGGACCTGCTGCGCCGCGCCATGGGTAAGAAAAAGCCCGAAGAGATGGTGAAACACCGCGAAATCTTCGCCGAAGGTGCGGCAAAACAAGGCATTTCGCGCGAAAAATCCGACGAAATCTTCAACTACATGGAAAAATTCGCCGGCTACGGTTTCAACAAATCCCACGCCGCCGCCTACGCCCTGATTTCCTACCAGACCGCATGGCTCAAAGCCCACTATCCCGCCGAATTTATGGCGGCGACGATGTCGTCCGAATTGGACAACACCGACCAGCTCAAACATTTCTACGACGACTGCCGCGCCAACGGCATCGAGTTCCTGCCGCCCGACATTAACGAATCCGACTACCGCTTCACGCCGTATCCGAACATGAAAATCCGCTACGCACTCGGCGCGATTAAAGGCACGGGCGAAGCCGCCGTCGAATCCATCATCGCCGCGCGGCAAAGCGGCGGCAAATTTACCGGCCTGTTGGACTTCTGCGAGCGCGTCGGCAAAGAACACATGAACCGCCGCACCCTCGAAGCCCTGATACGCGGCGGCGCGTTCGACAGCATCGAACCCAACCGCGCCATGCTCTTGGCGAACATCGACCTTGCCATGGACAACGCCGACCAAAAAGCCGCCAACGCCAATCAGGGCGGGCTGTTTGACATGATGGAAGACGCCATCGAACCGGTGCGGCTCATCGACGCACCCATGTGGAGCGAATCGGAAAAACTCGCCGAAGAAAAAACCGTCATCGGCTTTTACCTGTCCGGCCACCCGTTCGGCCCGTATGCCCAAGAAGTCCGCCAAATCGCCCCGACCAAATTAGGCCGTCTGAAACCGCAAGACAGCGTGCGCCTCGCCGGATTCGTTACCGCCGTGCGCACCATGATGGGCAAACGCGGCAAAATCGCCTTCGTCAGCCTCGAAGATTCGAGCGGGCAGGCTGAAATCATGGTCGGCGGACAAACGCTGGAAAACTGCGCCGACTGCCTCAAAGCCGACCAAGTGCTGATTATCGAATCCAAAGTCAGCCGCGACGATTACGGCGGCGGCGACGGGCTGCGCATCATGGCAAACCAAGTCATGACCCTGCAAACGGCGCGCGAACGCTACGCCCGCAGCCTCAGCCTCGCCCTTGCCCCGCATCACGACATCGGCGGACTGGTACGGCTGCTCGCCGCCCACCAACTGCCCGACACGCCGCGCATCCCGCTTCAATTGTCGTATGCCAACGAAAAAGCGTCGGGCAGGCTTCAAGTGCCTCCGAAATGGACGGTTACACCGAGTTCCGCATTGTTCGGCGAACTGGAAACATTGCTCGGCAGCCGGTCGGTGCGCGTGAATTGGTAACCAAAAATACAAATGCCGTCTGAAGCCCAAAACCGGTTTCATTCGTACTTTATTCGAATGATTGAATAAAAGTAACTGCCAAGAAAAACGTATTTTTTGGTTATTTCGCCAGCCTAAATAAATCAACCGGGGCGATTGATATCCGTGTACATGACACAGACAGCACCAAAGGGAAAAACGGCATTTTCAAAAGTATCGGTGTCAAAACCGCCCTTTCATTCCAAAAATACCAAATCGACGAACCGGGCAAAGAAATCAGACCGTGCCGCCTGAAAAAACGCCCGCCCGTCCGTTAAATTAATCTATCCCTGTTTCAGACGACCTGAAGCAGGGATTTTTATATCAAGATAAAATGAGAACGGGAGCGACAACCACGGGCAAAGTCGGCGCGAACTATCAAAAATTGTAGCACTGCGAAATGAGGACGGGAGCAATAACCCTTAGGTAGCTCTTGTTATAGTGGATTAACGAAAATCAGGACAAGGCGACGAAGCCGCAGACAGTACAAATAGTACGGAACCGATTCACTTGGTGCTTCAGCACCTTAGAGAATCGTTCTCTTTGAGCTAAGGCGGGGCAACGCCGTACCGGTTTTTGTTAATCCGCTATATTTTCCGATGCAAAACAAAGCAGTCATATATTTGATTCCCCCTACCGTTGCCACGCTTCCCTCAAATATTCGACGCAGTCGGTCAGCGAGTAAAACGGGACATTGCCGTGGTCGGCATTCGGATATTCCCGGAAAAATACGGCGGTCCCGCGCCTGTCCAACTCTGCCGCCATTTGTTCGGCCTGCCCTGCCATGTCGCGTTCTTCCCTGCGTTTGCAACCGCTGCTCCGCTCGAGTGCGCCGATGTTGAGGCAGGCATCGATGCCGTCCAGCCGGTTTTCAGACGGCATAAAGTCGAGTATCCGCCTGTTGTGCCACCAAATCGAGGGGATACGAGCCAATGCCGTCTGAAACAGCGGTGGGAAAGCAGGGAATACAGTCCGAACAGTGCGCCGAACGAGTGTCCGAATACGGCGGTTTCATTACGGTTAAGGGTGTAGCGGCTTTCTAAAAAGGCGGTCAGTTCGCTGTCGATAAAGTCGGCGAAGCGGTCTGCCTGTCCGAACTGCCGCCGTTCGTCTGCTGTGGCGTTGTCTCCAAGCGGCGGCGTGTAGTCGGCGGCACGCTGCGCCAGGTCGCGCACACTGCCTGTCGTGTAGCCGATACCGACAATCAGGCAGGGGGCGTTGCTTCGGGTAACGGGGTTGTTCATCAGCGACTGCATGATGTTGTACAGCGCGGGAAAAAGGCTTCGCCGTCGAGGACAAAGAGGACGGGATAGCCTTCAGACTGCATTTCGCCGAGTGTTGCCGTCTGAATCCGATAGATTCGCCCCGTGCAGGTGGATTTGATTTCGGTTTCAAAGGCTTGGGGCAGTATGGCAGGTTGGAATGTGTCGGTCGGTATGGGTTTCATGATGTTCGGCTTGTGGGTCAGACTGGCGGCAAGCGGTAAAACCGAACCGGCAAAGCGGTCTGCCTGCCGGTTCGGTCTGTTTTCCTTCGCAATGCCATACTCCGGTTGTGAGCGCATAGGGTATGCCGCGCAGCTTGTTGTGGTTTGATTATGCTGCGGCTGCCGTTTCAGACGGCATATTGGTCTTTAAAAACTGTAACGCAGGTTTGCCGTCAGGCTGCGCTCCGAACCGGGAATGTTAAAGGTGTTCGTGCCGCCGACGCGGGCGTAGTAATGGCGGTTGAAGATGTTGTCGGCATTGATTTGCAGCTTCAGCTTGGGCGTGAAGCGGTATGCCGCCATCGCATCGAACGTGGCATAACCGCCTGCATGCATCCCTGCAGATGAAGTAATGCCGCTCATCGCGTTCACGCCGCCGCCGACGGTCAGCCCGGGCGTAACTTGGTAAGTCGTCCACAGGTTTGCGCTGTGTTTGGGCACCAGCAGGAAGATGCCGTCGTCGCGTGGATTGGCGGCGGTTTTGATTTGGCTGTGCAGATAGCTGTAACCTGCATGGATTTGCCATTTCGGTGTAATCGCACCGCTGATTTCGGTCTCAACGCCTTCCATCACGCGTTTGCCCAATGCGGCGTAACGGGTGTTGCGGTTGTTCGGGTTCGGCGGCGTTTTTGTCTTTCAGGCGGCAGGGGGAGACGCGGGTATTGAGGCGGTCATCCATATAGCTGCCTTTAACGAGCTGTAATCGCCGTTTTTCTCGGTGGCAATCGCGTTGTACGAACGCTGCCCTTTGATATGGACGGTTTCCAAATCCGCCGTTTGTGCGGCAAAAACCGGAGACGAGAGTGCTGCCAAAACCGTGGCGGCGGCCATATTGATGCGGAAAACTGACATAAACTGTCCCATCTGTATAAATGATAATGGTTCTATTTTAATAAAGCACAACGCGGCTTGTTCGGAAAAACATATCGCTCAGCCGACAAATTTTGTCGAAAATGCGACACGTCTGCGTTTTCCGCATAAAATCTGCTTTTTTACTGCAACCAACCTGCCATGACCCCGCCCAAACTCATCATCTTCGACTGGGACGGCACGCTTGCCGATACGACCCAACCCATCATCGACACCATGCGCCGCAGCTTCGCCGAATGCGGTTTTCCGCCGCCCGAAGCGGAGCGCGTCCGCAGCCTGATCGGATACAGCCTGCCCGAAATCATCCGCGCCCTGCTCGAAATGCCTTCTGAAGCTGCCGTTGCCGACATCGCGCGCACTTATTCCGCGCATTACCTCAATCCCAACAACCGCAATATGACACTCTTTCCCGATGCCCCGCCCTGTCTGGACAAGCTCAAAGCGCAAGGCTTCCGGCTTGCCGTCGCCACGGGCAAAGGGCGGGCGGGTTTGGACAACGCCATCAGCCAAACCGCCACCGGCGGCTATTGGCTCGCCACCGCCTGCGCGGGGGAATACCCCTCCAAACCCTCGCCCGAAATGGTATTCGGACTCTGCGGCGAACTGGGACTCGACCCGAAAGAGGCATTGGTTGTCGGCGATACGGCGCACGACCTGCATATGGCGGCAAACGCAGGCGCGGCGGCAGTCGGCGTTGCCACCGGCGCACATTCGCGCGAACAGCTCCTTGGCGCACCGCATCTCTCCGTATTGGACGGTTTGTCCGAACTGCCCGGTTTTCTTGCACGACATTACGCCTGATTGGTTTCCGCATCCGGCACGCGGCAAAAATGCCGTCTGAAGCCTGTTCAGACGGCATGAGGCCTTTGCAAAAAAGCCCTTCCTTCGGCATCCGAAACCCAAACACAGGTTTTCGGCTGTTTTCGCCCCAAATACCTCCTAATTTTACCCGAATATCCCCTTAATCCCCCCCGGATACCCGATAATCAGGCATCCGGGCCGCCTTTTAGGCGGCAGCGGGCGCACTTAGCCTGTTGGCGGCTTTCAACAGGTTCAAACACATCGCCTTCAG
>NZ_QNRU01000005.1 GCF_003315235.1 Neisseria gonorrhoeae | reverse complement strand
CAACGCGTTTGTCCGGATGAAACAGGATTCGACCGCCGCCTGTTCCGCCCCTATGCCCGCAGCCTGAAAGGGCAAATGGCGAAAGCGCGGATAAGGGTGAACCGCTGCCGCCGTCGGCGTTATCGGAAAGCGAGGCAAACCGCGATTTGGGCTGGATGCTGCACGATATTGATTTTGATCACGGCAACACGCCGCATTTTTTCCGCACGCAAATGAAAGACGGCTTGATTGATGTGCCGCCGTTTTACGCCGAGGAGGTGAAAGCATGATTCTTGCGTCCCTTGTCCGCTATTACCGCCGTTTGGCAACGGAAACCGATGAAACGGGCAACCCGAAAGTGCCGTCTTATGGTTTTAGCGAGGAGAAAATCGGCTGGATTTTGGTGTTGGATAAAGAAGGTCGTCTGAAAACCGTTGTGCCGAATCTGACTGCCGATAAAAAGCCGCAGCCGAAGCTGATGAGTGTGCCGCGCCCTGAAAAACGCACGTCGGGTATCAAACCGAATTTTTTGTGGGATAAAACCGCCTACGCGCTTGGCGTGGAAGCCAATAAAAACAAAGCCGAAGCCAAAGAAAAACCGTTTACGCCGTCTGAAAAAACCTTTGAAGCCTTCAAGCAATACCATCTCGATTTACTGCAAAACAGCGAAGACGAAGGTTTACAAGCCTTATGCCGTTTTCTGCAAAACTGGCAGCCTGCACATTTCGCTGCCGAAAACCTGCCTGCCGAAATGCTTGATTCCAACACCGCATTTTCTCTTGAAAAACCGACCGCTCTTATCCATAAACGCGAAGCCGCGCAAACCTTGTGGGCAGGCTGCCTGAAAAGTGATGAAGCACTCGAAAGCTTATGCCTGATTAGCGGCGACACCGCGCCGATTGCACGGCTGCATCCGGCGATTAAAGGCGTGTTTGGCGGGCAAAGCTCCGGCGGTTCGATTATTTCGTTTAATAAAGAAGCCTTTTCCTCTTTCGGAAAAGAGCAAGGCGCAAATGCGCCTGTTTCCGAACAATCCGCCTTTGCCTACACCACCGCGCTGAACTATCTCTTGCGCCGCGAAAATAATCACTGCCTGACCATAGGCGATGCCAGCACGGTCTTTTGGGCGGAAGCGGATGATATAGTGGATTAAATTTAAATCAGGACAAGGCGACGAAACCGCAGACAGTACAAATAGTACGGCAAGGCGAGGCAACGCCGTACCGGTTTAAATTTAATCCACTATAACGCCACGGCGCAGGCTGCCGAAGGCTTCTTCGCGCAAGTGTTTACGCCGTCGGATGACGAACAAGAAAGCGCCAAAATTTTCAACGTATTGGAACAAATCGGCAAAGGTCGTCCGCTGCAAGAAATTGCGCCTGAACTCTCTCCCAATACCCGTTTTTACATCTTGGGGCTTGCCCCCAATGCTGCGCGGATTTCTGTTCGGTTTTGGCTGGACACCACATTTGGGCAGCTGGCGGAAAACTTGGCGCATCATTGGCAAGATTTAGCCCTTGAGCCTTGTGCGTGGAAAACGCCGCCGTCTATTTGGCGGCTCTTGTTGCAAACTGCCGTGCTGGGCAAAAGCGAAAACATCCAAAGGCTTGGTAACCGATGTCTGCCTGAAACGCAAAATCCGTAATTTTGTCGAAATCAGCAGCGAAAACGAAGCCGGTTACGAAATCTACGTCAAAGAAAAAAGCGTGCTGAACCTGCAAAACAAACGCGCTTATGAAGCACTCGGCATTGAGTCTGAAGCCAAAAACTGCCGAAGGACGAAGCCAAAGCCCGTGACATTACCGCGTGGATGTGTAAAAACTTCTTCGATATCCGAACCTTCGGCGCTGTGATGACCACCGAAGTCAACAGCGGACAAGTGCGCGGCCCGGTACAACTGGCGTTTGCCCAATCCATCGACCCGATTGTGCCGCCGGAAGTTTCCATCACACGCATGGCGGTAACCAACGAAAAAGACTTGGAAAAAGAACGCACCATGGGGCGCAAATACATCGTCCCTTACGTGGTCTACCGCGTGCATGGCTTTATCTCCGCCAACCTTGCCGCCAAAACCGGTTTTTCAGACGACGACTTAGCCAAACTCTGGCAAGCCCTGACGTTGATGTTTGAACACGACCGCTCAGCCGCCCGTGGCGAAATGGCGGCACGCAAACTGGTTGTTTTCAAACACGACAGCGCACTCGGCAGCCAGCCTGCACATAAACTGTTTGACACCGTAAAAGTCGAACGCGTAAACGGCGAATCAGGTACGCCCGCAAGCGGTTTTGGCGATTACAAAATCAGCGTGGTTTCAGACGGGCTAAATGGCGTGAGTGTGGAAGAGTATTTGTAAGTTTTCAATAAATCAGGAGTAACGATATGAAATATTGGCTAGTTGGAGCCTCTTGGGGAGGGCAGGGGCATCAAGATCAATTTTTTGTTGAAAATGGTTACTGGGTTTTGGAGTGGGAATCCTCTCAACAACCAGATCAATTTGCAAAAGGAGAAAAAATCCAAGTAGGTGATCGAATTGCAATCAAACGCATGAAAGGTCAAGGATCGTCTGAAATTAAGATTTTACATATTGGAATCGTTAAGGGGGTTATTTCTGAAACGAACAAAATTATCTGTGTCGTTGATTGGATAGTTAAAAATTTAGATAGAAATGTTGAAAGTAGAGGATGCTTTAAAAGTATTCATGGTCCATATGATAAAGATGAATGGATAGAAAAAATTTTTTGTTTGTAGCAAAAGATGACCGCACTTTTAACCGAAACCCAAAGGGAAAATCAGGATACGCGCCTGATTCCCCTTTCCGCCCTGCAACACTACGCCTTCTGCCCGCGTCAATGTGCTTTGATTCACAACGCGCAGGCGTGGGCGGAGAACTGTTTGACCGCGCAGGGCAAGGCACTGCATGAGCGGGTGGATTCGGGCGAGCCCGAAACGCACAAGGGCGTGCGTTTTGAGCGGACGGTACACGTTTCGGCGGAAAAACCGGGCATCAGCGGCATATTGGATTTGGTGGAAGCGGATACAAAAACAGGCCGTCTGAAACCTGTGGAATACAAACGAGGCAAGCCCAAACCTGACCCGGGGGATGAAATCCAGCTTTGCGCCCAAGGTTTGTGTTTGGAAGAAATGACGGGGCAAACCGTTTCAGAGGGCGCGCTGTGGTATATGCAAACCCGCCACCGCGTCCCCGTTGTGTTTTCAGACGGTCTGCGCGCCCAAACCCTCGCCACCATCGCCGCCGTGCGCGAACTCTTAAACAGCGGCCAAACCCCGCCGCCCGACTACGGCAAACGCTGCAAAGCCTGCTCGCTGGCGGAGATTTGCCAGCCGGAGTTGCTGGGAAAACGGGATAGGAGTGTGGGATATGTGAAGGGGTTGTTTGGGGAGTAATATTTTATTTGAAAAAAACTATTACGTTAATTAACTTGAATCTTCCAAATTAATCGCAATTTCTGAAAACGAGCAATCATGCTCAATTGTAATTACACATTTTAAGGAGTCGTAAATGACAAGAAATATAGAACATCAATTTAGCAATCTATCTGATGTTGGTGAAAAACTAGAGTTAGAAAATCCTACTGTAGAGAATGTCGTAGATATTTTAGTGGATATTGGACATGATGACCGAGTTTATACTTTTCATGATGACTTTCTCGGGTTAAAAAGCGGTTTGCCACAAGACTTATTGTCGAAACATATCGACGAGCTTGAAGAAGGTGATTTTGCAGATAGATATTCAGATGAAATTGATAAAATACTGGATAATGCAAATATAATATTCTATCACCTTGAACGAGAGCTTAGTGAAAATGATTTAGAGGAAATACGAGAAGAAAGAGAAAGACTGGGTTTAGAAGACGATTAGTATACTTGTTGTCATAGAATAGATTCAATACATACAGGTTGGGTTATGCTGTTTTACCCAACCAGCTAACCTCAGGGCATATTTAATATTATTTAATTCTGAATAATATTCTATTGAAGTTTCAAGATATCTAAGGAAAACATGACACAAAAAAATGATTTTAAAAATGCTAATTTTTATGGGAATACTCAAATAGTTAATGGTGATGTTCATAATGTACATACTCAAAATACACCAAATTCAATAAATGAAAACGAAATAGCCACATACACCCCGGAACCAATTTGGAGAAGCCCCATTACGATGGCTTGGCTGACATGGGCTAGTTTTCTGATTTCTTTAGCAGGGCTATTACCTATTTATAATTGTATAGTTAAACCCATATTATATTTAGTAAATGGTAAAACTATGATACAAAGTGAAATAAATAATACTTATATATTTATTTTAATAGCTATTGCTGTATTATTTCTTATCACTATTACATTACGCAGAATTACTAAGTATCAAACTAGATACCCATTAGTTTTTAATTATGCTATTAGCGGTATGGGGCATCGTTTAAGTCTAGAGAAAATTAGTATTTCTCAATGTCCACAGTGCGGTGGAGAAATGAAATATTATAATAAGCCAATCGAGTGGGAGAATATACGTTATTCTGATGGTAGCAAGAAAAGAAGGGTAACAAGAACTACACCAGCATTAGAGTGTAAAAGAAATCGTGAGCATTGGTATAAAGTTGATCCGGCAGAAGATAAAATCTAATTTTTAGCTAGCCCCTCGTTTAACCCCAAAAGCACGGTCAAAACCTAAGGAGTTTTCCCATGCGCAAACTGCAAAACACACTCTACATCACCACCCAAGGCAGCTATCTGCATAAGGAGCGGGAGACACTGGTGGTGGAGCAGGAGCGTAAGAAGGTGGCGCAGTTACCGGTGCATTCCATCGGGCATATTTTCTGTTTTGGGAATGTGCTTGTGTCGCCGTTTCTGTTGGGGTTTTGCGGCGAAAATAATGTGAATTTGGCGTTTTTTACCGAAAACGGGTGTTATTTGGGACGGCTTCAGGGGCGGCAGAACGGCAATGTGCTGTTGCGTCGGGCGCAGTATCGGGTGTCGGAGCAAAGTCCCATGCCGATTGCGTGCAATATCATTGCGGCAAAGATTCGGGCGATCCGGAAACGTGCAAGGGCGTGCGCTTTGAGTGGACAGTGCATGTTTTGGCGGATAAGCTGGGCATCAGCGGCATATTGGATTTGGTGGAAGTGGATACAAAAACAGGCCGTCTGAAACCTGTGGAATACAAACGAGGCAAGCCCAAACCTGACCCGGGGGATGAAATCCAGCTTTGCGCCCAAGGCTTGTGCTTGGAAGAAATGACGGGGCAAACCGTCTCTGAGGGCGCGCTGTGGTATATGCAAACCCGCCACCGTGTCCCCGTCGTGTTTTCAGACGGCCTGAGACCTTTGCAATAACATAGGTTACTAAAATTTTATGCTCAATCTCATTTTCAAAATGCAAAACTTTTCTGATTTTTCCTACTTTTTGCTCAATATTAGGAAGGTTTTAGGCAATTGAAAATTTTTTGGCGCATTTTTATGCGTCAAATTTCGTTAACAGACTATTTTTGCAAAGGTCTCGGCCTACGCGCCCAAACCCTCGCAACTATAGCCGCCGTCCGCGAACTCTTAAACAGCGGACAAACCCCGCCGCCCGACTACGGCAAACGCTGCAAAGCCTGCTCTCTGGTGGAAATCTGTCAGCCGGAGTTGTTGGCGAAACGGGATGGGAGTGTGGGATATGTGGAAGCGTTGTTTATTGTGTAAGAAAAAACCGCAGGTATTTGAAACCTGCGGTTTTTTGGTTTACAGCTTGCTGTCTTCGCTGTCCAAGAAACTTCTCAAACGGTCGCTTCTTGTCGGATGCCGCAGCTTGCGGAGTGCTTTTGCCTCGATTTGACGGATGCGTTCGCGCGTTACGTCAAACTGTCTGCCGACTTCTTCCAGCGTGTGGTCGGTGTTCATATCGATGCCGAAACGCATACGCAGGACTTTTGCCTCACGCGGTGTCAGGCTTTCGAGGATTTCTTTGGTTACTTCGTGCAGGCTGGTGTACATTGCCGCATCGGCCGGCGCAACATTGTTGGCATCTTCGATGAAGTCGCCCAAGTGCGAATCGTCGTCGTCGCCGATGGGGGTTTCCATCGAAATCGGCTCTTTGGCGATTTTCATGATTTTGCGGATTTTGTCTTCGGGCATCTGCATCAGTTCGGCAAGTTTGGCGGAATCGGGTTCTTCGCCGGTTTCTTGAAGGTGTTGGCGCGAGATGCGGTTCATCTTGTTGATGGTTTCAATCATATGTACCGGAATACGGATGGTACGCGCCTGATCGGCAATCGAGCGGGTAATTGCCTGGCGGATCCACCAGGTTGCGTAGGTGGAGAATTTGTAGCCCCGGCGGTATTCGAACTTGTCGACCGCCTTCATCAGGCCGATGTTGCCTTCCTGAATCAAATCAAGGAACTGCAAGCCACGGTTGGTGTATTTTTTGGCAATGGAAATGACGAGGCGCAAGTTTGCCTGAATCATTTCCTGTTTGGCGGCTGCGGTTTCTTTTTCGCTCGACACCATATTTTTGTTGATTTCTTTCAACTCTTCGATGGAAATGCGGGTTTCTTTTTCCATATCCGCCAACTCGGTTTGTTTTTCGAGGATGGCGTGGCGGAAGCGGTCGAGTGCGTTGCTCCAAACCCTGCCTTTGGCGATTTCTTCTTCAATCCATTGCAGATTGGTGATTTCGGGCAGGAAGTTTTGGATGAAGTAGTCGCGTTCCATATGGACGCGGTCGAGGCAGATGTCGCGGATTTCGCGTTCGAGTTTGCGGATGTTTTCTACTTTTCCGCGCAGGCTGCTGCTGAGGCTGTCGATTTGCCGGGTGGCGAAACGGACTTCCAGCAGTTTGTTGGCAATCGCGTCGCGGTAGGCGAGATAGTCTTTGTGCCGGCTGTGGTGTTTTTCCAAACAGCCGATCATTTTTTTGTAGTCTTTTTCGATTTGGGCAAAGTGGCCGATGACTTTTTGTTTCAATTCGGCGAGATTGGCTGCCGAGATTTCATCCGCATCTTCTTCCGATTCTTCGTCGTCTTCGTTTTCGTCCGAATTGTCGTTGGAAGGTTTCTCGGGTGCTGTGGTTTCCAAGTGCCCCAAGCCCAATTCGTTGAGCAATACTTCATTCGGGTCGATAATGGCTTCTACGACTTCGTCGACGCGGATTTCGTCTTTGCAGATTTTTTCGATGAGTTCTAAGATTTCCGCAATGGAACCCGGGCAGGCGGAGATGGCCTGAACCATATTTTTCAGGGCGTTTTCGATTTTTTTGGCGATGATGATTTCGTCTTCGCGGGTCAGCAGGTCGACCTGTCCCATTTCGCGCATATACATACGGACGGGGTCGGTCGTCCTGCCGAACTCGGAATCTGCGCTGGAAAGGGCGGCCTCGGCTTCTTCGACGGCATCATCGTCGGTAACGGCGGCATTGTCGCTTAACAATATGTCTTCCGCATCAGGGGCGTGTTCGGTAACTTGGATACCCAAACCGGAAATCATACTGACGATGTTGTCGATTTGATCGGCATCGGACATATCGTCGGGCAGTGCGTCGTTGATTTCGGAGTAGGTGATGTAGCCGCGTTCTTTGCCCATAATGATGAGTTGGCGCAGGCGCGCACGTTGTTCCTCAATCGTCAGGGGGCGGGCATCGTCTTGGTATTCTTCGTGATTTTGGTTTTTGGACATTGTCTGCTTTCTGTTGGCAAGATGCCGACGGTTTGCGTTTGGACGCACCTGAAGGCGTGGCAAAGTAGGGTACTCTGATGCCGTCTGAAGGCTTTTTGGGATGGGTGTTCTGCAGGTGTCGTTGTTGCAGCCGGGGTGAATGCTTTTCAGACGGCATAACGGTTTACAGATGGCGGAATCCGCCGGTCAATTTTGTTTTGCGGTCAGCAGCGACAGCAAAAGTTTTTTCTCGCTTTCATTTAAGCCGGATTGCAGGCTTTTTTGTTTTAATGTTTCAATTTGGCTGTATTTTAACTCATTGAGCAGTTTTTTGATGCCGATTTGGAAGTTTTCGCAATCTTCTTCGCCGCCGCCTTCCATTTCTTCCGATTGAAGGGCCGACCGGAAGATGCGGTCGATTGTTTCTTCGTAGGGCGAACCGCGCATATGTTCCAAAACCTGTGCGGTTGCCGGCACGGAAGGATGGTTTTTAATGGTTTCGGCGAGGTTGGCAAGGCAGGCGAAATCGCCGTCCAACGCCAGATAATCGGGCAGGTCTATATATGCAGCCCAATCCGGATTTATCAAGAGGCTGCGGATTTGCCGTTGCACCAATGTCGGCATAACGGGCTGTTTGACGGAAATCGGAGGCAGTTTGTAGTTTTTTTGTTTGACGTGCCGCTTTGGCGCTTCCTGTCCGAGCAGTTGCGCGAGGTTGTCGGGGTCGATGCCGACCAGCTCGCTAAGCCGTTGTTTTAACAAATAAGCCAATGCCGGTGCGGTAATCTGCACCAAAAGCGGCGAACTGGTTTTCACCAATTCCGCCTTGCCTTCCTGCGTATTGAGATGAATGCCGTCTGAAAGGTGTTCCCAGAAATATTCCGACAAAGGCTTGCTTTGATTCAGAAGCGCGTCTTCAAATTGCGCTTTGCCGTAGGCGCGGATGTAGCTGTCGGGGTCGTGTTCTTCCGGCAGGAATAAAAAATGCAGCGATTTGTCGTCTTTCAACTGCGGCAGCGCGTTTTCCAGCGCGCGCCAAGCCGCTTTTCGCCCCGCGCTGTCGCCGTCGAAACAGAAATAAATACTGTCCGCCTGCCGCATCAGGATTTTGACGTGTTCCGCCGTCGTCGCCGTGCCCAAGGCCGCCACACCGTAGCCCACGCCGAACTGTGCCAGCGCGACCACGTCCATATAGCCTTCGACCACCAAAATCCGTTCTGCCTCTTTTACAGCAGCACGCCCCTCATACAAGCCGTAAAGGTTTTTCCCCTTATCGAACAAAGGCGTATCGGGCGAATTCAAATATTTCGGTTTCGAGTCGTCCAGCACCCTGCCGCCGAAACCGATGACCTGCCCGCGCGGATTGCGGATGGGGAACATAATCCGATGGCGGAAGCGGTCGTAATGCCGCCCCTCATTGTCAATCACCATCCCCGTATCCACCAACGCGGTATTCGGATACGGTTGGAACACTTGCGCCAAAGGCTGCCAGCCGTCGGGCGCGTAGCCCAAACCATAATGCGCGATGACTTCCGCGCTCAAGCCGCGTTTGTCCAAATAAGCTTTCGCAGCCGGATTGAATTTCAGCTGCTGCGCGTAAAAATCAGCTGCCGCCGCCGTCGTTTCTTCCAGCGTCTGCTGTTTTTTCTTGCGCTCGGCACGGACTTCGGGATTATCGTTCTGCCCGCGCACTTTAGGCACAATCATACCTACGCGGTCGGCAAGGAACTGAACCGCCTCCGGAAACGACAGTCCCTGATGTTCCATCACAAAACCAATCGCCGAACCATGCGCCCCGCAACTGAAACAATGATAAAACTGCTTGGTCGGACTGACCGAAAACGACGGTGTTTTTTCCTTGTGGAACGGGCAACACGCCATATAGTTCGCCCCGCCTTTTTTCAGCGGAACCTGCTCGTCGATGATGCCGACAATATCGGTTTTGGCCAGAAGCTCGTCAATGAAGTCGGATGGAATCATGATGTGGGGGGACGGGATGTCTGTTTTCGGTACGGACGGTACGAAATCGGGATTTTTCGGAATGGCGGTCGGATGTGGCGGTTCAGGCAAAATGCCGTCTGAAGCCGGAAACCGGATGTTCAGACGGCATTTGCGTTCAAACGCTTAAGCCAATTTGCCGTGGCATTGTTTGTATTTCAAACCGCTGCCGCAGGGGCAGGGGTCGTTGCGGTGGACGATTTGTCCCCGCGCTTCCAAGGCTTCGGGGCTGAAATCCGTCCCATCGGGATTAAAGGCTTCGGTAACCAGATCGGTTTGCGACTGACCCAAAAGTTCTTCTATATCGGGCGATTCGGAATGGATGGACTGGATGTTGCCGACGGGTTGCTCTTCAACCGCCGCGACAGGGTTTTGTTCGATTTGAACCGAAGTAAGCAGGGAGGCGATATGGAATTTGATGCCGTTCCACAGGTCTTGGAACATGGTAAAGGCTTCGCGTTTATATTCCTGCTTCGGATTTTTCTGGGCATAGCTGCGCAGGTGTATGCCTTGTCGCAGGTAGTCCATGGCGGCAAGATGTTCGCGCCATTGGTTGTCGATGGCCTGCAACATCACGTTGCGCTCGAAATCAGCCATTGCCTGCTTGCCGACCAGTTCGGTTTTGGCGGCATATTCGTTTTCGATACGTTCGATCAGGCGCTCTTTGATGTCTTGACCGTCAATCGCATTGTCCGCCTTCAGCCAGGATTGGATGTCTTCCTGAAGCCTGAATTCGGCAGCCAGGCGGTTTTCCAGTGTCGGGATGTCCCATTGTTCTTCCATGCTGTCGGGCGGCATATAGGTATCCACGAGGTCGCTGACGGCATCAGAACGGATTTCCTGCATCAGGTCGCCGATGTCTTTGCTGGTCAGAATTTCGTTGCGCTGGCTGTAAATGACTTTGCGCTGTTCGTTGGCAACGTCGTCGTATTCCAAAACCTGTTTGCGCATATCGAAGTTTCTGCCTTCGACTTTGCGTTGCGCCCCTTCGATTTGGCGCGTCAGCAGGTTGTGCTCGATGGCAACGCCGCGTTCGGGGGCGAGGCGGTTGAGGATGGCGGCGGCGCGGTCGAGTGCGAAGAGGCGCAACAGCGGGTCTTCAAACGAGAGGTAGAAACGGCTGGATCCGGGGTCGCCCTGACGGCCGGAACGTCCGCGCAACTGGTTGTCGATACGGCGGCTTTCGTGGCGTTCCGTACCGATGATGTGCAAACCGCCTGCTTCCATCACTTTATCGTGTTCTGCCTGCCAGCCGTTTTCGAGTGCGGCGATTTGTGCCTGTTTCTCTTCGTCGCTCAAGGTTTCGTCGGCGCGGATGGCATCGGTTTGGTGCTTCAGGTTGCCGCCTAAAACGATGTCCGTACCGCGTCCCGCCATATTGGTGGCGACGGTAATTGCGCCGACTTTGCCGGCTTGGGCGACAATCAGGGCTTCGCGTTCGTGTTCTTTGGCGTTGAGGACGTTGTGCGGCAGTCCGGCTTTTTGCAGAAGGCGGGAGACCAGTTCGGAGTTTTCGATGCTGGTCGTACCGACGAGGACGGGCTGCCCGCGTTTGTGGCATTCCTCGATGTCTTTGACGACGGCTTCGAATTTTTCTTCGGCGGAACGGAAAATCTGGTCGTTGAAGTCTTTGCGCTGTACGGGGCGGTTGGTCGGGATGATGACGGTTTCGAGGTTGTAGATGCTTTGGAACTCGAAAGCCTCGGTATCTGCCGTACCGGTCATACCGGAGAGCTTGGTGTACAGGCGGAAATAGTTTTGGAAGGTGATGGAGGCGAGGGTTTGGTTTTCGCGTTTGATTTCCACGCCTTCTTTGGCTTCTACGGCTTGATGCAGGCCTTCGGACCAGCGGCGGCCGGACATCAGACGGCCTGTAAATTCGTCAACGATGACGATTTCGCCGTCTTGGATAACGTAATGTTGGTCTTTGTGGAACAGCGAGTGCGCGCGTAATGCTGCCATAAGGTGGTGCATCAGGGAGATATTTGCCGCCGAGTACAGCGAGTCGTTTTCTGCCAGCAGCCCCATTTGGGTCAGGATTTGTTCGGCGTGTTCGTGACCTGTTTCGCTCAGGATGACCTGATGTGCCTTTTCGTCGACCCAATAGTCGCCTTCGCCTTCTTCTGTCTCTTGACGGACGAGGTGGGGCGGAACGGTGTTCATGATTTGGTAGAGCTGGATGTTGTCGTCTGCCTGACCGGAGATAATCAGCGGGGTGCGCGCTTCGTCAATCAAGATGGAGTCCACTTCATCGACAACGGCAAAATTCAATTCGCGCTGCACTTTGTCGTATTGGTCGGTTACCATATTGTCGCGCAGGTAGTCGAAGCCGAATTCGTTGTTCGTGCCGTAGGTAATGTCGGCAGCGTAGGCGTTTTGACGGTCGAACGGCTGCATATCTGAAATAATCACGCCGACGGTCAGACCGAGGAAATTGTAGAGCGGCTCCATAATGCCTGCGTCGCGCGAGGCGAGGTAGTCGTTGACGGTAACGACGTGCACGCCTTTGCCGGCCAGCGCGTTGAGATAGACGGCGAGGGTGGCGACCAGGGTTTTGCCTTCGCCGGTACGCATTTCGGCGATTTTGCCGTCGTGCAGCACCATACCGCCGATAAGCTGCACGTCGAAGTGGCGCATACCGAGTACGCGGCGGGACGCTTCGCGGCAGACGGCGAAGGCTTCGGGCAAAATGCCGTCCAAAGTCTGACCGTCGGCGAGGCGTTGTTTGAATTCGGCAGTTTTGGCTTGCAGATCAGCATCGCTTAGGGCTTGCATCTGTTCTTCGAGCGCGTTGATTCTGGCAACGGATTTACGGTATTGTTTCAGCAAGCGGTCGTTGCGGCTGCCGAAGATTTTCTTGGCAATGTTTGTCAGCATGAATAATTCCTGCGCCTGATATAATAGTGGGGCGAAAACGCGATTTTAACACAAGCGTTTGTGCAAAGTGCTAATGCCGTCTGAAATAAAGGCGCGTTTGCGGTATTTCAATCTTTTGGGGTGTATGTTTTATGAATTTGGAACAGTTGGGCAGGCGGGACGCGCTGCTTTCCGGACTTTTGAAACAGGCGGGACAGTGGCGGCGGTTGGATGCTGCCGTGAAAAAACTGCTGCCTGCCAACCTGCACCCCCACTTTCAGACGGCATGTATCGAAGACGGCAGGCTTGTCCTTTTGGCGGCAAACAATATGGCGGCATCGCGTTTGAAGATGATTGCCCCGTCGGTATTGCCGCAGCTGGCAGGGCTTGATGCTTCGATACGGTCTGTTTCGGTCAGGCTGGTTCCAAAACCGGAAAAACCGCCGAAAACCAATACCCTGCATTTGAGTAAGGCTGCGTTGGAGAGTTTCGATTCGGCGGCGGCAAAGTTGGAAGAACGGCATCCCGAATTGGCGGAGGCACTGGAGGAGCTGGTCAGGAAGTACGGGGCATAAGGCGGCCGGCAGGGATGTTGTAAATATCCGTTAATATTTGCGCGGCGGGGGACGGCTGCCCTAATATTAAAGAAATAGGTTCGGGGTAAGATTGCCCTTTTTTTGGGTAAACGATTGTAAACTTGCAAACAGGCTTTGATTTCAAATGAAGTTTGTAGCAAAATGCCGCCCCGAAACATCTGTTTGTGCAACACGGCGGAATCTTTTTCAAGGTTTTGTTAATGGCGGTTGCACTTTGATTTCCGTAAAACCGAATATTATTTTATCGATTGGAGATTTACCATGAAAGCTTATCTGGCTCTGATTTCTGCCGCCGTTATCGGTTTGGCTGCCTGCTCTCAAGAACCTGCCGCGCCTGCTGCCGAGGCAACTCCTGCCGGTGAAGCACCCGCTTCCGAAGCGCCTGCCGCCGAAGCTGCTCCTGCAGATGCTGCCGAAGCCCCTGCTGCCGGCAACTGTGCGGCAACTGTCGAATCCAACGACAATATGCAGTTCAACACCAAAGACATCCAAGTCAGCAAAGCATGTAAAGAGTTCACCATCACTCTGAAACATACCGGTACGCAACCCAAAGCCAGCATGGGTCACAACCTTGTGATTGCCAAAGCTGAAGACATGGACGGCGTATTTAAAGACGGCGTAGGTGCTGCCGATACCGACTATGTCAAACCTGACGATGCGCGCGTTGTTGCCCACACCAAACTGATCGGCGGCGGCGAAGAGTCTTCCCTGACTTTGGATCCTGCCAAATTGGCTGACGGCGACTACAAATTTGCCTGCACCTTCCCGGGTCACGGTGCTTTGATGAACGGCAAAGTGACTTTGGTCGATTAATCCGCTTAAAGTTTCAAAAGACAGACAGCCTGCTTTGTGCAGGCTGTTTTATTATAAAATGACTGCTTGAAAAGTCCCCGTTGAGAACGAAAACATGAATCCGTTTGAAACCCAAAGCGTTACCTTTGCCGAACCGATTGAAATGCTGTATGCCTGCCACGGCAAAGTGCGCCGTTTTTGCGGCCAGATTGCTATGTTGTCGGGCTATATCGCCGAAAACGGCTGCAATCAGCTTGTTTTGCAAACCATCCGCCAAATCTCCCGGTATTTCAACGTTGCCGCGCCGCTGCACCATGAGGACGAAGAAGAAAACTTTTTCCCGCTGCTGCTGCAATACGCGCCGCAAGCCCGTGAAGGCGTGGACGAGCTGTTGCGCCAACATATCGGGCTGTACGACAACTGGGCGGCTGTTTCCGCCGAATTTGCCAAACTCGAAGCAGACAACGCTTATATCCCCGATGCGGAAGCGTTCAAACGCTTTGTGGAGGGATATGATGTGCATCTGGCGATTGAAGAGCCTTTGTTCGACATGGGCAAAACGTTTATCCCCGAAGAGAAGCTGACCGAAATCGGCGAAATCATGGCGGCGCGCCGGTGCAAATAATGCCGTCTGAAACAATCGTCTCAAGGATATATTATGCTGACGCCCAAAAGCTGCGATTTGTTCAATATCCCGTTTTTCCAGTTTGCCCAGCTCAAAAAATACCAGCCCGAGAGCATTCCGCAAATCAAAGCCGACTACAAGGAAAACTGGCAGATATGGCAGCAGTTGATACAGCAGGTCGCCGCAGATTTGAGCGAACCTTTCGCCCCGCCGCATATCGAACGCTGGTGTAACGGCTGGCAGGTTCGCGCCCATTTCTTCGCCTACTTCAAATACGCCCAATACAAAAATTCCGCCGCCATCCTGTCGATACTGCTCAACCGCCGCCGCCTGAGCGTCAGCTTGGACTGGCATTGCTACAAAGCCGACGTGTCGCCGATTGCGCTGCCCGAGTACAACCGCTGGCTGGATGATTTCGATACCGAAAAATACGCCGCATTCGATATGTGGCACGGCGCGGAAAGCGAATATGACGACTACCGCACCGTCGCACAACAAAGCGAATCCGACCGAAGGTTGCAAAACGACGAAGACTTTTTCTGCATCGGCAAACACATTGAGCGCGACGATTTGGGCAAGCAGGATGTAGCAAAATGGATAGCCGAAACGGTGGAAGATTTACTGCCGCTTTACGAAGCCTGTCACGGCAAATGATTCAGAAAACTGACGGGTACGAATGCCCGTCTTATACACCAATCCAACCCGGAGGTCGTCTGAAAATCAGCTTCAGGACATTTCAGACGACCTGATTTCCAAAGTGAACAAAATGACCGAAACCCAATCCCTAGAACTCGCCAAAGCGTTGATTTCCCGCCCGTCCGTTACCCCCGACGACCGAGATTGCCAAAAACTGCTTGCCGAACGCCTGCACAAAATCGGTTTTGCGGCTGAAGAACTCCATTTCGGCGACACCAAAAACATCTGGTTGCGACGCGGCACGAAAGCTCCCGTCGTCTGTTTTGCAGGGCATACCGACGTTGTGCCGACAGGTCCTGTTGAAAAATGGGATTCGCCCCCGTTCGAACCGACCGAGCGCGACGGAAGATTATACGGGCGCGGCGCGGCGGACATGAAAACCAGCATCGCCTGTTTCGTTACCGCCTGCGAACGCTTTGTTGCCGAACATCCCGACCATCAAGGCAGCATTGCACTCTTGATTACTTCCGACGAAGAGGGCGATGCACTGGACGGCACGACCAAAGTCGTCGATGTGTTGAAAGCACGCGGAGAGTTGATTGACTACTGCATCGTCGGCGAACCGACCGCCGTGGACAAATTGGGCGATATGATTAAAAACGGCCGGCGCGGCTCGCTGTCGGGCAGCCTGACCGTCAAAGGCAAGCAAGGGCATATCGCCTATCCGCATTTGGCGGTGAATCCCATACATACTTTTGCCCCGGCCTTGTTAGAGCTGACGCAGGAAATTTGGGACGAAGGCAACGAATATTTCCCGCCGACCAGCTTTCAAATTTCCAATATCAACGGCGGCACAGGCGCGACCAACGTCATTCCGGGCGAGTTGAACGTCAAATTCAATTTCCGCTTCTCCACAGAGTCCACCGAAACAGGGCTGAAACAACGCGTCCACGCCATTTTGGACAAACACGGCGTGCAATACGATTTGCAGTGGTCGTGTTCGGGACAGCCCTTCCTGACCCACGCGGGCAAACTGACCGACGTGGCACGCACCGCCATTGCCGAAACCTGCGGCGTTGAGGCCGAATTGTCCACCACCGGCGGCACTTCGGACGGACGCTTCATTAAAGCCATTGCGAAAGAACTCATCGAATTAGGCCCGTCCAATGCCACCATCCACCAAATCAACGAAAATGTGCGGCTGGACGATATTCCGAAGCTGTCGGCGGTGTATGAGAGGATATTGGCGCGGTTGTTGGCTGAAAAGGCCGTCTGAAAAAAAGATGGGCTGGTTGTCGGATATGGATGTCCGACAATCTGATTAGACCCAACATGAGTTTGAGATAACGCATTGATTTTTATGTAGAGCGATTTATTTGAACGGTAATCCATTCCCTCTCCCGTGGGAGAGGGTTAGGGAGAGGGCATTGGGACGGCAACGGAAATATTGTCTGTATCTGCCACGTTTTACCCTCCCTCCGACCCTCCCCACAGGGGAGGGAGCTAAGTTGCAGGCACACCGACGGAATATGGTTGAAACCCTGCCCTTCAGGGCAGTAGAATTTTGGTTTATTTTTTGGGAAGTAACCCCTTCCAAATCAGGGTAAACAGGGCTGCGCCTTATGTGCGGCCCTGTGTGTTGAAACATTGAGGAATATAACCGTGCCGTCAAATTACTTTCATACGCGTGAACGATTGGGTGCTTTAGGCGGCATCGTGCAACATCATACCGCCTTGTACCGCAGCGTGGCGGTATATGAACCGACCGTGGTTATCGTGCGGCGCGGATGCAAGAAGCTGCGGTGGGCGGGGCGCGAATTGAGGATTGCGGCGGGTGAGGCTGTCGGCTTGGCAGGCGGGCAGACGTTTGACGTCATCAATATTCCCGATTCAGACGGCCTCTATCAGGCGCAATGGATTGCTTTCGAACAGGAAACCGTAGAAAGGTTCGCCGCACAATACGGGACGGCGCAGGCAGTGTGCGATGCGGTGAAGCTGCCGCACCCCGGGCGTATGGGCGCGGCGTTTGATTATGCGGCTGCGGTACTGGCGGATGAAGAAGTGCCGCACAATGCGGCGTGTTGGCGTGGTTGCAGCATGACGGCATCGGTTTTGCCGTGTACGGAGGCGTCAACCTGATGCGGCAAATCCGCAAACTGATTACTGCCGATGTGGCTGCGGACTGGTCGTCGGCAATGCTGGCGCAGCGGCTTAATTGCAGCGAGGCGGCGTTGCGGCGGCGGTTGGCGCGGCAGGACACGAATTTCCGTACGCTGCTGACGGATGTACGCATGATGCGCGCGCTGACGCTGTTGCAGGTTACGCAATGGTCGGTAGCGCAGATTGCCGGCGCGGTTGGCTATGACTGCCCGTCCCGTTTCAGCGCGCGCTTCAAAGAGCTGTTCGGTTGCGTACCGTCGGTGGTCCGCTCGGAAGCGGAGCCGGCGGCATATCGGCGCACGGGGCAGGTCAGCGTCGGTGTTCGACCGTGAGTTTCGCTTCGCCCAAGCTGTTTGCCTTAGTGGAGAAACCGACCAGCACGGGTGTGGATTCGGCGGTGATGTTCGGCAGCTTGGCGACTTTCAGCGCGGTAAGCGTGAATTCGTAGCGGTGTTTCCTGCCTTCGGGAGGACACGCGCCGCCGTAGCCCGGCGCGCCGAAGTCCGTGCGGGTTTGCAGCGCGCCTTTGGGCGGCCTGCCTCATTGTGCGGTAATGCCTGCGGGCAGGCGGCGGACATCGGCGGGAATGTCGGCGACCACCCAGTGCATCCGGTCCAGACCGATCGGCGCGTCTTTATCGTAAACGGTCAGGACGAAACTTTTTGTCCCTGCGGGCGGGTTTTTCCACGACAGCGCGGGCGAAGCATTGCCGCCCGAACAGCCGAAGCCGTAAGGCGCGCTCAAAAGCTGGTTTTGCGTGAAGCCGCCGTCTTCGGACGGGTTGTCGAATTGCAGCGTGAATGCGCCCCCGGCAAAGGCAGCGGTTGAAAAAGCCAGCAGTACGGCGGAGAGGATGCGGGTTTGCATAGATGATTCCTTTGCTTGATGAATAAGCGGATTCATTATAGGCTGTCAACGGCGGCAGGAATGTGCCGAAACGGTTGGATGATGTGCCGGAATGCGCAAATGCAAAAATCGTGGTTTCAGACGACCCTTTGAAGGCCGTCTGAAATTTTTCATAGGGCGACGCTTTATGTGTCGTCCTGTGTGTTGAAACATTCCTTTCCCTGATGCTTTGGAAATATTGTATATTTAGGCATTGCCGCAACCAGACCCTCAAGGTTTCCGCCGCAGCCTGTTCCTGTACCGGCGTGCGGGAATGGCGGAAATCGGGGATTTCGCCGTCAAATTTATGATAGGGATACGGAGCAAACGAATGATTACCCTGCCTTCCTTAAACAATCTGCCGTCAAAATGGGATGAAATCCGCCATTGCCTCGAAACCCGGGTTTTTGAGTGCGGCGTTATGCCGTATCCCAATCTGACGGAATGCGAAGCCGGGCAGTTCGAGCGGGATTTTTGGGACAATATCGGCTGCGCGCCTGAAGAATATGTCCGTATCCGCCGCGCCATCCGTCTGTTGGAATTACGTTATCCCGACAGCTTGAACGAGCTGGTGTGTGCCGCCATTGCCACGCCTTTGGGCGAGATGTTGGCGGTGTTCGGCGTTAAGGGATTGTGCCTGCTGGAGTTTGTCGGACAGAAACATATGGAGCAGGAAATTGCCGCCGTCCAAAAAGCCTTGCGCGGACGGTTTGTGTTTCGGGAAGACGGGCGGATGCAATTTTTGCGTCAGGAATTGGATTTGTATTTCCAATGCCGTCTGAAAACCTTTGCCACGCCCTTGGAAATGATTGGTACGGCGTTTCAAAAACAGGCGTGGGACGCGCTTTTGGCGATTCCTTACGGCGAAACGCGCAGTTATAAGGAGCAGGCGCAGCGTTTGGGCAACCCCAAAGCCGTCCGCGCCGTTGCCGCCGCCAACGGGCAGAACAAGGTGTCTGTCATGATTCCCTGCCACCGCGTCATCGGCAGCGACGGCAAACTGACCGGCTACGCGGGCGGGTTGAACCGCAAACAGTTTTTACTGGCTTTGGAACGCGGCGAAGTTCAGACGGCATTGTTTTAAGCGGGGAAATGCAGAACGGCTCATCGGGCTTAAATATGGTGTGATGACGGCTGTGAAAATTCATACAACGGCAATCCTTTTAAGGCATCGGTCTTAATGTCTTTCTGATTCATATGCTTGTCGTTTTGTCGCCCATTTTTCCAAAATTAAGGATTGACACATTTTTTCCGGACGCTATAATACGCCCCATTCCCCGATAGCTCAGTCGGTAGAGCGACGGACTGTTAATCCGCAGGTCCCTGGTTCGAGCCCAGGTCGGGGAGCCAGAATTTTGAAGCCCGAACTTGAATGTTCGGGCTTTTTCACATTTGCACGTCCGGCGCTCGGAATGCGGCGAGATAGGTTTTCCAACGGTTTCGCGGTAAAATTCTGCCTGTCTGATTTCGGTTTCGTTTTATGTCTATCAAAATCCTGATTATTTCTCCCAGTTGGATAGGCGACTGCGTGATGACCCAGCCCTTGTTCCGCCGTTTGAAGAAACTTCATCCCGGTTGCACGATTGATGTGTTCGCACCGAAGTGGTCGATGGCGGTGTTCGAGCGTATGCCGGAAGTGAATGAGATTCTTGAAAATCCGTTCGGACACGGTGCGTTGGAGCTGAAACGCCGTTGGCGGGTCGGCAGGGAGTTGGGACGGCGCGGATACGACAGGGTTATCGTGTTGCCGGGTTCTTTGAAGTCGGCAGTCATCGCGCTGGCAACGGGCATCGGAAAAAGAACGGGTTATGTCGGCGAAAGCCGTTATTTTCTGTTGAACGATATACGCAGGCTGGATAAGGAACGTCTGCCTTTGATGGTGGACCGATATACGGCTCTCGCGCATCAGAGTCAGGAAGATTTTGACGGGCATTCGAGATTCCCCGAGTTTTCCATTGATGAACGGCGGCGGGAAATTTCTGTCGAAACTTTCGGTTTGAATCTTGGAAAGCCTGTTCTGGCTTTTTGCCCGGGTGCGGAATTCGGGCCGGCAAAGCGTTGGCCGGCAAGGCATTTTGCCGAGTTGGGCAAACACTATTCGGAGGCGGGTTGGCAGGTTTGGTTGTTCGGTTCGCAAAAAGATAATGAAATCGCCGAAGAAATCAACTGCCTTTCAGACGGCATGTGTGTCAATTTGTGCGGCAAAACCGATTTGTCGCAGGCAATGGATTTGCTGTCGTTGGCGGACACGGTCGTGTGCAACGACAGCGGGCTGATGCATTTGGCGGCTGCTTTGGGCAGGAAGGTAGTGGCGGTTTACGGTTCTTCCAGCCCGACGCATACGCCGCCTTTGAGCGACAGGGCGAAAATCGTCAGCCTGCACTTGGAATGTTCGCCCTGTTTCAAACGTGAATGCCCGTTGGGGCATACCGACTGCCTCAACAGGCTGTATCCCGAGAAGATTGTGCAGGCGGTTGAAGAGGCGGTATGATGGCTTCTGTTTTCGGATTTATACCGTCTGACGGCGGATATTGATAGGATGTTTATGGCTATTGCGAACAATAAAAAAGCATTTCACGATTTTTTCATTGAAGACCGGATTGAAGCCGGTTTGGTCTTGGAAGGCTGGGAAGTCAAAGCAATCCGCGCCGCGCGCGTACAGCTTAAAGAGAGTTATATCTATTGGAAAAAAGATGCGTTTTATCTGGTCGGCTGCCATATTACGGCTTTGCCTACGGCTTCGACACACATCAAACCGGATGCCGTACGTCCGCGCAAACTGTTATTAAAACAGTCGGAAATCAATAAGTTAATCGGAAAAACCGAACGTGCAGGTTACACCATCGTGCCGCTGGATTTGCATTTTTCACGCGGAAAAATCAAGATGGAAATCGGTTTGGCAAAAGGTAAGAAACAGCACGATAAACGACAAAGTATGAAGGAAGCCGACTGGAAACGCGAGAAACAGCGGTTGATTAAGCATACGCGCTGATTGTGGAAACAATGCTTCAGACGGTACGGGCAAGGCTGCCGCCTGATGCGTAAACGTTCTACACTTAAACCAGCATCCGCTTTAATCAGCACAGCATGATGCCCCAAACCTTCGTCAAAGGTTTGAGCAATTTGATGATAAATTGGCATTAGCCAAGGGTAAAGTGCGGTCATTTTTCCTGAAATTTTTGTAAATAACGAGGGCAATTATACACATTTTCAAACCGGCTTGACAAAATAGCAAAAAGCAAACGTTTACTTTTAATAAATAAGAAATAAATAGAGAAAATTTGAACTAAATGACATTTTTTGTTCAGTTTTATGCTAAAATCCACGCCCTATTTATTTTTACTTGATAAAGGAAAATTTATTATGAAACTCGAAGCAAGCAGAAGTTTAAAAAATCATTTATTATAAGTCTATTTTTTTCTATTCTTTATACCTCTCCGCTTTTGGCTGTTGATTACGTTTACGACAATTCTAAATTAACAAATGAGCAAATTGATCGCTTAAAAAAAACTTAGAGATAAAAGCAGCGAATACTGGAAACAAGAAACTTATCTTTTAAAACCGACGAATGGTAGCTCTCAGAACTCTCTCAAAGTTCCCGCACTATCCTCTAAAACACACCAATTCGAAAACATCAACAACTCAAAAAAGATTTCTTTTTATGACAAGGAATACACTGAAGATTACCTTGTTGGCTTCGCCCGAGGTTTCGGGGTTGAAAAAAGAAATGGGGAAGAAGAAAAACCACTCCGGCAATATTTTAAGGACTGTGTAAATACTGAGAATTCCAATAATGATAATTGTAAAATTTCATCCTTCGGAAACTATGGCCCAATATTAATAAAGAGCGATATTTTCGCCTTAGCATCACAAATAAAAAATAGCCATATCAACAGCGAAATTTTATCTGTAGGTAATTATATCGAATGGCTTCGCCCAACACTTAATAAGCTTACTGGTTGGCAAGAGCATCTATATGCTGGTTTAGATCCATTCCACTATATTGAGGTTACAGACAACTCGCACGTTATCGGACAAACGATTGATTTGGGAGCATTAGAATTAACAAATTCTCTATGGGAACCCCGTTGGAACTCTAATATTGATTATTTAATAACAAAAAATGCTGAAATTCGTTTCAACACTAAAAATGAAAGTTTACTCGTAAAAGAAGATTATGCTGGCGGAGCTCGCTTTCGTTTTGCTTACGATCTAAAAGATAAAGTCCCTGAAATACCAGTTTTAACTTTTGAAAAAAATATAACTGGCACATCAGATATTATTTTTGAGGGAAAAGCGTTGGATAATTTGAAACACCTAGACGGGCATCAAATTGTCAAAGTAAATGACACCGCAGATAAAGATGCCTTTAGACTTTCCAGTAAATACCGAAAGGGAATTTATACGCTCTCTTTACAACAACGCCCAGAGGGCTTTTTTACCAAAGTGCAAGAACGCGATGATATTGCGATTTATGCACAACAGGCTCAAGCCGCCAATACCTTATTCGCCTTGCGTTTGAACGACAAAAACAGTGATATTTTCGACCGCACTTTACCACGCAAAGGCTTGTGGTTGCGTGTGATTGACGGACATTCCAACCAATGGGTGCAAGGTAAACAGCACCTGTAGAAGGCTATCGAAAAGGTGTGCAACTCGGCGGCGAGGTGTTCACATGGCAAAACGAAAGTAATCAACTTTCTATTGGCTTAATGGGCGGACAAGCAGAACAACGCAGCACTTTCCGCAATCCGGATACAGACAATCTTACAACGGGAAATGTGAAAGGCTTTGGTGCGGGCGTTTACGCCACTTGGCATCAGCTTCAGGACAAACAGACAGGTGCGTATGTTGATAGCTGGATGCAATATCAACGTTTCCGCCACCGCATTAACACTGAATATGCTACAGAACGTTTTACTTCAAAAGGTATTACTGCCTCAATTGAAGCGGGTCACAATGCGTTATTGGCGGAACACTTCACTAAAAAGGGCAACAGCCTTCGTGTTTACCTACAACCACAGGCGCAATTGACTTATTTGGGGGTAAACGGAAAATTCAGCGATAGCGAAAATGCCCAAGTGAATTTGCTTGGCTCCCGCCAATTACAAAGCCGAGTGGGCGTTCAAGCTAAAGCGCAATTTGCTTTCACTAATGGCGTCACTTTCCAACCATTTGTTGCTGTCAATTCAATCTACCAACAAAAACCTTTCGGTGTGGAAATAGACGGGGATCGTCGAGTGATAAACAATAAGACGGTAATTGAAACTCAATTAGGTGTAGCAGCGAAAATCAAATCTCACTTAACCTTGCAAGCCTCATTCAACCGCCAAACAAGCAAACATCATCACGCTAAACAAGGTGCGTTGAATTTACAGTGGACGTTTTAAGTTAAATTGTAACAAAATAAAATCGGCAGGGAAATTCACTGCCGATTTTATTATTTTAAAAGTGCGGTCATTTTTCGTGTAATTTCCACCAATTTTTACCGCACTTTCAATTTCAGCTTGAACAAGTTCAATAGTCTGCTCTGCATTAATTACGACTGCTTTTGGATTATCTTTTACTAATTCTAAATAGCGTGCTCGAGTGCGATGGAAAAAATCTAAATCCATTTGCTCAATACGGTCTAACTCGCCACGTCCACGAGCTCGCGCTAAACCGACAATCGGATCTATTGTCCTTTTCTTTGTTGTGTATGCAAATCAGAAATGCCGGTTACGGAAGCAGTTTGCCAGGATTCATAATGTTATATGGATCAAGGTGTTGTTTGATGCTTTTCATCAGGGCAATTTCAGAGGGCGTGCGGACAGCGGGCAGCCATTGTTTTTTGATGATACCTATGCCGTGTTCGGCGGCAATCGTGCCGTTGCGGGCAAGGACGTTGCGATAGACTGTGCTGTTGATGTCGTTTTCGTAACGGTAAACTTCATTGCTGAGGATTTCGGGCGGGAAAGTATTGTAGTGCAGGCTGCCGTCGCCCAGATGTCCGAAGCAGACGATTTGTATGCCTTTGAAATTCTGTTCCAAATCTTTGGCGCACCGGCGGACAAAGTCGGCAACGCGCCCGATAGGAACGGCAATATCGTGTTTGATGCTGGTGCCCAGTTTGCGTTGGGAGGCGGAGATGTTTTCGCGCAACGCCCACATATGGATACGTTCTTGTTCGCTTTGCGCCAATACGCTGTCGGTAAATCCTTTTTTATAAAGAAATTCGACAAGCCGATCATCAAGATTGCTGTCGGGTAATGAGTCGGTCAACTCAAGTAAAATATGCCATTCTGAATGTGTCGGCAGGGGGAGTTTGCTGAATTCGGAAGACAACTCGGCGGCAAAACGGCCGATCAGTTCAAAACTGCATAAGCGTTCGGCAAAGTGCGCTTGGGTTTCGGTCAGCAGGCGGACGGCGGATTCGATGTCGGGAATGCCGACCCATGCCGTTGCCTTGTCCGAGGGACGGGCAAAAAGCTTGAGCGTGGCGGCAGTGATGATGCCCAGTGTGCCTTCGCTGCCGATAAACAGATGGCGCAGGTCGTAGCCGGTGGTGTTTTTATGCAGGGGATGGAGATGGGAAACCAGTTCGCCGTTGGGGAGGACGACTTCCAAACCGATAACCAGGTCGCGCATCGTGCCGTAACGCAATACGTTCAAACCTCCGGCATTGCAGGCGATGTTGCCGCCGATTTGGCACGAGCCTTCGCTGGCGAGACTGAGTGGGAACAGCCTGTTTGAGGCTTCGGCTGCCTGTTGGACGGTTTGGAGTACGGAACCTGCTTCGACGGTTATGCAGTTGTCTGACAAATTGATGCTGCGGATGCGGTTGAGTTTGGAAAGGTTCAGCAATACGCCGTTTTCCGATACTGCCGCGCCGCACAAACCGGTATTGCCGCCTTGCGGCGTAACCGGAATGCGGTGTTCGTAACAAAAACGCATAATGGTTTGCACGCTTTCAACGCTGCGCGGCTGCAAAATGATGTCTGGTGCAGACGTAAAGCGGTTGCGCTGATCTTTTAAAAGCGTCGGAGAAGGTTCGGCAATTTCATCTGCCGGCAGGAGTCGGGAAAATTCGGTATGAAGGTCAGGCATGTTTGTCGGAAGGGTAGGGAGAAGATTGAGGAAGGGAATCTGATGCCGTCTGAAAAATCAAAAAAGCAGGATACTGAACGTATCCTGCTTTTTTGCAAGCGGAAAATGCTTATTTTGCAGCTTCGGCAGCAGGAGCTTCGGCAGCAGGAGCTTCAGCGGCAGGTGCTTCGGTAGCAGCAGCTTCGGCGGCAGGTGCTTCGGTAGCAGCAGCTTCGGCGGCAGGTGCTTCGGTAGCAGCAGCTTCGGCGGCAGGTGCTTCGGCGGCAGGTGCTTCGGCGGCAGGTGCTTCGGCAGCGGGAGCTTCGGCAGCAGGTGCCTCGGTAGAGGAAGCCTCAGCAGCAGGAGCTTCAGCGGCTTTTTCTCCGCCGCAGGCAGCCAAAGCCAAAGACAACAAAGCAGCGGCAAACAGGGATTTTTTCATTTTAGTAACCTTTAAAATCAATTTAAATTATTGAAACAAATAGGTCTTTTTCGACCATGCTACAAACCGGGTTGGAAATTCATCGCTGAATTTGCGTAATTATGCACCATGGAATAAGGGATTGCAATGTCGTACAGATGGGAAAAAGGTTTGAATGAAAAGTTTTCTGGCGGGCGGATTGATAAATCCTGTAAAACGGTTTTGCTGTTAAAAATCCGATAGGGATAAATATTATAGAGATTAATATAATTCAGTATCTTGTATGATTTATTAAGGCAGATTGGGGAAGTCGGCAGATGGGTCGGAATGGTTTTTGAGAGTGTTGTAAAAAATTTACACTGCAATAAAATAACAAAAATTTACATTGAAATATGTGCCGTACAGTTTATGAACAGGTTAACGGTAATCGGCCGGCGCGGCGGTTGTGTTAGAATGCGCCTGTAATCAATCTGCTGTTCCTGAAAGGACAAATATGGCTATTGCAAAAAATTCCGTGGTTTCGCTGCATTATGAGATGTATGATGCCAACAATCAGCTTTTGGATAAAACCGAAGAACCGATTGCGTATCTGCACGGCGGTTACGACGGCATTTTCCCTTTGGTGGAAGAGGCGTTGCACGGTAAGGATGCCGGCGATACGGTCGATGTGGCGCTTTCGTCCGACGATGCGTTCGGCGAGCAGGATTCGGAGTTGGTCCGTATTGAAGATGCGGGCGCGTTCCCTGTTGAAGTCGAAGTCGGCATGATGTTTGAAGCCGACGATCCTGAAACCGGCGATGTTGTCGTCTATCGTGTAACCGATGTTGCCGACGGCAAGGCGGTGGTGGACGGCAACCATCCTTTGGCAGGCATGAAAATCCGCTTTAAAGCTACGGTTGAAAGCGTGCGCGATGCATCCGATGAGGAAATCGCACACGGTCATGTCCACGGTTCGCACGGTCATTACCACCACTGATTGCCGGCAGCTTGGAGGTATCTGATGCCGTCTGAAAAGGGTTTGTTCCGTTTCAGACGGCATTTTGTTTGATGGATGGAGAAGGTATGTCGGTTGGGCATTATGAGAATTTTCCCGTCGGTTCGCTGATTTTGCCGCGCAGGTTGAGGAAGCCGGTTCATGCGGTGTATGCGTTTGCACGGACGGCGGACGATATGGCGGACGAGGGCAGTATGCCGTCTGAAGCCAGGTTGTCGGGGTTGGAGGGTTTGCGGCGCGAGTTGGACGTGTTGGCATCGGGCGGCCGGTCGGCGCATCCTTTGATTGCACGATTGGATGCCGAGGCGGTTGTGCCGTTCGGTTTGGATTTGCAGCCGTTTTATGATCTGCTCTCGGCGTTTTCGCAGGATGTGGTTAAAACGCGGTACGCGCATTTCGGCGATCTGACCGATTATTGCCGGCGTTCCGCCAACCCTGTCGGACGCATTATGCTGGCTTTATACGGGAAAACGGATGCGGTGTGCGTAGCGCAAAGCGACGGTATTTGTACGGCTTTGCAACTGGTGAATTTTTGGCAGGATGTAGCTGTGGATTGGCAAAAGGGCAGGGTTTATATCCCGCAGGACGATTTGTTGAAATTCGGTGTTTCTGAGGAACAGATCGCAGCAGGACGGGCGGATGCGGCGTTTCAGCGGCTGATGGCGTATGAGTGCCGGCGTGCATTCCGTATGCTGAAGGCGGGTTCGCCTTTGGCGCGCGAATTGAAAGGGCGTATCGGTTTGGAACTCCGTATGATTGTGTTGGGGGCGCAGTTGATTTTGCAGAAACTGGACGCGTGCCGATACGATGTGTTTGCACAACGCCCCGTTTTGGATAAGAAGGATTGGTTGATTATGTTGAAACGCGCGTTGTGGAAATGATTGGGGGAAAATGAATGCCGTCTGAAAGGGGTTGTTCCGCTTCAGACGGCATTTTGCAGGCGGTCGGTATGGTCAGGCGATTTCATGCGGGTTTAACCTGGCTTGATCCTCTGCACCCAAGCCGATGAGTTTGCGCAGTCGGGTCATGTAGAAATTGACATCCAAACCGGTACCGTAGCGTTGCGCCGTCCACAGTGTTTCCGCCAGTGCCTCCATCATTTCGTGTTCGGCTTCCGGCCAGCCGCGTTTGGCGCACAGGGTGTCGTGGATGGCGCGTATGCCGTGCGGCTGGTCTATGCCCGCCTGTTCTTGGACGGACAAATGCAGCGACATATGCAGGAAGGGGTTGCTTTCGCCGTTTTCGGGCAGCCAGTCGGTGTCCAGATGGTCTTCGATGCGTTCGAGATAACGGTGGTATTCGGGATGGGCTTCGACAATGCGGAGGGCTTTCTGTTCCAACGCGCCCAATTGCAGCGGATTGAGCCGCTGCTGCCACACGCGGGCGAAAAAGCGGCGGACATCGTGGGTATTGACATCGTACATGGCGGGTCCGATAAGATGTTTATGGAAATAGGTTCGGATAATGGCGGGTTTTACATAAATTAAATCCTACCGTCAACCTTACCATTTATAATGCGGACAAATTATTTGTCTGAAACGGATTCGATTATGAAAAAACTGATTTGCCTGTTCGCCGTATTTTTGATGTTGTGCGGACGGGCTTTCGCGCTGGATGCGAACGATCTGCTGCCGCCGGAAAAGGCATTCGCGCCGGAGCTTACTGTTGCCGACGACGGCGTGAACGTCCGTTTCAGGATTGCCGACGGATACTATATGTATCAGGCGAAAATCGTCGGCAAGACCGATCCGGCGGATTTGTTGGGACAGCCTTCTTTCAGTAAGGGCGAAGAGAAGGAAGACGAGTTTTTCGGCAGGCAGACGGTTCACCATCACGAGGCGCAGGTTGCCTTTCCTTATGCAAAGGCTGTCGGCGAACCGTATAAATTGGTTTTGACCTATCAGGGCTGTGCCGAAGCCGGCGTGTGCTATCCGCCCGTGGATACCGAGTTTGATATTTCCGGCAACGGCACTTACCATCCGCAAACCGACGAACCGGCATCCGCCAAAGACCGTTTTTTGCAGCCTTCCTCTCAAAACGGCAGCGGGGCGTTGCCGCCCCCGAAGGGGGACGAGGGTGGCGACGGCCGTTTCAAGCTGTCTTGGGATACGCTCAACGCCAATCTTTTGGCGTTTTTTCTCGCCGGTTTGGGCCTGAGTTTTACCGCTTGTATGTATCCCCTGTTGCCGATTGTGTCCAGTATCGTGGTCGGTGACAAAAAGGCGGGCAAGGCGCGGGCGTTTGTGCTGTCCGTCGTTTATGTTCAGGGTTTGGCTCTGACTTATACGCTGGTCGGCATTGTTGCCGGACTGACGGGCGCGCTGCTGACCGTATGGTTGCAGCAGGCTTGGGTCGTGTTGGCGGCATCGGCTTTGATGGTCGTCTTGGCGCTGTCTATGTTCGGGCTGTTCAACATCCAGCTTCCCAACGCCGTACAGTCATATTTCCAAAACCAGAGCAGCAGGCTCTCCGGCGGTAAAATCGTTTCCGTCTTTATTATGGGCATTCTGTCCGCACTGATTGTCGGACCGTGCGTCGCCCCGCCGCTGGCGTTTGCCTTGGGCTATATCGGTCAGACGGGCGATGCGGTTTTGGGCGGTTTGGCACTTTACACTTTGGCGTTGGGCACCGGCGTGCCGCTGATTGCCATCGGCACGTTCGGAGGACATATCCTGCCTAAGGCGGGCGATTGGATGAATGCCGTCAAATACGCTTTCGGCTTTATCCTGCTTGCCGTCGCCGTTTACCTCGCCACGCCGCATTTGCCCTATTATCTCGTCGTCGCGCTGTACACGCTGCTGATGCTGGTTCCTGCCTTTATGCTGCTGGTCAACGGACGCAGGCAGAAACGCCGTCCGAAAGCTGTGGCATTCGCATTGGGCAGCATATTGCTGATAGGCGGCGCGTGGTTCGGCTGGCAGGGCGCAAACGGCAAAACGACCGCGCTGCACCATTTCTTGACCCTCAATCCGCCGGCCGAAGCAGGCAAATTTTCGGAACACGGCAAAATGTTTGCCGATACTGCCGCGCTGAAGGCAGCGATGGATACGGCGTTGAAAGAACATCCCGACAAACCTGTCGTTTTGGATTTTTATGCCGACTGGTGCATTTCCTGCAAAGAAATGGCGGTTTACACGCTCAATCAGCCGGAAGTGCATCAGGCAGTCGATATGGAACGCTTTTTCCAGATCGACGTAACCGCCAACACGCCCGAACATCAGGCGTTGTTGAAAGAATACGGTCTGTTCGGGCCGCCGGGCGTGTTTGTCGTCCGCGCCGACGGCAGCCGCAGCGAGCCGCTGCTGGGTTTTGTCAAAGCAGACAAGTTTATCGAGTGGTATGAACAAAACCGCTGATTCCGATGTTTCAAATGCCGTCTGAAGTTCTCAGACGGCATTTTTGTCAGACAGGAAAACGGCAATATCCGCTATACACACGGAAGCAGTCCAAAGATGTGAAAACCGTGTGTATAAGTCGGTTTGCGTATTGAAATTAAAAGATAAAAATACGATGATTAAAAAGTAGGCATAAGAAAAGATAAACACAGCCGGTGTTTGCCGGTGTGTGTATCTTTTGTGGAAAAACATCTTAATGCCATGTATTTTATGGAAAATAATAACATGATTAAAAAATAGTCAATCATTAATGTTCAGGTAGGCGGCTGCAACCGTCAATGTCTGAAAAGAGGTAGTGCTGTTTAAGCATGGAAAGCCGGATATAGTGGATTAACAAAAATCAGGACAAGGCGACGAAGCCGCAGAGAGTACAAATAGTACGGCAAGGCGAGGCAACGCTGTACCGGTTTAAATTTAATCCACTATAAAAAAACTGCCTCCGTTTCCGGAGGCAGTTCGCGTGAGGATAAAACCTTACAGACCGCTCAAACGGGCGGTATCGTGGGCAATCATCAGCTCTTCGTTGGTCGGAATGACCACGGCAACGGCTTTGCTGTCGGCAGTGGTAATCACGCCGGCGTTGCCGAAGCGGGCTTTCAGGTTGGCTTCTTGGTCGATGTTCAGACCGAGGAAGCCCAAGTAGCCGATTACGCGTTCGCGGATGATGTCGGAGTTTTCGCCGATACCGCCGGTAAAGACCAGTGCGTCCAAGCCGCCTGCGGCAACCGCCATACTGCCGATGTATTTGGCAAGGCGGTAGATAAACATATCCAAGGCCAATTTCGCGCCTTTATGCCCCTTGGCGGCTTCTTCTTCAATGGTGCGGCAGTCGTTGGACAGGCCGGAAATGCCGAGCAGGCCGGATTTTTTGTTCAGCATGTCGGTGATTTGGGCAATGGTCATATTGGCGTTTTCGGCGAGGAAGCCGAATACGGAAGGATCGATGTCGCCGCTGCGCGTACCCATTACCAGCCCTTCCAGCGGGGTCAGGCCCATACTGGTGTCGCGCGATTCTCCGTTGGCGACGGCGGTGATGGATGCGCCGTTGCCCAAGTGGGCAATGACCATACGCAGGTCTTTTTTGTCTTTGCCGAGGAAGTGCGCGGTTTCGTCGGCAACGAAGCGGTAGCTGGTACCGTGCGCGCCGTAGCGGCGCAGGCCGTATTTTTCATACAACTCCTGCGGAACGGCGTATTTGTAGGCGACTTCGGGCATGGTTTGGTGGAAGGAGGTATCGAATACGACGACGTTGGGCAGGCCTTTGAAAATGCTTTGCGCGGCACGCAGGCCCAAGAGGTGGGCGGGATTGTGCAGAGGAGCGAGCGGGATGCATTTTTCGATGCCGGCGATGACTTCGTCGTCAACGAGGATGGATTCGTTGTACAGTTCGCCGCCGCTGACGACGCGGTGGCCGATGGCGCCGATGCGGCTGTCGAGGCCGTGGGCTTCGAGTTCTTCCATCAGGGCTTCGACCGCGCCGGTGTGGTCGGGGTGTGCGGACAGATCGACTTTGTGTTTTTCGCCGTTTACTTTGAATGTAATGTAGGCATCGGGCAGGTTGAGTTTTTCGGCAAGGCAGCTCAGCAGGACTTCGCCGCTGCCGTTATCCAGGACCGCGCCTTTGAGGGACGAGCTGCCGCAGTTCAAAACCAAGATCAATTTTTGGGACATTTTCTTACTCCGGAAAGTTTCAGACGGCATTGGAATCGGACACGGATACTAATCGGATTCGTGCCGAATCCGCTTTGCTTTCCTTGACGGGAAAGTAGTGGAGCCGTCTGAAACGGTTGATAAAAGAAGCAGGCTATTCTAGCAAAAAATCTTTGCAATTGCTTGGCTTAATCGGGCGTTTGCGTGAAAATGGCGGAAGTCGGGTATTTTGACGGAAAAAAGGGGGATATGCGGTTTGCCGGTGTTTTCGGCTGGGGGAGGGAGAATTTCTTTGCATTTTTCCCGTCCAAACTGGTACATTCGCCCTGTTTTTAGTTGATGCCGTCTGAAAAAAGGCGGGTGGGGAATTTATGCATTATTTCAGTATTCATGACCAATCGGGACGGCATATAGGCTTTTTCATCCTTCTTGCCGACGACGAATCGGAAGCACGGCTGCAGAGCGGGCGTTTTGCCGTTAAATTGGAAGATGGGACGGGCAACCATGTCCTGTCGCCGTTCGGTCAGACGGAAATTCCCCAATATTGGCGCGTGGTCAAAGACCGTATCGAGCTGTTTTTTGACGAAGCCCCCGTCGGAACTTTGCGTAACGAATATCTGACCGTGTCAGGGCAGACTTTTGTTTTGAACGATTTGATAGGGAATATGTGATGGAAAGTATGTTTATTCTGGTGCCCATCAGCATTATTTTGGCATTTGTCATCGGCTGGTTTTTCTGGTGGTCGGGCAAAAACGGACAGTTTGACGATTTGGAAGGACCGGCGCACCGCATTTTGATGGATGATGATTCGACAAGTAAACTGATTGAAAAAGAGAAGGAAAACGATGGACGCTAAAAAAGGCGGTTTGGGACTGGTTAAAAGCCGCCGTTTCGGGCCTCTTTTCGCTACGCAGTTTCTCGGCGCGTTCAATGACAATGTGTTCAAAACCGCGCTGTTTGTCATGATCGGGTTTTACGGTTTGGGGCAAAACGGCGTTCTGCCTGCCGGACAGATGTTGAACTTGGGCGCACTGCTGTTTATTTTGCCGTATTTCCTGTTTTCCGCGCTGTCGGGGCAGTTGGGTAACAAATTCGACAAGGCCGTTTTGGCGCGTTGGGTCAAGGTGCTGGAAATCATCATTATGGCGGTGGCGGCATACGGGTTTTATATCCGGTCAGCCCCGCTGCTCTTGCTCTGTCTGTTTTGCATGGGCGCGCAATCGACGCTGTTCGGCCCGCTTAAATATGCCATTCTGCCCGATTATCTCGACGACAACGAGCTGATGATGGGCAACAGCCTGATTGAATCCGGTACGTTTGTCGCCATCCTGTTTGGTCAGATTTTGGGAACGGCGGTTGCCGGCGCGCCGCCTTATATTGTCGGGATACTGGTTTTGCTGGTCGCCGTCGGAGGAACGGCCGGCAGCCTGTTTATGCCGTCCGTACCCGCCAAGGCTGCCGATACCCAAATCGAGTGGAATATTGTCCGTGGTACAAAATCCCTGCTGCGTGAAACGGTGCGGCACAATCCCGTTTTTACCGCCATTATCGGCATCTCGTGGTTTTGGTTTGTCGGCGCGGTTTATACCACGCAACTGCCGACCTTTACCCAAATCCATTTGGGCGGCAACGATAATGTTTTTAACCTGATGCTTGCTTTGTTTTCCATCGGTATTGCCGCCGGTTCGGTACTGTGTGCCAAGTTCGGCAGGGAACGGCTGATGTTGGCTTGGGTAACGGTTGGTGCGTTGGGTTTGACGGTTTGCGGCCTGGTTTTGGTGTGGCTGACGCACGGACACCGTTTTGAAGGGCTGAACGGCATTTTTTGGTTTTTATCGCAAGGATGGGCATACCCCGTGATGGCGGTGATGACGCTGATCGGCTTTTTCGGCGGATTTTTCTCCGTTCCGCTCTATACCTGGCTGCAAACCGCCAGCAGCGAGACTTTCCGCGCCCGCGCCGTTGCCGCCAACAATATCGTTAACGGCATCTTTATGGTTTCCGCCGCCGTTTTGAGCGCGGTATTGCTGTTTTTGTTTGACAGCATTTCCCTGCTGTATCTGATTGTCTCCTTGGGCAATATTCCGTTGGCGGTATTTTTGATTAAGCGCGAAAGGCGGTTTTTAGGCGCGGCGGCAATCAGGAAAAAACCTTGAATGCCGTCTGGAAAAATTGTCCCCAAAATACACAATCCGCCTGCCCAATGTTGTGAACACACTGTGAATAAGTGGGTTTGTGCATTGAAATGAAAACAGAAAAATACATTGCTTAAAAAATAATCAATTTACGAAGACAGAAGAAAGACACCGATATGATGACACGCCAAATCATCCTCGATACCGAAACCACCGGCCTGTATGCCGACGGCGGCGACCGTCTGGTCGAGTTTGCCGGTCTGGAAATGGTCAACCGCCAAATGACCGACAAAAACCTGCACCTCTATGTCCACCCCGAGCGCGATATGCCCGAAGAGGCGGCACGCGTCCACGGCTTGACGATACAGGTTTTGGAAGAGAAAAACGCGCCGCCGTTTGCAGAGGTCGGCAGGCAGATTGCCGATTTTCTGCGCGGTGCGGAACTGATTATCCACAATGCCAAATTCGATGTGGGCTTCCTCAATATGGAGTTCCGCCGGGTGGGGCTGCCGACCGTCGAGGAACTCGGCTGCACCGTTACCGATACCCTGGCGATGGCGCGCGAAATGTTCCCCGGGCAGAAAGCGAGCCTGGATGCCCTGTGCAACCGTTTTTCCGTCGACCGCAGCAAGCGCGTCCTGCACGGCGCATTGATCGACTGCGAACTTTTGGGCGAAGTCTATCTGGCGATGACGCGGCGGCAATTCGACTTGATGGGGGAGACCGAGGAGGAAGAACCGACAGCCAAACCTGTTGCATCTGCCGAAATGAAACTCGGTGCCAAACTGAAAGTGATTAAGGCGGATGAAGCCGAACTGGCGGCGCACGAAGAATATCTTGACGGCTTGGGCGAAGCCTGTATTTGGCGTAAGGAAGCCGTGCCGTCTGAAAACGGCGGGGAAAACGCATGAAACGCAAAAATATCGCGCTGATTCCCGCCGCCGGCATCGGGGTGCGTTTCGGTGCGGACAAACCCAAGCAATATGTCGAAATCGGAAGCAAAACCGTTTTAGAACATGTACTTGGGATTTTTGAACGGCATGAGGCCGTCGATTTGACCGTCGTTGTCGTCTCGCCCGAAGACACGTTTGCCGATAAGGTTCAGACGGCATTTCCACAGGTTCGGGTGTGGAAAAACGGTGGACAGACCCGCGCCGAAACTGTCCGCAACGGTGTGGCAAAACTGTTGGAAACCGGTTTGGCGGCGGAAACCGACAATATTCTGGTACACGATGCCGCCCGCTGCTGCCTGCCGTCTGAAGCTCTGGCGCGGTTGATAGAACAGGCGGGCAACGCCGCCGAAGGCGGGATTTTGGCAGTTCCCGTTGCCGATACGCTCAAGCGCGCAGAAAGCGGACAAATCAGTGCAACTGTCGACCGTTCGGGGCTTTGGCAGGCGCAAACGCCGCAGCTTTTTCAAGCGGGTTTGCTGCACCGCGCATTGGCTGCGGAAAACTTGGGCGGCATTACCGATGAAGCGTCCGCCGTGGAAAAACTGGGTGTGCGTCCGCTACTGATACAGGGCGACGCGCGCAATTTGAAACTGACGCAGCCGCAGGACGCATACATCGTCAGGCTGCTGCTCAATGCCGTCTGAAATTCAATTCAAAACATCAGGAACACAAACGATGACGAATATCCGTATCGGACAGGGCTACGATGTCCACCAATTGACCGAAGGCAGAAAGCTGATACTTGGCGGAGTTGAAATCCCATTTGAAAAAGGGCTGCTCGGGCATTCGGATGCCGACGCGCTGCTGCACGCCGTTACCGACGCGCTGCTCGGTGCGGCAGGTTTGGGCGACATCGGCAGCCATTTTCCCGACACCGCCGCAGAGTTCAAAGATGCGGACAGCCGCGTCCTTTTGCGTGCGGCGTATCAAAGCGTTCAGGCGCAGGGTTGGCAGGCGGTCAATGTCGATACGACCGTGATTGCACAGAAACCCAAACTCGCACCGCACATTCCGCAAATGCGTGCCAACATCGCCGCCGATTTGGGTATCGATATTTCGTGCGTCAATATCAAAGGCAAAACCAACGAAAAACTCGGCTATCTCGGGCGGATGGAAGGCATAGAGGCGCAGGCGGCGGTATTGCTGGTACGGATTTGAACGCGGCGGGCAGGACGTGCAAAAAAATGTTAAGATGGCGGCTGTTTGTTGATACGGTTTCCCAAAGGATAAAAATATGACGACACAAGACGAACTCAAGCGCATCGCCGCCGAAAAAGCAGTCGAATTCGTACCCGAAAACGAATACATCGGCATCGGTACCGGTTCGACCATCAATTTCTTCATCGAAGCCTTGGGCAAAAGCGGTAAAAAAATCAAAGGCGCGGTTTCAACCTCCAAAAAATCCGGCGAACTGCTTGCCCGGTACGACATTCCCGTCGTGTCCCTGAACGAAGTGTCCGGTTTGGCGGTCTATATCGACGGTGCGGACGAAGTGAACCACGCCCTGCAAATGATTAAGGGCGGCGGCGGCGCGCACCTCAACGAAAAAATCGTCGCCAGCGCATCAGAAAAATTCGTCTGCATTGCGGACGAAAGCAAATATGTTTCCCGGCTGGGCAAATTCCCACTGCCCGTGGAAGCCGTCGAAAGCGCGCGCTCCCTTGTTTCGCGCAAACTGCTTGCCATGGGCGGACAGCCCGAACTGCGTATCGGCTACACCACGTTTTACGGCAACCAAATCGTCGATGTCCACGGCTTGAATATCGATCAGCCGCTGACGATGGAAGATGAAATCAACAAAATCACCGGCGTACTCGAAAACGGCATATTCGCCCGCGATGCCGCCGATGTGTTGATTTTGGGGACGGAAGAGGGTGCGAAAGTCATCTATCCCTGCCAAGGGTAATCCTGACGTTAAGATGCCGTCTGAAATCCGGTTCAGAGATGTTCAGACGGCATCGGCATTTGAAAAATATGCAGATTAAAAAAATCATGAAATGGCTTCCCGTCGCCCTGTCGCTTTTGGGCGCGTTGGGTTATACGGGATATGACAGTGAGGCGGTGCGGACGGCGGTTGCCGTACTCGACGTACTCGGCACTGCAGGGGACGTGGGTTCCGACGCGCCCGTTCGCCGACGGGCATCGGCGAAATCCGGCCACAGCTACACAGGCACGGTGTCCAAAGTCTATGACGGCGATACCCTTCACGTCATCGACGGCGACGGCGCGAAACATAAAATTCGGATGGCGTATATCGACGCACCGGAGATGAAACAGGCTTACGGTACACGTTCGCGCGACAACCTGCGCGCGGCGGCGGAGGGTAGGAAAGTCAGTGTACGTGTGTTTGAAACCGACCGCTATCAGCGCGAAGTGGCGCAGGTATCCGCCGGCAAAACCGATTTGAACCTGATGCAGGTGCAGGACGGGGCGGCGTGGCATTATAAAAGTTATGCTAAAGAACAGCAGGATAAGGCGGATTTTGCCGACTATGCCGACGCTCAAATTCAGGCGGAAAGGGAACGCAAAGGATTGTGGAAAGCTAAAAATCCGCAAGCGCCGTGGGCGTACCGCCGGGCAGGCAGGAGCGGCGGGGGCAATAAGGATTGGATGGATTCCGTGGGCGAATGGTTGGGCATTTGGTAAAGACACCGCACGGCCTTGAACGGCAAATGCCGTCTGAAAACCGCGCGCCCTGCATTTTTGCGGAGACGCGCAACCGCCGTCTGCCGCGATAAAAAAGTTCAGGCGGCGGTTTTTACGGTAAAATGGCGGATTATTTTGCAACGGCGGCAGTTCCGCCGGTTTTTGATACGGACGGTTTATGGATTTTCGTTTTGACATTATTTACGAATACCGCTGGATGTTTCTTTACGGCGCACTGACGACCTTGGGGCTGACGGTCGTGGCGACGGCGGGCGGTTCGGTATTGGGTCTGTTGTTGGCGTTGGCGCGCCTGATTCACTTGGAAAAAGCCGGTGCGCCGATGCGCGTGCTGGCGTGGGCGTTGCGTAAGGTTTCGCTGCTGTACGTTACCCTGTTCCGGGGTACGCCGCTGTTTGTGCAGATTGTGATTTGGGCGTATGTGTGGTTTCCGTTTTTCGTCCATCCTTCAGACGGCATTTTGGTCAGCGGCGAGGCGGCAATCGCGCTGCGTCGCGGATACGGGCCGCTGATTGCCGGTTCTTTGGCACTGATCGCCAACTCGGGGGCGTATATCTGTGAGATTTTCCGCGCGGGCATCCAGTCTATAGACAAAGGACAGATGGAGGCGGCGTGTTCTTTGGGACTGACCTATCCGCAGGCGATGCGCTATGTGATTCTGCCGCAGGCATTGCGCCGTATGCTGCCGCCTTTGGCGAGCGAGTTCATCACGCTCTTGAAAGACAGCTCGCTGCTGTCGGTCATTGCTGTGGCGGAGTTGGCGTATGTTCAGAATACGATTACGGGCCGGTATTCGGTTTATGAAGAACCGCTTTACACCGCCGCCCTGATTTATCTGTTGATGACGACTTTCTTAGGCTGGATATTCCTGCGTTTGGAAAAACGTTACAATCCGCAACACCGCTGATTGGAGTCATATCAACAAAAAGCTGCCCGGGTATTCATTTGGGGCGGCTTTTTTGTGGCAAAATTTAAATTCAAAGAGAAAACGCCCTATGCCGTCTGAAAGTCTTTCAGACGGCATCTGTCAGCCTCACGCAAGAGGGAATCCCAGCTGTTTGGTTTCAATTTTTTTTGGGTGATGTATGAGCCGTCATTCCTGCGCAGGCGGGAATTCTGTCCGTTGTTTTCGAGTTTCGGTTTTTCCGATAAATTTCTGCGGTTTCCGGGTCTGGATTCCCGCTTTCGCGGGAACGACGGCGGATGGTTTCTGTTTTTTTGATAACTTCCTGTGATTTTGGATTTTTGGATTCTTACAAAGCAATTTATCGGAGATGATGAAAAAAGTGGGCTTGAGGAGGTCGGTCTGTCTGCAAAATGCCGTCTGAAGGCTGTTGGTGCGTTCAGACGGCATTGTTGTTATTTGATTTTGAAGTGCAGCCAGGCGACGTGTCCCTGTTTGAGGTAGCGGAAGGTTTCATTGAGGTTGCCGACGGGCGGCGGATGGTCGCCGACGATGATGACTTCCGTGCCTTTCATTTCGGGGCGTCGGATCAAATCCGCCAGTTGGTCGAAGAATTGGGTGTGCAGGCTGAAATTGCGGCAGAGGTCGGTTTCGGCGGGCAGGCCGTATTCGGTGCATTTGAGCCTGTGGTTGAAAATGTCGGATTCGGGATAGTCGGCGTGGCTGGTCAGCGTCATCCAGTAAAACAGTCCCTTGTCGTGTTTTTTGAAAAATGCCGACACTTCGCCGAACAGCTCGCTGTCGCACACGCCGCCGAAAATGGCGCAGGTTTTTTTACCGATCAGGTTTTCGGCGGTTTTGATTTTTTGAAAGCCCGCCCTCGGATACCAGCTGAAGCGGTCGTAAAGCGAACTACCCGCGCCGTGCATCGCAAAGGTGGCGTAACCTTCTTGTTTCAAACGGTTGGGGAGGCAGCGGGCAAATTTTTCGTCGGGTGCGCGGCGCAGTGCGAACCCGCGCAAACCGCCGTAGGCGCACAATTCGCGCATTTCGCCTTCGACCGTCGCGCCGATGAAGGGAAAACTGCCGCTTTCCCAAACCGAAAAACGGTCTTTTTGCGCCAGCAGTTTGGCAAAAGTGGCGTTTTGAAGCTCGGGATTGCCCGGCAGCCCCCAAGATTCGGCGACGATAAAGAGGATTTTTTGAGATTTCGGCTCACTCAGCCGCGTGGCGGCACGCTGCTGATTGCCCAAGGGGAGGAAGACGGGGTCGACCAGGCCGGCGGTAATAAAGTCGGCATTCTGGCTGACGGTGTAGAGCATCGCCTGACTTTTGGCGTAATAGAAGTTGTTTGCGCCGAAGATATTGGCCATCCGCCCCCGGTCGTAGTAACTCAAATGGCCGGTGAAATAGCCGGCTGCCGCCACAACGGCGGCACAGACGGCAATGTGTCGGAAGTCGGTTTTGGCGGCGGCTTTCTGCAACACAAACGGCATCGCCAGCATATACAGCAGCAACAGCCCGGTCATTATCTGATAAGGGGCGGGGGCGGTCAGGATGAAGGGGACGAGGTTGATGGCGCCGATGAGGTCCATAAAAGGGAAGAGTTGGATCACCATCATCAGCCCGTCAAACAAAACCGCCGGCCAAAATGCCAATACGCCGGCAATTTTGACGAAACGCCAAGGCAGGGCGATCAGCAACGCGGCGGGAAGGTAGTCCAAATTGACAATCGGGCGGGCGGTGGCGGTCAGCAGTGCCAAAACCCAAAACACCGCATTGGGGGCCAGCAGTATCAGCAGGGACAGCAGCAGCCGTTTCGGCAGGAATGGCGGCAGCGTCCATTGTTTGGAGAGCAGGGCGTGAATATTCATCGTATTTCCTTTTCGGTTGAAACCCCGCCACTCGGACATCTGTCCTTCGGGGCGGCAGGATCAGACTATATTTAGGAAGGGGCGCAACCCCTTCCAAATCAGGACGACACATAGGGCGGTGCTTTATATGTCGTCCTGTGTGTTGAAACATCTGCATTTTTTTCTGAAACAGGGGTATTTAAAACAGAGAACCGGATGGCGGAACGATGCCGTCCGGGCGCGAAAGTGCGGCACGGTGCGGCAGGGGGCGAGCACGCGTGTTGAAGGAAGGAAAACAGGGAAAGGAGGCGGGCTGAAACCCTGCCTGAAGAAAAGGCGGGTTTGAGGGGCGGGAAAAGGGGAATACGCCGCGCGGAAAGTGCGTGCGTCGGCAGGAAGGGGGGGTATAATTTTTTGCTTGCTTGCTTGCTTGCTTGCTTGCTTGGCGTTTGTCTGTTTCGCATTTTGGGAGGGGCGGCGGATACGGTGTATCGCGCCGCTTTTTCAGATTCGGATGAGGATGGTCCGCCGGTTGATTGCAGGGCTGTTGTCCGCAATCGGGCGGTGCGGTTTTACATTACGTCCAACACATCGATGCCCAGCAAATCCAAGCCTTGTTTCAGCGTGTTGCCGGTGAGTTTTGCCAGTTGCAGGCGGCTGTTGCGGCTTGCGCCTTCGGCTTTCAAAATCGGGCAAGCTTCGTAGAAGCGGCTGAACAGGGTGGCGGCTTGGTAAAGGTAGGCGGCGAGGTAGTGCGGATACGCGGTGTCCGCCACGCTTTGCAGCACGTTTTCAAATTTCAGAAGCTCGGCGGCAAGCTGTTTTTCCAGTGGTTCGGTCAAAACGGTCGGTGCGGTTGCGTCCCATTCTCCGGCTTTGCGGAACACGCTTTGCACGCGGGTGTAGGCGTATTGCAGGTAGGGGGCGGTGTTGCCTTCAAATGAGAGCATGGCGTCCCAGTCGAACACATAATCGCTGGTGCGGTTTTTGCTTAAATCGGCGTATTTGACTGCGCCGATGCCGACGGTCTTGCCGATTTTGGCGGCTTCATCCGCGCCCAATTCGGGATTTTTTTCTTTCACCAAAGCGGTGGCGCGCTCGACGGCTTCGGTCAGCAGGTCAACCAGTTTTACGGTGTCGCCGCTGCGCGTTTTGAACGGTTTGCCGTCTTTGCCCATCATGGTGCCGAAGCCGATAAACTCGGCTTTTGCATTTTCAGGCAGATAGCCTGCTTTGCGGGAAGTGGTAAAGAGTTGCTCGAAGTGCAGGGCTTGGCGGTGGTCGACGACGTACAGCAGGCGGCCGGCTTTCAGACGGCCTATGCGGTAGCGCAGGCACGCCAAATCGGTGGAAGCATAAAGGAAGCCGCCGCCTTGTTTTTGCACGATAAATGCGGCGGGTTCGCCCTCTTTGTTTTTGAACTCGTCCAAGAACACGACTTTTGCGCCGTCGTCTTCAACCGCCAGGCCTTTTTGAACCAAATCATCGGCTACAGGCTGCAAATCGTCGTTGTATTTCGATTCGCCCGCCACATCTTCGGGGCGCAGCTTCAAGCCCAGCGTGTCGTAAACGGCTTGGGCGTGCGAGAGCGAAATATCGACAAACTGTTTCCACAACGCCAACACGGTTTCATCGCCGCCTTGCAGCTTCACAACGTATTCGCGTGCGGTGTCGGCAAAGGCAGGGTCTTCGTCAAAGCGCACTTTGGCGGCGCGGTAAAACTGCTCCAAATCCGCCAGCTCGAACGCGGCATTGTCTTTCTGCTGCTCGACCAAATAAGCAACCAACATGCCGAATTGCGTACCCCAGTCGCCGACATGGTTTTGACGGATAACGGTGTTGCCCGTAAATTCCAACACGCGCGAAATACTGTCGCCGATGATGCTGGAACGCAGATGGCCGACGTGCATTTCCTTCGCCAGATTGGGCGAGGAATAGTCGATGACGACGGTTTGCGGTTTGTCGGTTTTCGCTACGCCGAAACGCGCATCGTTCAAAGCCGCATGAATGTTTTGAGCGAGAAATTCGTGGCGCAGGCGCAGGTTGATAAAGCCGGGTCCGGCCACTTCCGCGCTTTCGATGACGACGCTGCCCGCCAATGCTTCGGCGACCTTTTGCGCCAGTTCGCGCGGATTTTGTTTGGCTTTTTTCGCCGCACCCATCACGCCGTTGATTTGGAAATCGCCGTGCTCGGCATTTTTGGTCGGCTGCAAGACAACGGGGCTGCCGGCGATGCCTGCGGCGGCAAAGGCGGCGGCGGCTTCGTGTTCGACGGTTTGATGTAGGTTCATGAAGTTCGGTCTTTCGGTTAAATTCAAATCAGGCGGTATTTTAAAAGATTTTATGCGGCGGAAACAGGAATTGTACGCTTTTTCTGCCGGTTTACGGCGTTCTAGGTTCGGGTATGCCGAACACTTGGCGCAGGTAGGCGAGGAAGGTGCTGTTGTTGGTCATGGTTTTGCCCGGCGAGTCGGAGAGCTTGGCGACGGACTGCCCGTTGCATTCGACCAGTTTCAACACGATATTCAAGGGCGTATGCCCCATATCGTTGGTGAGGTTGGTGCCGATGCCGAAGCCGGTTTTGAAGCGGCCTTTGAAATATTGGTGCAATGCCCAAGAGCGTTCGATGTCCAGCCCGTCGGAGAAGGTCAGCATTTTGGTGCGGCTGTCGATTTTGAGCTTTTGATAGTGGGCGTAGGCTTTGTCGCCCCAAACGTAAGGGTCGCCGCTGTCGTGGCGCAGCCCGTCAAAGAGTTTGGCGAAATAGAGGTCGAAATCGCGCAGGAAGGCATCCATACCGACCACGTCGGTCAGGGCGACGCCCAAATCGCCCCGGTATTCGTGCACCCAGCTTTCGAGCGCGGCCTTTTGGAAATTACGCAGGCGCACGTCGAGGGCTTGGAAGGCTTGGAGGAATTCGTGCGCCATGGTGCCGATGGGGGTGATGCCGAGTTTTTTGGCGAGGTAAACGTTGCTTGTGCCGCGCACGATGCTTGGGGCGGCTTCGAGCAGGGTGCGGATGACGTGTTCCTGCCACGCGAGCTTGTAGCGGCGGCGCGTGCCGAAGTCGGAAATCAGGAAGGGCGGTTCGTCCGGATTCTGTGCGGCGGCGATTTCTTTCAGGCGCGCGGCTTTGGCTTGAAGCCGGCGTTCGCCTTCTTCGATAACGGCAGGGGTTTCCAGCCGGCGGAAGTAAAGTTCGTTGACAATGGCGAGGATGAAGATTTCAAAAAACATCGCCTGTATCATCGGGCCTTCGATACGGATGTTCAGACGGCCTTTATCGTCTGTGCCGACTTCGACAAAGCGGCGTTGGAGCTGGAAGAGTTCGAGATAATCGACAAAGTCGCTTTTGATGAAACGCAGGGAGCGCAGATAGCCGAGTTCGTCGTGGGTGAAGCGCAGCCGGCAGAGCGCGTCGAGTTCGGCTTCCAAGTCTTCCCTGATGTCGGCAAGCGGATAGACGGTCGAGACGTTGCGGCAGCGGAATTCGTAAAGGCTGTGCGTCTGCGGAAACTGGTGCAGGACTACTTGCAGCATAGTGAATTTGTAGAGGTCAGTGTCGAGCAGCGAATGTATGATGCCGGTCATATGGCGTGTCTCCCGATTTCTGGTGGCGGCTTGGGGCGTATTAGAACACATCGCGCCCGCCCCGTGTGCCGAAAATGCCGTCTGAATGCGCCCCCTCATGATTGAGGCTGATTCGGATTTCTCCGAAACCGTCTTCCTGTACGATTCCGACCAATCCTTCTTTGGCAAGCTCCAACAGGGCGATGAAGTTGACGATCACGTAAGCCGCGCCCTGTTCGGGATTGAACAGGGCGTGAAACCTGCATATCCCGTGTTCGTTCAAACGGCGCAGGATTGCCGTCATTTGCGCGCGCACGGAAAGGGTTTCTTGGATTACTTCGTGGCTGCGCGTATGTTTTGCCCGAGAAAGAATGCCCAACCATGCCTGCATCAAATCGGCGATGTAAACCTCGGGCAGCTTCGTCTCGGCTGCAATTTCCAGCGGCAGGTAAGCCCACGCGAAATCCCGTCCCGCACGCGGCAGCGCGTCCAAACCCTGCGCCGCCAGTTTCATTTGCTCGTAGGCAAGCAGACGGCGCACCAACTCGGCACGCGGGTCGGCCTCTTCGTCTTCGACGGCTTCGGTACGCGGCAGCAGCAGGCGCGATTTGATTTCAATCAGCATTGCCGCCATCAAAAGATATTCCGCCGCCAAATCAAACTGATAGGCTTCCATTTGGGCAATATAGTGCAGATACTGCCCGGTAATTTCCACCATCGGAATATCGAGAACATCGATGTTCTGCTTGCGGATAAGGTAGAGCAGCAGATCCAAAGGGCCTTGAAAACTGCCCAATACGACTTTCAGCGCGTCGGGCGGGATAAACAAATCCTGCGGCAAATCGGTAACGGGTTGGCCGAATACCCATGCGACAGTGTGCTCGGATGGTGCGGATAGGGCAGGGATGGGCGGCATGGCGTGAATTGGTAAGTGAATTTTAATATAAGTTTACAAAAGAAAACAATCTGCCGGCATTCACGCATAATGTGGTCGGGCAGATGTTCGGACGGCATTATAACGGCTTTTAAATGCAAATATTTTGAAAAGGAGTAGATTGTGAATACGGTTTTAGGCGTGCCGATGTTGGTTTTTCTGAACCGACAGCTTGATTGCCGCGTTTGTTCAAATGCCGTCTGAATCCTGTTTCAGACGGCATTGCTTATTTTTTGCCCGCGATGTGTTCCACCGCCGCCTGTGCGCAATACAGTCCGAACGAAGCGGTAACGAGCATACTTGCGCCATAGCCGGCGCATGACAAGCCCTGCGGCGCGGCATCGGCAGAACACGCTGCGCCCGATTGCGGCGGCATGATATTTTCGGTCGAATACACGCACGGCACGCGCATTTTTTCCTTAGTATCGCGGCTGAAGCCGTAGCGTTTCCGCAAGGTGTAGCGCAGGTTGGCAAGCAGCGGGTCGTGGGTTACGCGGCTTAAATCGGCGGTTTGAATCAGGGCGGGATTTTTCTGTCCGCCCGCGCCGCCGCTGAGGACAAACGGTTGTTTGCGTTCCACAAAATAAGCCGCCATTGCCGCTTTGACGCGCACTTGGTCGATCGCGTCGATGACGAAATCAAAACCTTTTCCGAAGTATTCCGGCAAATTGTCTTCGGTAACGAAATCTTCAATTTCAAATACTTCGCATTGCGGATTGATTTGTGTAATACGTTCGCGCAAGGCGGTAACTTTTGCTTTGCCGAAGTCGCCGGTCAGGGCGTGCAGCTGGCGGTTGACATTCGATTCGGCAACGTTGTCCAAATCAATCAAAGTCAAACGCCCGATGCCCGTGCGCGCCAAAGCCTCGACCGCCCACGAGCCGACCCCGCCCACGCCGACCACGCAGACGTGTGCCTGTGAAAAGTGCGTCAAGGCAGAGTCTCCGTAGAGTCTGGCGATGCCGCCGAAGCGTCGCGAAGAGGTCAAAGCGTTGTCGGACATGGTCGAATCCTGCAAGATTGCGTCAAATCAAAAAGTGAACGAAAGCCGGCAAAAAAATGCCTGACTGCACGAAAGCGGCATATTATACTGGAAAGCAGTCAGGCTGTTCGGCTGTTGTATAAAGCCCGACGGCGGGTCTATAATGAAACGGCGCAGACTGCCTTTGCGCAAACCTGAAGAGACGGCACCGTGAGACGGTGCAAAAGGAGAATACGATATGTACAAACATCTGGTCGTTGCCGTTGACGGCAGTGAAACGTCCATCAATGCCCTGAAACACGCCGCCGAGCTTGCCGGGGTCAACGGTGCGCGTCTGACTTTGGTACACGTTGCCAATCCTGCCGAATATATGGCGCTCGCCCCCGAATTTTTGCAACACGAAAGTTACGAGGCCGCCGCCGTCGCGCAAGGCAACGAGGTTTTGGATGCCGCCGAGCGCACCGCCCGGGAACTGGGTGTGGGAAATACCGTCAAACACCTGCTGGTTGCCAATAAGGGTGCGCGCGAAATGGCGCAGGATTTGGTCGATTATGCCGATGAAAACGGTGCCGGCCTGCTGGTGTTGGGCACGCACGGGCGCACCGGGCTGATGCACCTTTTGATGGGCAGTTTCGCCGAAACGGTAATGCGCCAAAGCCACCTGCCGCTTTTGATTATCCGTAGCAAAGCCGAAGAGGCGTAGAAATTTTCAGTTTGAAGGCCTTAAATGTGATTTTTCATATTTAAGGCTTTTTAATTTATCTGTTTTTAACGGGAGGGCAGTATGCCTGATTATATCCGCACCTCACGCGCCGCCGACAGCCTGCGCGATATCAAAATCACCCCTCATTTCCTGCCGCATACGGACGGTTCGTGCCTTATTGAATGCGGTAATACCAAAGTGATTTGTACCGCTTCCGTGGACGAAAATGCCCCACCGTTTCTGCACGGCAAAAACCAAGGCTGGGTAACGGCGGAATACGGTATGCTGCCTGCCTCAACCGCTTTGCGTATGCGCCGCGAAGCTTCGGCGGGCAAACAGTCGGGACGCACACAAGAAATCCAACGCTTGATCGGGCGTTCGCTGCGCGCGGTCGTGGATATGGAAAAACTCGGCGAACGACAAATCCTGATTGATTGCGATGTGATTCAGGCGGACGGCGGCACGCGTACGGCTTCGATTACCGGTGCGTTTGTCGCGCTGCAAATCGCCGTCGGCAAACTGGTTTCAGACGGCATTTTGAGTGAAAACCCCATCCTCGAAGCTGTTGCCGCCGTATCAGCGGGCGTAGTGAACGGCGTGCCGCTTTTGGATTTGGATTATCCCGAAGACTCCGGCTGCGACAGTGATGTGAACATCGTCATGACCGCATCGGGGAAAATCATCGAAATACAGGGAACGGCGGAAGGCGCGCCATTCAGTTTGGACGAGTTGGGCAAACTGGTTGCACTGGCGCAAAAAGGCATAGGCGAACTGCTGCGTTATCAGCAAAATGCGTTGTCCGTTGCTTAATTACTGTCCGTATGCCGTCTGAAAACCGTTCAGACGGCATTTTGTCAAAAATCTGAAAGAACAGGTTTTTCGCTGACCGCTGTCAAACGGCAGGCGGGAAAGCGCAGTCCGTTCTTGAACTTCATGTAAAAAATAGTAATAATAGCCGCTTTTCCAGCAAACCATGCTGCCCGACCAATCCCACACAAGAAAGCATGAAACATGGCGTTAATCGTACATAAATACGGCGGCACATCCGTAGGCTCGCCCGAGCGCATTAAAAACGTGGCCAAACGTGTCGCTAAAGCCCGCGCCGAAGGACACGATATCGTCGTCGTCGTATCCGCCATGAGCGGCGAAACCAACCGTCTGGTTGCGTTGGCGCACGAAATGCAGGAGCATCCCGATCCGCGCGAGCTGGACGTCGTCTTAGCTACCGGCGAACAAGTAACCATCGGCCTTTTGGCAATGGCATTGAAGGATATCGGCGTGGATGCCAAAAGCTACACAGGCTGGCAGGTCTCCCTCAAAACCGATACCGCCCACACCAAAGCCCGCATAGAAAGCATTGATGACGAAAAAATGCGCGCCGACCTCGCCGCCGGCAAAGTCGTCATCGTTGCCGGCTTCCAAGGCATCAGCAGTGAAGGCAATATTTCCACGCTAGGACGCGGCGGTTCCGACACTTCCGCCGTTGCGCTTGCCGCAGCCCTCAAAGCGGACGAATGCCAAATCTATACCGACGTAGACGGCGTTTACACCACCGACCCCCGCGTCGTACCCGAAGCGCGCCGTATGGATACGGTTACATTTGAAGAAATGATCGAACTGGCCAGCCTCGGTTCGAAAGTTTTGCAAATCCGTTCAGTAGAATTCGCCGGAAAATACAAAGTGCGCCTGCGCGTACTGAGCAGCCTGCAAGACGGCGGCAACGGCACCTTAATTACCTTTGAAGAGGACGACAACATGGAAAGAGCTGCCGTAACCGGTATCGCATTCGATAAAAACCAAGCCCGCATCAACGTGCGCGGTGTGCCCGATAAGCCCGGCGTCGCCTATCAGATTTTGGGCGCGGTCGCAGATGCCAACATCGAAGTCGATATGATTATCCAAAATGTCGGCAGCGAAGGCACAACCGATTTTTCTTTCACCGTACCGCGCGGCGATTACAAACAGACTTTGGAAATCCTGTCGGAACGTAAAGACAGTATCGGCGCAGCTTCTATCGACGGCGACGACACCGTGTGCAAAGTCTCCGCAGTCGGTTTGGGTATGCGTTCGCACGTCGGCGTAGCCGCCAAAATCTTCCGCACGCTCGCCGAAGAGGGCATCAACATCCAAATGATTTCCACCTCCGAAATCAAAGTTTCCGTATTGATTGACGAAAAATACATGGAACTGGCAACCAGGGTATTGCATAAAGCCTTTGATTTGGGCTGATGTTTCACGGTTTAAAACGGACAACGGCACTGCCTTTATCGGGCAGTGCCGTTTTGTCTGCCGCCCGAACGTTCGGACGGCATATTTTGACTTTGGAACAAAAAATAAAATACCCTAAAAAATTAACTATATATGACAAATTGAAATAGAAAATTCATTTTCACGGCGAGATTAAAGTTTCAGGATTTATTGAACTTAAGCGAAACTCAAAAAACGGATTCCCGCTGTATATGCCCGCCCTTTGTGCTTACCGTTTTAACGCATTTCCGAAATTAATAAATAATCTGAAAAAAGCGGGTAAGCCAAAGATGGTAATCATCGTTGCCATCATGCGCAAACTGGCGAAGCCCGCCTATTACATTGTTAAAACCGGGCAGCCTTACGATGCGGAAAGACACTGATTGAATTAATAAAATTCAACAAAATTAAACAGTTATGCAAATATATCTTTGTAACCGTGCATTTGCATACAGTAAATAAAAAATAACAACATAAATCAATTTATTACGGTTTTATTTTTATTTGGTGTTGACGGGCAACATATCATCTGCGCGGTAATGATGAGATTTTAGGTTGTGGGATTTATCGGAAAAACAGAAACCTCTCCGCCGCCATTCTCACGAAAGTGGGAATCCGGAAAGCTAAAGCCACAGGAATTTATCGGAAATGGCTGAAATTTATAGTGGATTAACAAAAATCAGGACAAGGCGACGAAGCTGCAGACAGTACAAATAGTACGGCAAGGCGAGGCAACGCCGTACCTGTTTTTGTTAATCCACTATAAAAAAACTGATTCCCGCTTTTGCGGGAATGACGACTCATAAATTACCCGAAACAACCAAAAATAACCGAAATCAAAAACCGGCTTCCCTGCGTGGGAATGAAATGGATTTTTCTTTGAGTTGCCGATGCGATAAAACGGATTGGCATAGGCTTGCGGCAGGATGATGCGTTTGGGGAAACAAATGCCGTCTGAAGGGCTTTCAGACGGCATTGCAGTTTTTCCACAAAACGCGGGCTGCCTTTAAAACTTGTAGCTCATCGTCATCAAGAAGGTGCGTCCGCGTGCGAAATTGGTCAATACGCTTTTGCTTGTGCCGCCGTATTTGCCGTTGCACAACGTTTTATCAGCATTACACGTTACGTCTTCGTCCTTGTCTTTCGGGTCGAACGAGCTGTAATAACGCTGCGTTGCCGCATCATTGCCCGCATCGAGCGGATCGATATAACGCCTGTCGAACAGGTTTTTGACTTCGGCGCGGAAAATAAGGTTTTTCTTCGGCTCGTAAGCGGCGTAAAAATCAAAAATCAAAGGCTGTCGGGCAAGGGTTTCGGTTTGTTTGATGGAACGCTTGCCCAGTTGCCGGACATCGCTGGTATTTCCCCCGTTGGTGCCGTCGATATAGCGTTCTTCAGCCGTCGCGCGGATGCTCTTGCCGAAATAGCGCATCGCGCCGCCCAAAGTCAGTTTGTTGCCCAACCAGCGCGTACCGACTTCCAAACGTCCGTAATCTCGCGGCAGGGCGGAAACCCTGCTCAACCCATAACCTTGTTTGAGTTGGTCTTCTTTGGACGCATTGTTGGGCGATTCGCTCGCATCGCTGAAATTGGTCGGTTGCGTGCTTTTTTGATAGGCGTAAGAAAGGTTGGTGAAAAAACGCCCATAATCGTAATTCAGCTCCAGCTCAAAACCGTGTTTGTGCACTTTGTCTTTGAAATTGCGGTGTCGGATGGTGTAGGCAAGCCCGGTGCTGCCGACCCAGCTCGGAATATCCCCGTTCAAATCCCACCATTTCCCGTAAACGTTGTGGATGTAGTTGTCAATGCGGCTGCGGTAGCCGACCAGTTTCAATCCTAATATATCATCTTGTTTTAACAATCCTTTTTTATAGGTATTGAAGCCAAATTGCCAAGTGTTTGCGCGCTCTGGTTTTAAGGCGGTGTGAACGCCGGAGTCGCCGATTTGGGAAAAATACATTTCTTGGATGTTGGGCATACGGTGTGTGCGCGAATAGCCGGCGAACGGCATGAAATAATCGCCGAAGTCCGCACTAATGCTGACCGAATGGTTGTTGGCGCGCTTTTTGCCGTATTTTTTCAATACGGGTTCATAAAGCCCGCAGCTCGGGTCGCAATGTTCCTTGTATGCCGGCGAGTTTTCTCCGAATGCCCGCTTAAATTCGTTTTCCGAGCCGTAATAGCCCGTATATTCGCCGCCGAAACGGTAGTTGATTGCATTGGTGCTGTAGTTTAAGCGGTAAATGTCTTTTTTGAGCGCGGCATCGAAGTAGAACGTGTTGAAATATTGGCTGCCGGCCGGTTGGACAATGGTTGATTTTTGAGGCAACAGCCCTTTATCGCCCTTAAACCGCCCCAAATAGGAATAAAGCCCGTTGTCCTGATCAGGACCGTCGAAAAACAGCCCCAATTCTTCAGGAAAGCGGTTTTTGCCGTATTCGTTGTGGAAATAATTGAAGCCCAAAGTGGTTTGCAACTCGGTTTCGCGGGGCAGCCGGAAGGTGGCGGTGTTGTTGAGGTCGAGGATTTTCGCGTTGTTGTAGGTTTCAAAATCTTTTAAAAGCCCCCAGCCTGTAAACTTCGCCCCTTTCGGATATTTCTGCCTGCCCGAATTGTAGGCTGCGGTCAGATTGAGGTTGGTATACGGGTTCAAAGACAAACCGTAATTGAATTGATAATTGCGGTTGATGATTTTGCGGCTGCCGATTCTGGTGTTTAAATCGCGAAATTGCGCCGTGTATTTATTGAATACGCCGTCGTATTCCAATTTAAACAGATTGCCTGCCGACTGCTGCTTCAGGCCGGACGGATCGATGGGGGTGATGTCGTATTGCGGCGCCAGGTTTTCCCGCCAGCTTTTATCATGCTCTTCGATGTATTTTTGCAGTTCTTGGGGGTCTTCGTATTTTTTATACCACTTTGTTTTCCAGTATTGCCTTTGCAAATCCCGTTCCCATTTTCCGCTGCCGGCATTGAATTTCAAACCACCCTCTTGTACAAAATATTGCTGTTTGCGCCGTTCCAGATATTCCGCGCCAAAATTTCCGATGTGCTGCCCGCCGCCGCCCACGCGGTAATTTTGCGCCACGCCGCGCCTGCTGTGCCCGTAAAGCACACCGACAGACGCTCCACTTTCCAGCCATTTGCGCGCACCTATCGCCGCCATCGCATTGCCTTTGTTTGAATTGGTGCCGGTCAGACCTTTTAGCAGCAGGCCGTAGGTATTATTGCCCTGAACGACGTCATCCACGCCTAAAGTCCGCAGATTCGCCGAACCGGCAAGGCTGTTGATGCCTGCCGAGCCGCTGAAGCTGCCTTTGACGACATCCAGTCCGGCAATAAAATTGCTGTCGACAGATGCACCGAATTGAGATGAACCGCCTGCCCTGCCCGCATCGGTAGAAGTCGAATAAAAGGTCTGCGTGATGCCGTCCACCATCGTATTGACCCGCCCGAACCCGCTGTCGCCGCGAATATTCAAAGACACAATGCCCGAGCTTTTATCTTGCTGTGTAAACGCACCGGGTATGCTGCGTACGATGTTGTCGAGGTTTTCGCTGGATTTGAACACATCCTGACGGGTCGATACGGCACGCGCATCGGTAAACACTTTTTTGTCTTTCGGTACGCGCTTCGCCTTGACGTGCACGTCTTCCAAAACCTGTATCTGCGCCTCGCTGCCCGCGCGCCCTGCATCTTCTGCATAACTATGATGATATAGCATAACACCCATAAGATAAAAACAAATCGGCTTCAACCGGAAAGAAGATCTTATATTTTCCTCAACAATAAACAATCAATCCAACATGTCTACCGTTTTCATCGAATCCATCGAATCCATCGAATCCGCCCTTTCGACCACCCGGCCCTACGCAACCGAACCGTCATTCCCGCGCAGGCGGGAATCCAGACCTGTCCGCACGGAAACTTATCGGTTAAAAGGTTTCTCTAGATTCCGCATCCTAGATTCCCGCCTGCGCGGGAATGACGGGTTTCGAGATTACGGTGTTGTCGGACGGGTTTCGAGACTACGGTGTTGTCGGAACGCAACCGAACCGTCATTCCCACGGAAGTGGGAATTTAGGACGCGGGGTTTCAGTCATTTCCGATAGATTCCCGCCGCGTCGGGGGTCCGGATTCCCGCCTGCGCGGGAATGACGGGTTTCGAGATTGCGGTGTTGTCGGGAATGACGGTTCGGGTATTTTACTGCGCCCGCCCCGCGCCTGTAAACGGCAGGTGCATCAAAAATGCCGTCTGAAGGTTCAGACGGCATCGGAATCGGCGAATCAGAAGCGGTAGCGCACGCCCAATGAGGCTTCGTGGGTTTTGAAGCGGGTGTTTTCCAAGCGTCCCCAGTTGTGGTAGCGGTACCCGGTGTCCAGGGTCAGCTTGGGCGTGATGTCGAAACCGACGCCGGCGATGACGCCGAGACCCACGCGGCGGATGCTGTTGCTTTGGTGATGGGCGTCTTGCGTACTTTTGTAAGAAGGACGAACCGGAGACCCTGCGCCACCAGCACTGGCTGTTATTTTTTTAGTCGAATCGATGCTGTGTCTGATGTGTCCGTAGGCGACGCGCGCGCCGATATAGGGTTTGAATTTGTCGTTGAGTTTGAAATCGTAAACGGCTGATAAGCCGAGAGAAGAAACGGCGTGGAAGCTGCCGTTTTCCTGATTTTCCGTCTTCTTCTTACTCCTGTTTCCCAACTTGTTTCTCAACTCTTTTATGCTCACGGAATATTTATTGTCGTTCCATTTTCTGTAACGGGCATAATCTGCCGCTATCCTCCAGCCGCCGAAGTCGTAGCCGACCGACACCCTGGGGTGGATGGAATGCGTACGGATGTTTCTGAAATAATCGCTTACCGTGCTTATTTTGCCTTTTTTTGCACCGGTTGGTTCCGGATAATCGTGGGTAATGCGTTCGGCGGCATAGGCTAAATCCGCCTGCACATACGGGCCGCGGCCGCCGTCTTCACTTGCCGCCTGCGCTGCGGAAGGGAAGAGAAGAGAAGAGAAGAGAAGGTTTTTTGCGGGCTGGATTCATTTTCGGCTCCTTATTCGGTTTAACCGGTTAAAAAAAGATTTTCACTGATGTTGAAGGGCGGATTATATCGGGTTTGGGGCGGTGTTTCAATAAGAAATAATAAGAAAGCCGCTATTATGGTTTAATCCTGCGTGTTGGATTTGAGGGCAGGGGCTTGCGCCATTTTGAATCAAGCCCTGCCCCGCCGCCTTGAAGGACGGGGTTTAACTGTTAGGAAACAATGGCAAAGCGGCTTGTTTCTGTCAGACATTGTATGGGTTTTCTTTTCAATGATATATTTTCGCCTGTTTATGCAATATTTTCCGATTGATGGTTTTTATCGCGATTTTTCGGCATTTGCCTTTCGGGGCGGCTTGTGTTTCGTGCGGGATGTCGCGTGTCGGGATGTTCGGATTGTCAGAAGCAATATGGGAGAAGATGATGTATGAAATAAAACAGCCTTTTCATAGCGGATACTTGCAGGTGTCTGAAATTCATCAAATTTATTGGGAAGAGTCGGGCAATCCCGACGGTGTGCCGGTCATTTTTTTACACGGCGGGCCGGGCGCGGGGGCTTCGCCTGAATGTCGGGGTTTTTTCAATCCTGATGTGTTCCGCATCGTCATCATCGACCAGCGCGGTTGCGGACGTTCGCACCCGTATGCTTGTGCGGAAGACAATACGACTTGGGATTTGGTGGCGGATATTGAAAAAGTCCGTGAAATGCTGGGTATCGGGAAATGGCTGGTGTTCGGCGGTTCGTGGGGCAGCACTTTGTCGCTGGCTTATGCCCAAACCCATCCCGAACGGGTAAAGGGATTGGTGTTGCGCGGGATATTTTTGTGCAGGCCGTCTGAAACGGCGTGGCTGAACGAGGCGGGCGGCGTGAGCCGGATTTATCCGGAACAATGGCAAAAATTTGTCGCGCCGATTGCTGAAAATCGGCGGAACCGGCTGATTGAGGCGTATCACGGGTTGCTGTTTCATCAAGATGAAGAAGTGTGCCTGTCTGCCGCGAAGGCTTGGGCGGATTGGGAAAGCTATCTGATTCGTTTCGAGCCGGAGGGAGTGGATGAAGATGCTTATGCCTCACTGGCAATCGCGCGTTTGGAAAACCATTATTTTGTCAACGGCGGTTGGTTGCAGGGTGATAAGGCGATTTTGAACAATATCGGCAAAATACGGCATATCCCGACCGTTATCGTGCAGGGGCGGTATGATTTGTGTACGCCTATGCAGAGTGCGTGGGAGCTGTCGAAAGCCTTTCCCGAAGCGGAATTGAGGGTGGTCCAGGCGGGGCATTGTGCGTTCGATCCGCCTTTGGCGGATGCGTTGGTTCAGGCGGTTGAGGATATTTTGCCCCGTTTGTTGTAAAAAGTTCCGCACAAAAAAGCAGCTTCTGTTTGGAAGCTGCTTTTGTTTTGAACGGTTTAACGCAGTTCGGAATGGAGTTTGCCTAACAGTGCGGATGCGTCTTTGCCGGCATATGCGCTGCCGTCTTTGTTGAGCAGGACGATGCGCGAACCGTCGGCGACAGGCTCGGCATAGACAATCAGTTCCGGCTGTTCGGCAGGTTTCTCCGCTTTGCCTTTGCCCAGTAGGCGTTTGAACAGCCCCGGTTTTTGTTCGGTAACTGCATTGCTTTCGTTCGGGGCTTTTTGAACCAGGAAGGCGTGGCGTTCGGTGTTTTGACCGACGACGGTCAGTCCGATGCGGTCGAGGGCAAGGCCGGTGCGCCGCCAGTTTCTGCCGTAGTCGCCAAAGACAATCAGGCTTTTGCCTTCGATACGCGCCATTTCGTTGGCGGCGGGAAGGGTCGGTTTTTTTGCCAATGCGTTTTCCGCCTGCCGTCCGTCAACGCCCAAATATTGCATAAAGCGCGTCAGGAAAGCGGCCTCAAGGTTGGGGTCGGAAGCGGAAGGCTGCCACATGGTCGTGTCTTTGTTTTTGTCGCCATACACTTCTTTCATCGCTTTGTGGGCGAAGAAGATGTCGGAAACGCCGTTTTTGCCCTGTTCGATACGGACGATGAATTTGTCGCGCTCGCCGGTGGAGTAGATGCCGCCCAAACCGACTGTGTCGAATAGGCGGCGCAAGCTGTCTTGGGGGATTTTGGCACGGTTTTCCGCCCACTCGGTTTCCATTTGTCCGATGGCGGGTTCTTCGGATTCGATGTCGAAGCCGTTTTCCTGCCAAAAGGCTTTCAGAAGCGGCCAGATTTCGGCGGGGGATTTGCCGTCAACGACAAGCCAGCGTTGGCTGCCGTCGCGCTCGAGGCGGACGCCTTTGACGCTTTTCAGTACTTCGGTATCGGCTGGCTGTTGGACGGCGGGTGTGCGGCGTTTTTCCAAATCGCTGGCGCGGACGGCTCCCGAACCGGCAGGCAGGCGGTAGAGGTTGCCTTGGTCGGGGTTGTTCAAATCAGGCGGGACTTCGAGTTTGATCAGGCGGTGCGACCGGCTTTGGTAGTCGAGCTTGGGCTGTTCGGTTTTGCTGCCGGAGCAGGCGGCAAGCCCGATGAGTGCGAGCGCGGCAATGACGGGTTTGATATGGGTCATCGTGTCATCCTGTGTGATGGATATTAAAGTGTTTGTCATGTTATGCCGTCCGAACGGTTCAGACGGCATGGCTATATTTAAAGTTGTCCTGAGGCTTTCAGGGCGGTGCGGACTTTTGCCTGTCCGCCTTCCGTCAGCGGAACGAGCGGCAGGCGGACGTGCGGTTCGCATCTGCCCAAGGCGGATACCGCCCATTTCGGTGCGGAGGGACTGGGTTCGCAGAACATGGTGTCGTAAATCGGAATCAGCCGGTCGTTGAGTTCGCGTGCAAGGGCAATGTCGCCTTGCAGCGCGGCACGGCACATATCGGCAAAGAGTTTCGGGGCGGCGTTGGCGGCTACGGTAATAACGCCGTGTCCGCCGCAGAGCATGAACGGCAGGGCGGTGTGGTCGTCGCCGGAAAGGACGACGAAGCCTTCGGGCGCGCGGTTGATGAGTTCGATGTTGCTGCCGACGTTGCCGCTTGCTTCTTTAACGCCGACGATGTTGGGGATTTCGGCAAGGCGCAGGATGGTTTCGTTGTTCATGCTGACGACGGTTCTGCCGGGCACGTTGTAGAGTATCATCGGAATCGCGGCGGCTTCGGCAACGGCTTTGAAATGGCGGTACATGCCTTCTTGGGAAGGTTTGTTGTAATAGGGGACGACGGAGAGGGTGTAGTCCGCGCCGGCTTTTTCGGCGGCTTGGGAAAGGGCGATGGCTTCGACGGTGTTGTTCGCCCCTGTGCCGGCGATGACGGGGACGCGTTTGGCAACGTGTTTGACCGTTTCTTCGATTACGCTTAAATGTTCTTCGACGGAGAGGGTGGCGGATTCGCCTGTCGTGCCGGCAGCGACGATGCCGTCCGTGCCGTTTTCGATGTGCCAGTCGATTAATTGGCGGAGTTGGTCGTAATGGATGCTGCCGTCTTGATTCATCGGGGTAATCAGGGCAACCAAGCTACCTTGTAACATACGGAAACCTTTTATTCATTGAGTGAGGTCGATTATGCTTCGGATTGTAGCTTACTTTGTTGTTTGTGTGAAACATATCGGCCGCACGGTTGGTTCCAAGGCTTAAGTCCTATCATATCTTAATAAATAATATTTTTTTTATAATCATGAAATTATTGGGTTTAAGCAGTGGATGCGCCGTTGAGGATTAAAATGTGTTAAGCGCATGAAGGCTCTCTGGAAATGAAGGACTGTCCGGTGCGGAAATTCAAAGAAATTTGAATTCGGACAACCGGTGGTGTTTTTGCACATGAGGATTTGAATTGATAAGGAATCTTTGATTCGTTACAATTTCGTTCTTAAAATTTTTTAACGTTTGGCAACGGATAGAAAGACTCCAATGGCTGAAACAATGAAAAAACAGGCGGATTCGCCTGATTTGGTGTACGGTTTGGAAGACAGGCCGCCGTTCGGTAATGCGCTCTTGAGCGCGGTTACCCATCTTTTGGCGATTTTCGTGCCGATGATTACGCCCGCGCTGATTGTGGGCGGCGCGCTGGAACTACCGGTGGAAATGACGGCGTATCTCGTGTCGATGGCGATGGTTGCGTCGGGTGTCGGCACTTATTTGCAGGTCAACCGCTTCGGGCCGGTCGGTTCGGGGATGCTGTCCATCCAGCGTTACCGTCATGATTGCGCTCGGCGCGGGGATGAAAGAGGGCGGTTTGAGTGAGGGGGCGATGGTTTCGACGCTCTTGGGCGTATCGTTTGCCGGTGCGTTTTTGGTGTGTTTCTCGGCGTGGCTTCTGCCGTATTTGAAAAAAGTGATTACGCCGACGGTCAGCGGCGTGGTTGTGATGCTGATTGGTCTGAGTTTGGTACACGTCGGTATTGCCGATTTCGGCGGCGGCTTCGGCGCGAAGGCGGACGGCACGTTCGGCTCGATGGAAAACTTGGGGCTGGCTTCGCTGGTGCTGCTGATTGTGCTGGTGTTCAACTGCATGAAAAATCCGCTGCTGCGGATGAGCGGCATTGCGGTCGGTCTGATTGCCGGCTACATTGTCGCGCTGTTTTTGGGCAAGGTGGATTTTTCCGCGCTGCAAAACCCGCCGCCGGTTACGCTGCCCGTACCGTTTAAATATGGTTTTGCGTTCGACTGGCACGCATTTATTGCGGCGGGTGCGATTTTCTTGTTGGGCGTGTTTGAGGCGGTCGGCGATTTGACGGCAACGGCAATGGTGTCCGACCAGCCGATTGAAGGCGAAGAATACACCAAACGCCTGCGCGGCGGCGTGTTGGCTGACGGCTTGGTATCGGTGATTGCGACGGCTTTGGGTTCGCTGCCGCTGACGACGTTTGCGCAAAACAACGGCGTGATTCAGATGACCGGAGTGGCTTCGCGCCACGTGGGCAAATATATTGCCGTGATTTTGGTGCTGTTGGGTCTGTTCCCCGTTGTCGGACGCGCGTTTACGACGATTCCGAGTCCGGTGTTGGGCGGCGCGATGGTTTTGATGTTCGGCCTGATTGCGATTGCGGGCGTGCGGATTTTGGTCGGCCACGGCATCCGCAGGCGCGAGGCGGTGATTGCGGCAACGTCGGTCGGTTTGGGCTTGGGCGTGGGGTTTGAGCCGGAAGTGTTTAAAAACCTGCCCGTCTTGTTCCAAAACTCTATTTCCGGCGGCGGCATTACGGCAGTCTTGCTGAATTTGGTCTTGCCGGAAGATAAAACCGAGGCGGCGGTCAAGTTTGATACCGACCATTTGGAACACTGATTTTGAAAACGAATGCCGTCTGAAACGGAATCCCTGTTTCAGACGGCATTGTTTTTGAGGCTTACGCTTTTTTGTTTTTCAATACGCGTTGCCGGCGGGTTTCGCTTAATACCATTCCTGCGGACACGGAGACGTTCATGCTTTCGACCGTGCCGAACATGGGTATGGACACCAGCATGTCGCAATGTTCGCGTGTCAGGCGGCGCATACCGTCGCCTTCGTTGCCCATCACCCACGCCGTGCTGTCGGGCAGATTGCAATGGTAAAGGTCGGCGTCGCCGCCCATGTCGGTGCCGATGATCCAAATGCCGTATTCTTTCAATTCGCGCAGGGTGCGGGCGAGGTTGGTTACGGTGATGTAGGGGACGGTTTCCGCCGCGCCGCAGGCGACTTTGCTGACGGTGGCGTTCAGCCCCGCGCTTTTGTCTTTCGGCGCGATGACGGCGTGTACGCCCATTGCGTCGGCGGTACGCAGGCACGCGCCGAGGTTGTGCGGATCGGTGATGCCGTCGAGTATCAGCAGCAGCGGCGGTTCGCTCAAGTTTTCCAATATGCCTTCGAGGTGGACGTGGTTTTTGGAGGCATCGATAAATCCGACCACGCCCTGATGGCGCGCGCCTTTGCTGATGGCGTTGAGGCGGTCGGCATCGGCAAAATATACGCGGATGTTTTCGTTTGCCGCCTTTTCCAGCACTTCGCGCGTGCGTGCGTCGGATTTGCCTTCTTGGATATAGAGTTCGGTAATCGATTTGGGGTTTTGCCACAATCGGGCGTTGACGGCGTGGAAGCCGTAGATGGGTCTTTGGTTTGCCATAATGGTGCTTTGTCGGAAATTTCAGACGGCATTATAGCAATTTGCCGGTATGCCGTCTGAAGGGGTTAAAACAGGTAGGCGATGTATTTCACCAACAGGATAAGCAAGATGGATACGGCGCAGCCGATTTTGAACGCCGTGCCGACGACAAGCCCCAACAGCGTACCCAAGCCCGCTTTACCTGCCTGAAGCATATTGCGCCGATCGATCAGTTCGCCTGCCGCCGCGCCGATAAAGGGGCCGAGTATCAGCCCGGGCAGGGAGAAAAATATGCCGATGATGCTGCCGGCCAATGCACCTCGGACGGCGAGTTTGCCTGCCCCAGTGTATTTTACCCCCAACATGCCTGCCATATAGTCCGCCAGTATGCCGCCAAGGCTGATGAGTCCGACCGTCCACAAGATGCCTGCGCCGTAGATTTGATAGCCGCCGGCATAGGCAAGCAGCCATGTTCCGGCAAACATCAATGCCAAGCCGGGCAGGGCGGGATAGACGATGCCTGCCGTGCCGACGGCTATCAGGGCGAGGGCGAGGATGACGAGTAGGGCGGTCATGGGTTCAACCTTTTCTTTTGTTTTGGAAAAAACGGCTTAATACGGCGCGGCATTCTTCTTGCAGGATTCCGCCCCGTATGGCGGTGTGCGTATTGAGGCGTTTGTCGGCAAACAGGTTGACGATGCTGCCTGCCGCGCCGGTTTTGGGTTCTGCCGCACCGTAGATCACGCGCCTGATTCGTGCCTGTATCAGTGCGGACGCGCACATGGCGCAGGGTTCGAGGGTGATGTAGATGTCGCATCCGTCAAGGCGGTAGTTTTGCATTTCGCTGCCTGCCTGTGCCAAGGCGTTGATTTCGGCGTGTCGGCTGACATTGCAGTCGGCAATGCAGGTGTTGTGTGCCGATGTGATGATTTTGCCGTCTGAAACGATGACTGCCCCGACGGGTATTTCGCCGTCGGCGGCGGATTGTTCTGCTTGGCGCAGTGCTTCGCGCATGAAGTATCCCATTTCTTCCTGCGGCGGAAAGGCGGCGACGGGCGGATGGTTTTTCAACTCGGCAAGCAGGCAGTCTTTATGCGCTTGGGACATTTCTTGCGGCGGCGTGCCGTTCAGCAGCGACTCGAGTTGCCACAGCGTGCTTTTCGTGAGGGTCAAACCCGATGCTTTGAGCAGCAGAAAGGCTTTGACCGAACCGTTTTGCCGCAGTTCTTCGAGCGTACGGATACCGAGCCTGTGCAGGGCGGCGACGGTTTTGGGGGCGAGCGGCGGCGTGGCCAGCATGGTTTATTCGCCGAAAAACCGTTTTGCCGCCTCAATCAGGCGCGTGCCTGAAGTGCCGTCTGAAAACGGGTCGGCAACGCAGTCTAAAGGTGTTTTGCGTAACCAAGTCAGTTGGCGTTTGGCAAGTTGGCGCGTGGCGGCAATGCCTTTTTCGATGAAGGTTTGTCTGTCGGTTGCACCGTCGAGGTGTTCCCACGCCTGACGGTAGCCGACGCAGCGGATGGCGGGGGAGTCGGCGGTCAGGCCGGGATAGCGGCGGCGCAGGTTTTCTACTTCGCCGATAAAGCCCTGTTCAAGCATCAGGTGGAAACGCAGGGCGATGTTTTCGTGCAGTCGGGCGCGGTTTTCGGGAATCAGGGCGGCGGTGTAGAGTTCGAAGGGCAGGGTGTGTTCGGGCTGTCCGTTCAGGTGCGCGCTCATCGGCCTGCCGGTCAGGTAATAGACTTCAAGGGCGCGTCCGATGCGCTGGCTGTCGTTCGGTTTCAGACGGCATGCTGTTTCAGGGTCGACTTTTTGCAGGGTGCGGTAGAGAAAATCCAAACCGTACATCTGTTTTTGTTCGTCCAAGTCGGCACGCAGGCAGGCATCGGCTTCGGGCAAATCGTTCAAACCTTGGGTCAGGGCGCGGAAATACATCATTGTGCCGCCGACAATCAGCGGACATTTCCCACGCGCCGTGATTTCGCCGGTCAGACGCGTGCAGTCTTCGACAAAACGGGCGGCACTGTATGTCTGAACGGGCGTAATGATGTCGATAAGGTGGTGCGGGACAAAGGCGCGTTCGGAGGCGGACGGTTTCGCCGTGCCGATGTCCATACCGGTATAGAGCAGTGCAGAATCGAGGCTGATGATTTCGACCGGAAGGGTTTCGGCAATTTTGAGGGCGAGCGCGGTTTTGCCGCAGGCGGTCGGCCCGAGCAGGGTAAAGGCTTTCGGGGTCGGCATAATGTTTCAGGTTTGGAAAAATGCGGATTATAGCGGAAAGCGCGCCGCCCTTATATTTTGCTTTGCGGAAGCACGCCGACGGCAAGGGGCGGGTTTGCCGTACGCCTTTATAAAATGCGTTCAAACCGATGCGTCGGGCTTTCAATATGCCCGCGCCCGATGCCGCCTTGTCCGCAGGCATCGGCGGCAGCGTCCGATTTCTCGGGGAACGCCCGTCCCGGGTATATTTAAAGGTTCGGTGGTGCGGCGTTTTCCGGCGGCAAGGCTTCAGACGGCATCTCCGGCGCGTCCGTTAGACAAGGTGCGTTCTTGAGGCGATAATGGCGTTTTGCTTTTTTGAAAGCCTTGCAATGTCCCGAAACCTGCTTGTCCGCTGGCTCGCCGTCTGCCTCATCCCCTTGGCGACGCTTGCCGTTTTCGCCGCCAATCCGCCCGAAGACAAACCCCAGCATCTGATCAACGGCATCATCCTTGCCTGCGAAGCGACGTTTTTGTTTAAATTCGTCCTCTTTGAAACCATCAAGCATCATCTTAAACAAGGGTTTGATTTGAAACGTCAAACCATGTTTCTGTTTATTCCGATTGTTTTGCTGGTTGTGTATTTGTTCCACTATTTCGGCGCGTTTTAGCTTGTTTTCCCGATGGTTATGAATACATACGCTTTTCCTGTCTGTTGGATTTTTTGCAAGGTCATCGACAATTTCGGCGACATCGGCGTTTCGTGGCGGCTCGCCCGTGTTTTGCACCGCGAACTCGGTTGGCAGGTGCATTTGTGGACGGACGACGTGTCCGCCTTGCGCGCGCTTTGTCCCGATTTGCCCGATGTTCCCTTCGTTCATCAGGATATTCATGTCCGCACTTGGCATTCCGATGCGGCAGACATTGATACCGCGCCCGTTCCCGATGCCGTTATCGAAACTTTTGCCTGCGACCTGCCCGAAAATGTGCTGAACATCATCCGCCGACACAAACCGCTTTGGCTGAATTGGGAATATTTGAGCGCGGAGGAAAGCAATGAAAGGCTGCACCTGATGCCTTCGCCGCAGGAGGGCGTTCAAAAATATTTTTGGTTTATGGGTTTCAGCGAAAAAAGCGGCGGGTTGATACGCGAACGCGATTACCGCGAAGCCGTCCGTTTCGATACCGAAGCCCTGCGCCGGCGGCTGGTGCTGCCCGAAAAAAACGCCCCCGAATGGCTGCTTTTCGGCTATCGGGGCGATGTTTGGGCAAAGTGGCTGGACATGTGGCAACAGGCAGGCAGCCTGATGACCCTACTGCTGGCGGGGGCGCAAATTATCGACAGCCTCAAACAAAGCGGCGTTATTCCGCAAAACGCCCTGCAAAATGACGGCGGTGTCTTTCAGACGGCATCCGTCCGCCTTGTCAAAATCCCGTTCGTGCCGCAACAGGACTTCGACAAATTGCTGCACCTCGCCGACTGCGCCGTGATACGCGGCGAAGACAGTTTCGTGCGTACCCAGCTTGCCGGAAAACCTTTCTTTTGGCACATCTACCCGCAAGATGAAAACGTCCATCTCGACAAACTCCACGCCTTTTGGGATAAGGCATACGGCTTCTACACGCCCGAAACCGCATCGGTGCACCGCCTCCTTTCGGACGACCTCAACGGCGGAGAGGCTTTATCCGCAACACAACGCCTCGAATGTTGGCAAACCCTGCAACAACATCAAAACGGCTGGCGGCAAGGCGCGGAGGATTGGAGCCGTTATCTTTTCGGGCAGCCTTCCGCATCCGAAAAACTCGCCGCCTTTGTTTCAAAGCATCAAAAAATACGCTAGAATAGCGCGTTTTACGACAACCGATTTGATTGGAAAATCACAATGAAAACAGCACAAGAACTGCGCGCCGGCAATGTATTTATGGTCGGCAACGATCCTATGGTCGTTCAAAAAACCGAATACATCAAAGGCGGCCGCTCTTCCGCCAAAGTCAGCATGAAACTGAAAAACCTGCTGACCGGCGCTGCTTCCGAAACCATTTACAAAGCCGACGACAAATTCGACGTGGTCATCCTGTCCCGCAAAAACTGTACGTACAGCTATTTTGCCGACCCGATGTACGTCTTTATGGACGAAGAATTCAACCAATACGAAATCGAAGCCGACAACATCGGCGACGCGTTGAAATTCATCGTTGACGGTATGGAAGACCAATGCGAAGTTACCTTCTATGAAGGCAATCCCATTTCTGTCGAACTGCCCACCATCATCGTGCGCGAAGTCGAGTACACCGAGCCTGCCGTCAAAGGCGATACTTCCGGCAAAGTGATGAAAACCGCGCGTCTGGTCGGCGGCACCGAAATCCAAGTGATGTCTTACATCGAAAACGGCGACAAAGTCGAAATCGATACCCGTACCGGCGAATTCCGCAAACGCGCCTGATATCCTACTTGAAAAATGCCGTCTGAAAACGTTTCAGACGGCATTTTTTTATATTCGCCCCGTGTTTGGATTGAAGTATAGTGGATTAAATTTAAACCAGTACAGCGTTGCCTCGCCTTGCCGTACTATCTGTACTGTCTTCGGCTTCGTCGCCTTGTCCTGATTTAAATTTAATCTACTATAGATATTTTTTTCGTAAACGACAATACGCGTGATTTTGCCATTTTCGTCAAAATGGATGTCTAAAAACGGTTTGTCGGGATTGCGTTCACGGTTGGACAGCCGGAAGAGTGATTGGTTTTCAAGCATTTCTCCGTGCATTTTCAGATAGCCGGGCAATTGGCCGATGTATTGGAAATTGCCGCCAAGTCCGTTGTTGTGCCGGTTCAAATAGGCAGATGTTGCCGAAACTTCAAAATAACGTGCGCGTTTCGGTTCCTCGCCTTGTCCGCGGGTTTTTTGACTGCCTTGTGTCAGCAGCAGCGTCGCTTCTCGGAGGCGGCGTTCCTGTTCCATTATGGCATCTTGTGCCTGCCGGCTGATGGTGCGCGTTCCGTAACGCAAGTCTTCGATTGCCAGCATGATTTTCTGATGGTAGTCGGGATCTTCAGGGCGGATGTCGGGAAACAGCAGCCGCTGTATGTTGTCATAGCCGCCGCCGGGTAAGCCGAAACGGGTTTCCAGTTCGTTATGGGAAAGGGCAAACAGACAGTCCGAGTCGATGTGTTCGGCGATTTGCTGTATGAGATCGCCAATGCCGGCGGCGGGGTGCAGGCCGGTGCAATTTCACAGTGGCGCGCTTTCTGCCTGCTTGACGTTATCAGGGGCGGATGCGGCCGGTTGCAAATCGGTTTGGGAAGAAGCCGATGACGCGGAAGACGAAGCGGCGGATGCGCCGTTTTCTTTCGTTTTATCTTCTTTGCTCGGGGAACGCGCGGCCAGCATGATTGCGGCAAGCCATAAGGGAAGTGATGACGTTTTGTTTTTCATTCTATTGTCTCCAATATTGAAAAGGCCGTCTGAAAACCTGCCGTTTCATTTTTCAGACGGACTGTTGTTAATAGAACCGAGAAACCCGTTATTGCCGACAAGGTTTTCAACCTGTCTTACCCGACGCGGTAAAACGCAAGGCTGCCCAAAAGGTTGGGGAAATGTTTGACCTGTCTGTTGCCCGTCATCACGGCGCGTTCGAGGACGCGGATATTGTTTTTGGCGCACAACAAATCAAAGTCTTTGAGCGTGCACCAATGGATATTGGGCGTGTCGTACCAATGGTAGGGCATACGTTCGGAAACCGGCATATGTCCGCCGAGTGCGATTTGGACGCGGTTGCGCCAGTAGCCGAAATTCGGGAAACTGACGATTGCCTGTTTGGCGAGGCGCATCAGGCAGCGCAGGATTTTTTCGGTATTCTGCATCGCTTGGATGGTTTGGCTCAAAACAATCACATCAAAACTTTGATCGTTGAATGCGGTCAACCCTTCTTCCAAATCGGCTTGGATAACATTTACGCCGCGCGACATCGCAGCAATCACGTTGTCGGTGTCGATTTCGATGCCGTAGCCGCTGCATTTTTTGTGTTCCGCCAAAGCCGCCAGCAATTCGCCGTCGCCGCAGCCCAAGTCTAAGACGCGGCTGCCTTCGGGTATCCGGTCGTAAATCAGTTGCAAATCATCGCGCAGGTTCATAATCGGCAATCCTTGTCAACATTGTTCATATAAGCCGTTACGGCGCGCATATAGGCTTCGTCTTCCATTAAAAAGGCATCGTGCCCGTGTGCGGACTTGACTTCGATATACTGCACGGATTTTTGGGCGGCAATCAGTGCCTTGACCAGTTCGTGCGAACGTTCGGGCGCGAAACGCCAGTCGGTGCTGAAGCTGGCGACAAAGAATTTTGCCTGCACATCCTGCACGGCGCGAGTCAGGCTGTTGCCGAAATCCGCCGCCGGATCGAAATAGTCCAAAGCTTTGGTCATCAGCAAATATGTATTAGCATCAAACCGCCCGACGAATTTGTCGCCTTGATAGCGGAGATAGGATTCTACTTCAAATTCAACGCTATAGCCGTATTGATAGCCGTTGGAACGCAAATCGCGTCCGAATTTTTTGCCCAAACCGTCTTCGGCAAGATACGTAATGTGTCCCATCATACGGGCAATCCGCAAACCGCGCGCGGGAACGGTGTTGTGGCTGCGGTAATGTCCTTCATTGAAATCGGGGTCGGTCAAAATCGCCTGACGTGCTACATCATTAAACGCGATATTTTGCGTGGACAGTTTCGGCGCAGACGCAATCACCAAGGCGTGGCGCACACGTTCGGGATAGGAAATCGCCCACTGCAAAGCCTGCATGCCGCCCAAGCTGCCGCCGACAACCGCCGCCCATTGTTCGATGCCGAGATAATCGGCAAGCGCGGCTTGTGATTTTACCCAGTCCTTCACCGTAACCATCGGAAAATCCGCGCCGTATTCCCTGCCCGTTTCAGGATTGATCGACAAAGGCCCGCTGCTGCCGTCGCAGCCGCCCAGATTGTTCAACCCGACCACGAAAAAACGTTCCGTATCAATCGGTTTTCCGGGACCGACCATATTGTCCCACCAGCCCGTATATTTATCCTCCGCCGAATGCTTGCCCGCAACGTGATGGTTGCCCGACAGCGCGTGGCAGATTAAAACCGCATTGTTTTTTTCAGCATTCAGCTCGCCGTAGGTTTCAATCATCAGATCGAAACGCGGCAAAGTTTTACCGTTTTCCAAAACCAGCGGCATTTCAAACGGAATTTTTTGGGGCGTTACAATGCCCACCGAGGTATTTTGACTCATATCCTGTTCCAACAAATGCGGCGAAAAGCGTTATTATATCGCAAACGGCATGACTTTTTGACACGGTCGGACAAGCAGCCTGACGCGCTGAAACATCCTTTCCCATGCCGCCGCGCCCGAACCATACTTTTCGCTTCCCGACATGATAGGCAGACTTTTCCGTATTTTTTTCTTTTTCGCACTTGCCGCGCTGATTATCAACCGCCTCTTTAGCCGCAGGCAGAAACGTGTCCTGCGCGAAGTCGCCGAAATCAGCGCATGGGTACTGCTCGGTGCAGCCGCCGCGACGCTGTTTTGGTATCTGTTTATGCTGTATTTCAAACACATTCCGGATTCGTATCGACGGAAAAATGCCGTCTGAAACGCATTTTTCTGTTTCAGACGGCATATTTGAAAAGGGCTTGCGGTAGGAGGGGCTTTACAACCGAAGCAGGAAGGGCAGGGGGTCAGCGTTGGCGCGATTTAAAACGCGGATTGCTTTTGCAGATGACGTACACTTTGCCCCTGCGTCTGACGATTTGGCAGTCGCGGTGGCGTTGTTTGGCGGTTTTGAGCGAAGACAGAACCTGCATTATTTGTCCTTTCTAAACGATGACATGACGGATTGGAAACGTTGGTTGAACTTGCTGGCACGGCCTTCGGTATTGACGTTACGCTGTTTGCCGGTATAGACGGGATGTGAGGAAGAGGAAGTATCTAAGGAAAAGAGCGGATATTCTTTGCCGTCTGTCCAAACCATTGTTTTTCCGTGCGTTCCGGCGCAAGAACGAATCAGCCAGCCTTCATTGGCACTGCTGTCGAAAAAAAGGACGGTTCGATAATTGTCAGGATGAATATTCGGTTTCATATATTGCCTTGCTTGAAGTGTTATAACATAACAAACTTTATCATAATTTAGAAGGCTTGTACAAGAAAAGCGTATAGTTTTTGCTAAATATTAAAAATTTTCATCATAAACCTGAAAATTTTGAAATTGACTCATATTCGGTGCAACCTTATCATACCGCCTGAAACATCATGTAAAAGATAACGAAGGTATGCAGATATGAATTATGCAAAAGAAATCAATGCGTTAAACAACAGCCTTTCCGATTTGAAAGGCAACATCAACGTTTCGTTTGAATTTTTCCCGCCGAAAAACGAACAAATGGAAACGATGCTGTGGGATTCCATCCACCGTCTGCAAACCCTGCATCCCAAGTTCGTATCCGTAACTTACGGCGCAAACTCCGGCGAACGCGACCGCACGCACGGCATCGTCAAACGCATCAAACAGGAAATCGGTTCGGAAGCAGCTCCGCACCTGACCGGCATCGATGCATCCCACGACGAATTGCGCCAAATCGCCAAAGACTATTGGGACAGCGGTATCCGCCGCATCGTTGCCCTGCGTGGCGACGAGCCGGCCGGTTATGAGAAAAAACCGTTTTACGCCGAAGACTTGGTTAAGCTATTACGCTCCGTCGCCGACTTCGACATCTCTGTAGCAGCATACCCCGAAGTACATCCCGAAGCGAAATCCGCACAAGCCGACCTGATTAATCTGAAGCGCAAAATCGATGCGGGCGCGAACCACGTCATCACCCAATTCTTCTTCGATGTGGAACGCTACCTGCGCTTCCGCGACCGCTGCGTGATGTTGGGCATCGACGTCGAAATCGTTCCCGGCATCCTGCCTGTTACCAACTTCAAGCAACTCGGCAAAATGGCACAAGTAACCAACGTCAAAATCCCGAAATGGCTGTCGCAAATGTATGAAGGCTTGGACGACGACCAAGGCACGCGCAACCTCGTCGCCGCCAGTATCGCCATCGATATGGTTAAAGTCCTGTCCCGCGAAGGCGTGAAAGATTTCCACTTCTACACGCTCAACCGCAGCGAGCTGACTTACGCCATCTGCCATATTTTAGGCGCGCGCCCTTAAAGCCGAAAACGGCTTCAGACAGCATCCGAGGCCGTCTGAAAAGCAAAACGCCGCCCTATCCGAGCCATTCTGATTTACAATACCGGCCGATTCGGATTGAACCGGTCCTTACAAAATCCAACTGGAGAGTTCAACATGACAACATTACATTTCTCAGGCTTCCCGCGTGTCGGCGCCTTCCGTGAATTGAAATTCGCCCAAGAAAAATACTGGCGCAAAGAGATCAGTGAACAAGAGCTGCTCGACGTTGCCAAAGACCTGCGCGAGAAAAACTGGAAACACCAAGCTGCTGCCAACGCTGATTACGTTGCTGTAGGTGATTTCACTTTCTACGATCACATCCTCGACCTGCAAGTTGCCACCGGCGCGATTCCCGCCCGTTTCGGCTTCGATAGCCAAAACCTGCCTTTGGAACAATTCTTCCAACTGGCGCGCGGCAACAAAGACCAATTCGCCATCGAAATGACCAAATGGTTCGACACCAACTACCACTACCTGGTGCCTGAATTCCATGCCGATACCGAATTCAAAGCCAACGCCAAACACTACGTTCAACAACTGCAAGAAGCCCAAACTTTGGGCTTGAAAGCCAAACCGACCGTTGTCGGTCCTTTGACTTTCCTGTGGGTGGGTAAAGAAAAAGGCTCCGTTGAATTCGACCGTCTGAGCCTGTTGCCTAAACTGTTGCCTGTTTACGTTGAAATCCTGACTGCTTTGGTTGAAGCCGGTGCCGAGTGGATTCAAATCGACGAGCCTGCTTTGGCTGTCGATCTGCCTAAAGAATGGGTAGAAGCATACAAAGACGTTTACGCTACTTTGAACAAAGTAAGCGCCAAAATCCTGTTGGGCACTTACTTCGGTTCTGTTGCCGAACACGCCGCATTGTTGAAATCCCTGCCTGTTGACGGCCTGCACATCGACTTGGTACGCGCACCCGAGCAACTGGACGCGTTCGCCGGCTACGACAAAGTCCTGTCTGCCGGCGTGATTGACGGCCGCAACATTTGGCGCGCCAACCTGAACAAAGTTTTGGAAACCGTCGGGCCTCTGCAAGCCAAACTGGGCGAGCGTTTGTGGATTTCCAGCTCTTGCTCGCTGCTGCACACTCCGTTTGACTTGTCAGTCGAAGAAAAACTGAAAGCCAACAAACCCGACCTGTACTCTTGGTTGGCATTCACTCTGCAAAAAACCCAAGAATTGCGTGTTCTGAAAGCCGCATTGAATGAAGGCCGTGATTCTGTTGCCGAAGAACTGGCCGCCAGCCAAGCTGCTGCCGACTCCCGTGCCAACAGCAGTGAAATCCACCGTGCAAACGTTGCCAAACGCTTGGCCGACCTGCCTGTCAACGCAGACCAACGCAAATCACCGTTTGCCGACCGTATCAAAGCGCAACAAGCATGGTTGAACCTGCCTCTGCTGCCGACGACCAACATTGGTTCTTTCCCGCAAACTACCGAAATCCGCCAAGCACGCGCAGCCTTCAAAAAAGGCGAACTGTCTGCCTCCGATTACGAAGCCGCAATGAAAAAAGAAATCGCCTTGGTGGTTGAAGAGCAAGAAAAACTGGACTTGGACGTACTGGTGCACGGCGAAGCCGAGCGTAACGACATGGTCGAATACTTCGGCGAACTGTTGAGCGGTTTTGCATTCACCCAATACGGCTGGGTGCAAAGCTACGGCTCACGCTGCGTTAAACCACCTATCATCTTCGGTGACGTAAGCCGTCCTGAAGCTATGACTGTCGCTTGGTCTACTTACGCACAAAACCTGACCAAACGCCCGATGAAAGGTATGTTGACCGGTCCTGTAACCATTCTGCAATGGTCTTTCGTCCGCAACGATATTCCGCGCGCTACCGTGTGCAAACAAATCGCACTGGCTCTGAACGACGAAGTATTGGATCTGGAAAAAGCCGGCATTAAAGTCATCCAAATTGACGAACCTGCCATCCGCGAAGGTCTTCCTTTGAAACGTGCCGATTGGGATGCCTACCTGAACTGGGCGGGCGAATCCTTCCGCCTATCCTCTGCAGGTTGCGAAGACAGCACTCAAATCCACACTCATATGTGCTACTCTGAGTTCAACGACATCCTGCCTGCGATTGCTGCAATGGATGCGGACGTGATCACCATTGAGACTTCACGTTCCGACATGGAACTCTTGGCTGCGTTCGGCGAATTCAAATACCCGAACGACATCGGCCCGGGCGTTTACGACATCCACAGCCTGCGCGTACCGACAGAAGCCGAAGTGGAACACCTGTTGCGCAAAGCCATTGAGGTTGTTCCGGTTGAGCGTCTGTGGGTTAACCCGGACTGCGGCCTGAAAACACGCGGCTGGAAAGAAACTCTGGAACAGCTTCAAGTAATGATGAACGTAACCCGCAAACTGCGTGCCGAATTGGCGAAATAAGCCGAGACCGTATGAACAAATGCCGTCTGAAAGCCTTTCAGACGGCATTTTGTCCTGAGTTGCGGCGCAGGGGAGCAGTTGCCGGAAAATCTTTTCATTGCAGCTTGTTTTTCTCTAATTCGGCTTTATATGTTGGGAACAGGCAAATCGGAGTTGTATTTGATAGTTTTAAATAATTTATATTATTTAAACTATAAATTATACAAATCATTTTGCATGGGGTAGAATGCGCGGCGATTCACAATTATTTCTCAAACCAATCTATTAAGGAGCTCAAAATGGCTTTACAAGATCGTACCGGTCAAAAAGTACCTTCCGTAGTATTCCGCACCCGCGTCGGCGACACTTGGAAAGATGTGTCTACCGATGATTTGTTCAAAGGCAAAAAAGTAGTCGTATTCTCCCTGCCCGGTGCATTTACCCCGACTTGTTCTTCTTCACACCTGCCGCGTTACAACGAATTGTTCGGCGCGTTCAAAGAAAACGGCGTTGACGCAATCTGCTGCGTATCTGTAAACGATACTTTCGTAATGAACGCTTGGGCTGCCGAAGAAGAATCAGACAACATCTACATGATTCCTGACGGCAACGGCGAATTTACCGAAGGTATGGGTATGCTGGTCGGTAAAGAAGACTTGGGCTTCGGCAAACGCTCTTGGCGTTACTCCATGCTGGTTAACGACGGCGTGGTTGAAAAAATGTTCATCGAACCTGAAGAACCGGGCGATCCTTTCAAAGTATCCGATGCAGATACTATGCTGAAATTCGTTGCTCCCGATTGGAAGGCTCAAGAGTCTGTGGCAATTTTCACTAAACCAGGTTGCCAATTCTGTGCCAAAGTCAAACAAGCTTTGCAAGACAAAGGTTTGTCTTACGAAGAAATCGTATTGGGCAAAGATGCAACCGTTACTTCCGTTCGCGCTATTACCGGCAAGATGACTGCCCCTCAAGTCTTCATCGGCGGCAAATACATCGGCGGCAGCGAAGATTTGGAAGCTTACTTGGCTAAAAACTGATAGCTGTTTGCTTAAGGCAGTTTGATTAAACTGTCTGATATACCGGATAGAGTTATTCGGGCGGTTCTATACTGCCGCTCCGAATAACTCTATATTTACAAGAAGATTTGGATATTGTCGCACTCAATCGAAATTTTGTTTTTATTTATCTGAATAATGTTTTTGATTGGGAAGATATTTAAATGCTGTCTGAAACCGATATGTTCTGTGTCGGCAATGTTTCAGACGAAAACGGAAGGACAAAGATTATGAAAAAAATTCAAGCGGATATCGTCGTAATCGGCGGCGGTACTGCCGGTATGGGTGCGTTTCGCAATGCCCGTTTACATTCGGATAATGTTTACCTGATTGAAAACAATGTGTTCGGCACAACCTGCGCGCGCGTGGGCTGTATGCCTTCCAAACTCTTGATTGCCGCCGCAGAAGCGCGTCACCACGCATTGCATACCGACCCCTTCGGCGTGCATTTGGACAAAGACAGCATCGTCGTCAACGGAGAAGAGGTTATGCGGCGCGTCAAATCCGAGCGCGACCGTTTTGTCGGCTTTGTCGTTACCGATGTGGAAGAATGGCCTGCCGACAAGCGCATCATGGGCTCGGCTAAATTCATCGACGAGCATACCGTCCAAATCGACGACCATATCCAAATTGCGGCAAAAAGTTTCGTGATTGCTACCGGTTCGCGTCCCGTCATCCTGCCGCAGTGGCAGTCTTTGGGCGACCGTTTGATTATCAACGACGACGTTTTCTCGTGGGATACGCTGCCTAAGCGCGTTGCCGTGTTCGGGCCGGGCGTTATCGGTTTGGAACTGGGTCAGGCATTGCACCGTTTGGGTGTGAAAGTTGAAATTTTCGGTTTGGGCGGAATCATCGGCGGCATTTCCGACCCCGTTGTTTCAGACGAGGCGAAAGCCGTGTTCGGAGAAGAATTGAAACTGCATCTGGATGCTAAAACCGAGGTCAAACTCGACGCAGACGGCAATGTAGAAGTCCATTGGGAGCAGGATGGCGAAAAAGGCGTATTTGTTGCCGAATATATGTTGGCAGCCGTAGGTCGCCGTCCGAACGTTGACAATATCGGTTTGGAAAACATCAATATCGACAAAGACGCGCGCGGCGTACCCGTTGCCGATCCGCTGACCATGCAGACCAGCATTCCGCATATCTTTATTGCGGGCGACGCGTCCAACCAACTGCCCCTGCTGCATGAAGCCGCCGACCAAGGTAAGATTGCCGGCGATAACGCGGGCCGCTACCCGAATATCGGCAGCGGTTTGCGCCGCAGCACCATTGGCGTGGTGTTTACCAGTCCGCAAATCGGCTTTGTCGGTTTGAAATACGCGCAGGTTGCCGCGCAATACCAAGCCGACGAATTTGTCATCGGCGAAGTATCGTTCAAAAATCAAGGTCGCAGCCGCGTGATGCTGGTAAACAAAGGCCATATGCGCCTGTATGCCGAAAAAGCCACCGGCCGCTTTATCGGCGCGGAAATCGTAGGCCCTGCCGCCGAACATTTGGCTCACTTGTTGGCATGGGCGCATCAAATGAAGATGACCGTTCCGCAAATGCTGGATATGCCGTTCTACCATCCTGTTATCGAGGAAGGTCTGCGTACCGCGTTGCGCGATGCCGATGCGAAATTGAAAGCCTGACCGATATGGCAAAACAATGCCGCCTGAAATTTTTTTCAGACGGCATTTTATTTTTGGGGATGGGGTTGGGGGTCGGATGCTGATACCGTGTCGGGAAGGGAGCGGCAAAACTAAAAATCTTTCTTTTAATCTGCTGTTTCCACGCGTGTTTGTCAAAATCTATCAGTTTGTTTTTAAAATACACTGTTCAAAATGGGATAAAACAGGTAAATTAACGTTGATGTAACCCAGTGTAGCAATGGGTTTACGGTTTTTGAGTCGATATATAACTACAGAGGAATTGACTATGTCTGTCAAACTGCGTCCTGTTTATCTGGATTTGCCGAACATCCGTCTGCCGATACCCGGGATAGTTTCCATCCTTCACCGCATTAGCGGGGTCGGGCTGTTTATTATGCTGCCTTTCCTGCTGTATTTTCTGTCCGGTACCCTGAGTCAAGAGTCTGCATTTGAAACTTACCGTGCCATTGTTTCCCATCCTTTGGTCAAGCTGGTTTTAATCGGTATATTGTGGGCTTATCTGCACCATTCTCTCGCCGGTATCCGCTTTTTATTTTTGGATGCGCACAAAGGCCTTGAGCTGAATACTGCGCGCAATACCGCTAAAGCCGTATTTGCTTCTGCATTGGTTTTGACTGTCGTTTTGGGAGCGTTGTTATGGTAGAACGTAAATTGACCGGTGCCCATTACGGTTTGCGCGATTGGGTAATGCAGCGTGCGACTGCGGTTATTATGTTGATTTATACCGTTGCACTTTTAGTGGTTCTATTTGCCCTGCCTAAAGAATATCCGGCATGGCAGGCATTTTTTAGTCAAGCTTGGGTAAAAGTATTTACCCAAGTGAGCTTTATCGCCGTATTCTTGCACGCTTGGGTGGGTATCCGCGATTTGTGGATGGACTATATCAAACCCTTCGGCGTGCGTTTGTTTTTGCAGGTTGCCACCATTGTCTGGCTGGTCGGCTGCCTCGTGTATTCAGTTAAAGTGATTTGGGGGTAAGTATGGGTTTTCCTGTTCGCAAGTTTGATGCCGTGATTGTCGGCGGTGGCGGTGCAGGTTTACGTGCAGCCCTCCAATTATCCAAATCCGGTTTGAATTGTGCCGTTTTGTCTAAAGTGTTCCCGACCCGCTCGCATACCGTAGCGGCGCAGGGCGGTATTTCCGCCTCTCTGGGTAATGTGCAGGAGGACCGTTGGGACTGGCACATGTACGATACCGTGAAAGGTTCCGACTGGCTGGGCGACCAAGATGCGATTGAGTTTATGTGTCGCGCTGCGCCTGAAGCGGTGATTGAGTTGGAACACATGGGTATGCCTTTTGACCGCGTTGAAAGCGGCAAAATTTATCAGCGTCCTTTCGGCGGACATACTGCCGAACATGGTAAACGTGCGGTAGAACGTGCATGTGCGGTTGCCGACCGTACCGGTCATGCGATGTTGCATACTTTGTACCAACAAAACGTCCGTGCCAATACACAATTCTTTGTGGAATGGACGGCGCAAGATTTGATTCGTGATGAAAACGGCGATGTCGTCGGCGTAACCGCCATGGAAATGGAAACGGGCGAAGTTTATATTTTCCACGCCAAGGCCGTGATGTTTGCTACCGGTGGCGGCGGTCGTATTTATGCTTCTTCTACCAATGCTTATATGAATACCGGTGACGGTTTGGGCATTTGCGCCCGTGCGGGCATTCCGTTGGAAGATATGGAATTCTGGCAATTCCACCCGACCGGCGTGGCGGGTGCGGGCGTGTTGATTACCGAAGGCGTACGCGGCGAGGGCGGTATTCTGTTGAACGCCGACGGCGAACGCTTTATGGAACGCTATGCGCCGACCGTAAAAGACTTGGCTTCTCGCGACGTGGTTTCACGCGCGATGGCGATGGAAATCTATGAAGGTCGCGGCTGTGGTAAAAACAAAGACCACGTCTTACTGAAAATCGACCATATCGGTGCAGAAAAAATTATGGAAAAACTGCCGGGCATCCGCGAGATTTCCATTCAGTTTGCCGGTATCGATCCGATTAAAGACCCGATTCCGGTTGTGCCGACTACCCACTATATGATGGGCGGCATTCCGACCAATTATCACGGTGAAGTTGTTGTTCCGCAAGGCGACGAGTACGAAGTACCTGTAAAAGGCCTGTATGCCGCAGGTGAGTGCGCCTGTGCTTCCGTACACGGTGCGAACCGTTTGGGTACGAACTCCCTGCTGGACTTGGTGGTGTTCGGCAAAGCTGCCGGTGACAGCATGATTAAATTCATCAAAGAGCAAAGCGATTGGAAACCTCTGCCTGCTAATGCCGGTGAGTTGACCCGCCAACGTATCGAGCGTTTGGACAGTCAAACCGATGGTGAAAACGTTGATGCATTGCGTCGCGAACTGCAACGCTCCGTACAACTGCACGCCGGCGTGTTCCGTACCGATGAGATTCTGAGCAAAGGCGTTCAAGAAATCATGGCGATTGCCGAGCGTGTGAAACGTACCGAAATCAAAGACAAGAGCAAAGTGTGGAATACCGCGCGTATCGAAGCTTTGGAATTGGATAACCTGATTGAAGTGGCGAAAGCGACTTTGGTGTCTGCCGAAGCACGTAAAGAATCACGCGGTGCGCACGCTTCAGACGACCATCCTGAGCGCGATGACGAAAATTGGATGAAACACACCCTGTATCATTCGGACACCAATACCTTGTCTTACAAACCGGTACACACCAAGCCTTTGAGCGTGGAATACATCAAACCGGCCAAACGCGTTTATTGATGCGTTTTCAGACGGTCTTCGCCTCAAAGGTCGTCTGAAACCTAACCATACCCACATTGAACTGCTTGAATTTATAATACAAAATCATTGGGCAGTTGATGAGAAAAGGAACACTTCTCATGGAAAAAATGAGTTTTGAAATTTACCGTTACAACCCGGACGTTGATGCCAAGCCTTATATGCAGCGTTACGAGTTGGAATTGGAACCGACCGACGTGAAACTTTTGGACGCTTTGGTACGCCTGAAAGCACAAGACGATACCTTGTCTTTCCGCCGCTCCTGCCGCGAAGGGATTTGCGGATCGGACGGTATGAACATCAACGGCAAAAACGGCTTGGCGTGTCTGACCGATTTACGCAGCTTGAAACAGCCTGTCAAAATCCGCCCGCTGCCCGGTCTGCCCGTCATCCGCGACCTGATTGTGGATATGACCCAGTTCTTCAAACAATACCATTCCGTCAAACCTTATGTTGTTAACGACAATCCGATTGATGCGGACAAAGAGCGTCTGCAAACTCAGGAAGAGCGCAAAGAGTTGGATGGTTTGTACGAATGTATTTTGTGCGCCTGCTGTTCGACCGCCTGTCCGTCATTCTGGTGGAATCCCGACAAATTCGTCGGTCCGTCCGGCTTGCTGAACGCCTACCGCTTCATTGCGGACAGCCGAGATACCATCACTAATGAGCGTTTGGATAATTTGAACGATCCGTACCGTTTGTTCCGCTGCCACACCATTATGAACTGCGTAGACGTATGCCCCAAACACTTGAATCCGACCCGGGCCATCGGTAAGATTAAAGAGATTATGTTGAAACGGGTTGTTTAAGAAATGATGGTTTTTGACGACATTGCCAAACGGAAAATCCGTTTTCAAACCCGCCGGGGATTGTTGGAACTAGATTTAATCTTCGGCAGGTTTATGGAAAAAGAATTCGAGCATTTGAGCGATAAAGAGCTGTCCGAGTTTTCCGAAATCCTTGAATTTCAAGATCAAGAATTGCTTGCCTTGATTCACGGGCATTCGGAAACGGACAAAGGGCACCTTATCCCGATGCTTGAAAAAATCAGACGGGCATGAGGCATCTGAAATTTGTCTGAGGGCAGATTTCAAAATGCAAAGGCCGTCTGAAAGCAAAGAACGTGCTGCGGATGCAGTAACGTGGGTTATAACTTGCAAAGGAGCGATAATATGTCCAAATCAATCAAACTCAACGTACCGGGTCGGGCAGGTTTGGAGCTGCCGGTATTGGAAGCCAGCATCGGGCATGATGTGGTTGACATTCGGGGGCTGACAAAAAATACAGGTTTGTTTGCCTTCGACCCCGGATTTGTTTCAACCGCAAGCTGTGAGTCTAAAATTACTTACATCGACGGCGATCAAGGCTTGCTTTATTATCGCGGATACCCCATCGAGCAGCTGGCCGAAAAGTCCGATTATTTGGAAGTCTGCTACCTGTTGATTTACGGCGAACTGCCGACTCCCGAGCAAAAGGCAGAATTTGACAATACAGTCCGCCGCCACACGATGGTGCATGAACAGCTGACTTGGTTCTTCCGGGGTTTCCGCCGCGACGCGCATCCGATGGCGATGATGGTCGGCGTGGTCGGCGCGCTGTCTGCGTTCTACCAAGACAGCTTGGACATTACTAATCCCGAACACCGCAAAATCGCGATTTACCGCCTTATTTCCAAAATCCCGACCATTGCGGCAATGTGTTACCGCTATTCAAACGGTCTGCCGTTCAATTATCCGAAGAATAATCTTTCTTATTCCGAAAACTTCCTTCATATGATGTTTGCCACACCGTGTGAAGACTACAAACCTAATCCCGTTTTGGCACGCGCACTCGACCGCATCTTTATTTTGCATGCCGACCACGAGCAAAACGCCTCAACTTCAACCGTCCGTCTGGCAGGCTCTTCGGGTGCGAACCCGTTTGCCTGTATTGCTGCCGGTATCGCCTGCCTGTGGGGTGCTTCGCACGGCGGTGCGAACGAAGCCGTGTTGAAAATGCTGGATGAAATCGGCGATGTGTCCAATGTTGCCGCATACATGGAAGGCGTGAAACAGCGCAAATACCGCCTGATGGGCTTCGGACACCGGGTATACCGCAATATGGATCCGCGTGCCAGCATTATGCGCGAAACCTGCTATGAAGTTTTGAAGGAATTGGGCTTGGAAGACAGTCCGAAATTCAAACTGGCGATGGAATTGGAACAGATTGCGCTGAAAGACCCGTTCTTTATCGAACGCAAACTGTATCCCAATGTCGATTTCTATTCCGGCATCGTCCTGTCCGCGCTGGGCATCCCGACCGAAATGTTTACCGTCATCTTCGCCCTGTCGCGCAGCGTGGGCTGGATTTCGCACTGGCACGAGATGATTAGCGATCCTTCGCTGAAAATCGGCCGCCCGCGCCAGCTTTATACCGGTTCGGAACGCCGCGATTATGTGCCGGCAGGCGAGAGGTAACATACATTAATATATTGTCAAACAGGCAATATCAGAGAACCGGATTGTTTCCTGAATCCGTCTGATTGTAGTCGGATGAAATCAAGACAAGCAATCCGGTTTAAAATAGGGTAGAATAAAATGTCTTTTCAGACGGCATCAGTTCAGCCGTCAGGACGCGGACTTCTACCCTTTGTTTATATTTTAAAGAAAAGAGCGCACGCCATGATGGACGAAAAACTCAATTTCTCTTATCTGTTCGGTTCGAACGCACCCTACATTGAGGAATTGTACGAGGCTTTTTTGGAAAACCCCGATGCGGTTGATGAAAAATGGAAGCAGTATTTCACCGATTTGAGCAAACAGCCGGGGACGGTTGCTGTCGATGTCGCACACACACCGATTCGCGAATCATTTGTTACTTTGGCGAAAAAGAAAATTGCATCTGCCGTTGCGGGCGGTGCGGATGAGGCAATGCTGAAAAAGCAAGTCAGCGTTTTACGGCTGATTTCTGCCTATCGTATCCAAGGCGTGGGTGCGGCCCAACTTGATCCGCTCAAACGTATCCCTCCGCGCGATATTGAAGCCCTCGATCCGAAATTCCACGGTCTGTCAGATGCCGATATGGCGCTTCGATTCAATATGGGCGAGGGTGATTTTGCCAATCGCGGCAAACTGCCCTTGTCCCAAATCATCAGCAACCTCAAACAAACCTACTGCGGCCACATCGCATTGGAATATATCTATATTCCCAATACCGAAGAGCGCCGTTGGGTACGCAACTATTTTGAAAGCGTATTGTCCACACCGCATTACAATGCCGATCAAAAACGCCGTATCTTGAAAGAGATGACCGCTGCCGAGACTTTGGAACGTTATCTGCATACCAAATATGTCGGTCAGAAACGTTTCGGTGTCGAAGGCGGCGAAAGCGCGATTGCCGGTTTGAACTACCTGATTCAAAACGCCGGTAAGGACGGCGTGGAAGAAGTCATCATCGGTATGGCGCACCGTGGCCGTCTGAATGTTTTGGTGAACATTTTGGGCAAAAAACCCGGCGATTTGTTTGCCGAATTTGAAGGCCGTGCCGAAATCAAACTGCCTAGTGGCGACGTGAAATACCATATGGGCTTCAGCTCCGATATTGCCACCCCTCACGGCCCGATGCACGTTTCTTTGGCGTTCAACCCGTCACACTTGGAAATCGTCAATCCGGTAGTGGAAGGTTCTGCACGCGCCAAACAAAAACGTTTGGGCGAAAACGGCCGCGATAAAGTCTTGCCGGTATTGATTCACGGCGATTCCGCATTTATCGGTTTGGGTGTCAACCAAGCAACATTCAACCTGTCTAAAACGCGCGGTTATACCACAGGCGGTACGGTCCATATCGTCATCAACAACCAAATCGGCTTTACCACTTCCGATATCCGCGATACCCGTTCAACCGTACACTGTACCGATATCGCAAAAATGGTTTCCGCTCCGGTTATCCATGTGAACGGCGATGATCCCGAACGCGTTTGCTTTGCCATTCAAGCCGCTTTGGATTACCGCAAAAAATTCCATAAAGACATCGTAATCGACGTTGTCTGCTACCGTAAATGGGGTCACAACGAGGGCGATGATCCGACTTTGACCCAACCGATGATGTACAAAAAAGTATCGCAACATCCGGGTGCGCGTGCTTTGTACACCGAGCAACTGATTGCCGAAGGCGTGGTAACTCAAGTTGAGGCCGACGGTTACATCCAAGCCTACCGTGATGCTTTGGACAAAGGCGAACATGTTGAGCAAACAACGTTGAGCAACTTCCAACGCACACAAATCGACTGGAGCAAATACCAAGGTAAAGATTGGCGCGAAAAAATCGAAACCGGTTTGCCTGCCGCCGACATTGAGCGTCTTACTGAGAAATTCACCGCTGTACCGGAAGGCTTTGCCCTGCATCCGACTGCAAAACGTGTGATCGAAGCGCGTAAAGCCATGGCATCCGGCAAACAAGCCATCGACTGGGGTATGGCCGAAACCCTCGCATACGCAAGCCTGCTGACCAAAGGTCATGGCGTGCGTATCTCCGGTGAGGACTCCGGCCGCGGTACATTCTCACACCGTCATGCCGTTCTGCACGATCAAAAACGCGAAAAATGGGACGACGGTACTTATGTTCCTCTTCGCAACATGGGCGAAGGCTTGGGCGAGTTCCTGGTTATCGACTCTATCTTGAACGAAGAAGCCGTGATGGCGTTCGAGTACGGCTTTGCCTGCTCCGCTCCTGACAAGCTGACCATTTGGGAAGCTCAATTCGGTGACTTCGCCAACGGCGCGCAAGTAACTATTGATCAATTCCTGTCTTCAGGCGAAACCAAGTGGGGTCGCTTGTGCGGTCTGACCACCATCCTGCCGCACGGCTACGACGGTCAAGGCCCTGAACACTCTTCTGCACGCGTAGAACGTTGGTTGCAACTGTGTTCTGAGAACAATATGCAAGTCATCATGCCGTCTGAAGCGTCGCAAATGTTCCATCTCTTGCAACGCCAAGTCTTGGGTTCATACCGCAAACCGCTGGTGATTTTCATGTCCAAACGCCTGTTGCGCTTCAAAGGTGCAATGAGCCCGCTGGAAAACTTCACCGAAGGTTCGACTTTCCGTCCGGTTATTGGTGATACCGCCGAACGCGCAAGCAACGACAGCGTGAAACGCGTGGTATTGTGTGCCGGTCAGGTTTACTATGACTTGGAAGCCGGTCGAGCCGAACGTAAACTGGAAGATGATGTCGCTATCGTCCGCGTTGAGCAGCTGTATCCGTTCCCATACGACGAGGTTAAAGCCGAACTGGCGAAATATCCGAACGCAAAATCTGTGGTTTGGGCGCAAGAAGAGCCGAAAAACCAAGGCGCGTTCTACCAAATCCGCCACCGCATCGAAGACGTTATCAGCGAAGAGCAAAAACTGTCTTATGCCGGCCGTCCAAGCAGCGCATCGCCTGCAGTGGGCTACTCAAGCAAACACATTGCTCAATTGAAACAATTGGTTGAAGACGCTTTGGCGTTATAAACCAAGTAGCATTCCGTCTGAGTCTGCTCAGGCGGAATGCCCATATGCAGAATTAAAAACACACAACAGGCCGTCTGAAAGGGCCATTGGAGACACAAAATGATTATTGATGTAAAAGTACCTATGCTGTCTGAAAGCGTATCTGAAGGCACACTCTTGGAATGGAAGAAAAAAGTTGGCGAAGCAGTTGCCCGTGACGAAATCCTGATCGATATCGAAACGGACAAAGTGGTTTTGGAAGTACCTTCTCCACAAGCCGGCGTATTGGTTGAAATCGTAGCGCAAGACGGTGAAACCGTTGTTGCCGACCAAGTTTTGGCCCGTATCGATACAGCTGCTACTGTCGCTGCTGAAGCACCTGCAGCCGCTCCTGCCGAAGCTGCCCCGGCTGCCGTTCCTGCTGCTGCACAAAACAACGCCGCTATGCCTGCCGCTGCAAAACTGGCTGCCGAGACCAGTGTTGACGTGAACGTATTGCAAGGTTCCGGCCGTGACGGTCGCGTATTGAAAGAAGACGTACAAAATGCCGCTGCCAAACCTGCCCCTGCCGTTGCACTTCCTGCCGGCGCACGTCCTGAAGAACGCGTACCAATGAGCCGCCTGCGTGCCCGTGTTGCAGAACGCCTCTTGGCTTCTCAACAAGAAAACGCCATTCTGACTACATTCAACGAAGTCAACATGAAACCGATCATGGACTTGCGTGCGAAGTACAAAGAAAAATTCGAGAAAGAACACGGCGTAAAACTGGGCTTTATGTCCTTCTTCGTTAAAGCCGCTGTTGCCGCCCTGAAAAAATACCCGATTGTGAATGCTTCTGTTGACGGCAAAGACATTGTGTACCACGGCTACTTCGACATCGGTATCGCAATTGGCAGCCCACGCGGTTTGGTTGTACCAATCCTGCGCGATGCCGACCAAATGAGCATTGCCGACATCGAACAAGCAATTGTTGATTACGCGAAAAAAGCCAAAGACGGCAAAATCGCTATCGAAGACCTGACCGGCGGTACATTCAGTATTACCAACGGCGGTACTTTCGGTTCTATGATGTCCACCCCGATCATCAACCCGCCTCAATCTGCGATTTTGGGTATGCACGCCACTAAAGAGCGCGCTGTGGTTGAAAACGGCCAAGTTGTTGTCCGTCCAATGATGTATCTGGCTCTGTCTTACGACCACCGTATCATTGACGGCCGCGAAGCTGTATTGACCTTGGTAGCCATTAAAGACGCGTTGGAAGACCCGGTCCGCCTGTTGTTGGATCTGTAATCGTTTCAGACGGCTTTTTATTTGTTAATGAAAAGGCCGTCTGAATTTTTATTTAGATGTAGCGTAATGTAGTATCGTGCTACAATAGGCTCAACGAACGATTGAGGCCGTCTGAAACATTTGATTCGAATGAATCGGCAGATATGGACTTTCAGACGGCTTTTTCTTAAAACCATCAAAACGCAGTCATTCAAAATAAAAAAAGAAACGAAAAGTATCGTTTTTATTTTGAGATACTGCTAAAAGCAAAGGATGACACGATGTCTCAATATGATGTAGTAGTGATTGGTGCAGGTCCGGGCGGATACGTTGCCGCCATCCGTGCCGCACAACTGGGTTTCAAAACTGCCTGTGTCGATGCAGGCGTTAACAAAGCAGGCAATGCCCCTGCATTGGGCGGTACTTGCTTGAACGTAGGCTGTATCCCTTCTAAAGCCCTGTTGCAATCCAGCGAACATTTCCACGCTGCGCAACACGATTTTGCCGAACACGGTATCACTGTCGGCGACGTAAAATTTGACGCGGCCAAAATGATTGAGCGCAAAGATGCCATCGTGACCAAACTGACCGGCGGCGTGAAATTCCTGTTCCAAAAAAACAAAGTAACCAGCCTGTTCGGTACTGCTTCCTTTGCCGGTAAAAATGGCGATGCTTACCAAATTGAAGTCGATAACAAAGGCGAGAAAACCGTTATCGAAGCCAAACACGTCATCGTAGCAACCGGTTCCGTACCGCGTCCGTTGCCGCAAGTCGCTATCGACAACGTGAACGTATTGGACAACGAAGGCGCATTGAACCTGACCGAAGTACCTGCCAAACTCGGCGTAATCGGTTCCGGTGTGATTGGTTTGGAAATGGGTTCCGTATGGAACCGCGTGGGTGCGGAAGTTACCATTCTTGAAGCCGCGCCGACCTTCCTGGCTGCCGCCGACCAACAAATCGCCAAAGAAGCCTTCAAATACTTCACCAAAGAGCAAGGTCTGAGCATCGAATTGGGTGTGAAAATCGGCGACATCAAGTCTGAAGGCAAAGGTGTTTCCGTTGCTTACGAAACTGCTGCCGGCGAAGCCAAAACCGAAGTATTCGACAAACTGATCGTTGCCATCGGCCGTATTCCAAACACCAAAGGCCTGAACGCGGAAGCCGTAGGCTTGGAAAAAGACGAGCGCGGCTTTATCAAAGTGGATGGCGAATGCCGTACCAACCTGCCTAACGTATGGGCAATCGGCGACGTGGTTCGCGGCCCGATGTTGGCACACAAAGCCAGCGACGAAGGCGTTGCCGTTGCCGAGCGCATTGCCGGTCAAAAACCGCATATCGACTTCAACAACGTACCGTTTGTGATTTACACCGACCCTGAAATCGCTTGGGTGGGTAAAACCGAAGAGCAGCTCAAAGCCGAAGGCGTGGAGTACAAAAAAGGTACTTCAGGTTTCGGTGCAAACGGCCGTGCATTGGCAATGGGCAAAGCCAAAGGTACGGTTAAAGTGTTGGCAGATGCCAAAACCGACCGTATCTTGGGCGTACACATGATCGGCCCGGTTGTCAGCGAATTGGTTACCGAAGGCGTGACTGCGCTCGAATTCTTCGCCAGCAGCGAAGATATCGCCCGTATTATCCATGCCCACCCAACCTTGTCCGAAGTGGTTCACGAAGCTGCATTGGCGGCCGACAAACGCGCTTTGCACGGTTGATAGACATTAAGGCCGTCTGAAATTTTCAGACGGCCTTAAGGCCTCCGGCAAATTGAATGTTCCGAGAGCTTCGTTTTCTGATTTATAATTCCGTCAGACAAACAGCATTTACATTCATTATGAACAAAGAAATAGTCGGTATTTTCTTTATACCGATGGGCATCATCAGCATGTGTATGGCCGCATTGTGGCAGATGTATGTGATGATGACCGAAACTTATACGCTCAACCGTTTCAAAGATAAAGAATTGGTTTGGCGCGTGGCATTGTTGTTTATCAGTTTCAGCCTTGCCGTTTATCTGCTCTGTCCGAATTCGCGTAAAAAAGGCATCGTCTTTTTTATTCTCGGGGGAGGCGGTGCAGTCATGTATCTGCTGGCGCGGATGTGGTTGCCCTTCAGTAAATAGTAGGACCGTCTGAAAATATGGGATTGGCCGCAGGGCGATTCCTAAAACCCACTCACCTTAAGGAGAAATCCATGAATTTACACGAGTATCAGGCTAAAGAACTGCTGGCTAGCTACGGTTTGCCCGTACAAGGCGGTATTTTGGCGCACAACGGCGAAGAAGCCGCTGCAGCTTACGACAAATTGGGCGGCAAATTCGCTGTTGTCAAAGCACAGGTACACGCCGGCGGCCGCGGTAAAGCGGGCGGCGTAAAAGTCGTTAACAGCCGCGAAAAAGCCAAAGAAGTGGCTGAAAGCCTGATTGGCACCAACTTGGTAACTTACCAAACCGATGCCAACGGCCAACCTGTCAACAGCGTTTTGGTTTGCGAAGACATGTACCCTGTTCAAACCGAGCTGTACTTGGGCGCAGTGGTTGACCGTTCTACCCGCCGCGTTACATTCATGGCTTCTACCGAAGGCGGCGTGGAAATCGAAAAAGTTGCTGCTGAAACTCCAGAAAAAATCTTCAAAGTAACCGTTGATCCGCTGGTCGGCCTGCAACCTTGCCAAGCTCGCGAAGTTGCCTTCCAACTGGGCTTGAAAGACAAACAAATCAACGAGTTCGCCAAACTGATGACCGGCGCGTACAAAGCGTTTGTCGAAAACGACTTCGCCCTGTTTGAAGTCAACCCGCTGGCAGTTCGCGAAAACGGCGCACTGGCTTGCGTGGACGGCAAAATCGGCATCGACAGCAACGCGCTCTACCGCCTGCCAAAAATCGCTGAATTGCGCGACAAATCTCAAGAAAACGAACGTGAACTGAAAGCTTCTGAATTCGACCTGAACTATGTTGCCCTGGAAGGCAAAATCGGCTGTATGGTTAACGGTGCCGGTTTGGCGATGGCCACCATGGACATCATCAAACTCAAAGGCGGCCAACCTGCCAACTTCTTGGACGTTGGCGGCGGCGCAACCAAAGACCGCGTGGTTGAAGCGTTCAAACTGATTTTGGAAGACAAATCCGTTAAAGGCGTATTGATCAACATCTTCGGCGGTATCGTACGTTGCGACATGATTGCGGAAGCCATCGTGGCAGCCGTTAAAGAAATCAACGTCAACGTTCCTGTCGTTGTTCGTTTGGAAGGCAACAACGCCGAACTCGGCGCGAAAATCCTGAACGAATCAGGTCTGAAACTGACTTCTGCAGACGGTCTGAATGACGCAGCCGAAAAAATTGTTGCAGCCGTAAACGCCTAAGGAGAAAAGAATGAGCGTATTGATTAATAAAGACACTAAAGTATTGGTTCAAGGTTTCACCGGTAAAAACGGTACTTTCCACTCCGAACAAGCTCTGGCTTACGGCACTAAAGTTGTCGGCGGCGTTACCCCAGGCAAAGGCGGTCAAACCCACCTAGACCTGCCTGTATTCAACACCATGAAAGAAGCCGTTAAAGAAACCGGCGCTGACGCATCCGTGATTTACGTTCCCGCTCCGTTTGTGTTGGATTCTATCGTTGAAGCCGTTGATTCAGGCGTAGGCTTGGTCGTTGTGATTACCGAAGGCGTTCCAACTCTGGACATGCTCAAAGCCAAACGTTACTTGGAAACCAACGGCAACGGTACCCGCTTGGTCGGCCCTAACTGCCCGGGCGTGATTACTCCGGGCGAGTGCAAAATCGGCATTATGCCGGGCCACATCCACACTCCGGGCCGCATCGGTATTATTTCCCGTTCCGGTACATTGACTTACGAAGCCGTGGCACAAACCACCAACCTGGGCTTGGGTCAATCAACCTGTATCGGTATCGGCGGCGACCCGATTCCTGGTATGAACCAAATCGACGCACTGAAACTCTTCCAAGAAGACCCAGATACCGATGCCATCATCATGATTGGTGAAATCGGTGGTACTGCGGAAGAAGAAGCAGCCGAATACATCCAATCCAACGTAACCAAACCTGTTGTCGGTTACATCGCCGGTGTTACCGCTCCTAAAGGCAAACGCATGGGCCACGCCGGTGCGATTATCTCCGGCGGTAAAGGTACTGCCGAAGAAAAATTCGCCGCGTTTGAAAAAGCCGGTATCGCCTACACCCGCAGCCCTGCCGAGTTGGGCACGACGATGCTGGAAGTGTTGAAAGCAAAAGGTTTGGCATAATCAGGTTTGACAACTGATTGAACATCAAATGCCGTCTGAAACCGGAAATCGGGTTTCAGACGGCATTTTGTTTGTCATTTCAAAAAGAGGCAGCCTCAACATACTCACATTATTTTTGCCCTTTGAGGCAGTCAGAATATAGTGGATTAAAAACAAAATAGTACAACACTCGACGTTGAAGGTTTAACCATGGCATACTCTGCGGACTTAAGAAACAAAGCTTTAAACCATAGCGGATTAACAAAAATCAGGACAAGGCGGCGGGCCGCAGACGGTACAAATGGTACGGAACCGATCCGCCCGGTGCTCCATCACCTTAGGGAATCGTTCCCTTTGGGCCGGGGCGGGGCAACGCCGTACCGGTTTTTGTTAATTCGCTATACAGCAGGCGTTGGTGGAAATCCCGAATAAGCGGTTCAAAACGTGTCGCTGCCGCGGCAGCCATATACAGCGCCTTACGCACCGCAGACCTTCCGCCGAAGCAGCGGCTTTTGAATTTGGTTTCCCCGCTCTCCCTCGGGTGCGGGGCAATGCCGACCAAACCCGCTATCCGTTTGTGCGACAGCCGCCCCAATTCGGGCAGCATCGCCATCAGCGTAGCCGTCGTTATCGAACCGATGCCTTTGATTTGCTCCGCCACTTGGGCTTTGCCGTCAAAATGCGTGCGGGTGTGGTTGTCGATTTGTTTGTCCGATTCGTCAATCAGCCGGTCAAAACGGGCAATCAGTTGTTTGACGCTTTCGACTTGCGTTTCGTGAACCTGATGCAGACATTTTGTAATAGCTGCCATTACGCCTACTAGGATATATACCTTCTATATATAGTGAATTAACAAAAACCGGTACGGCGTTGCCCCGCCCCGGCCCAAAGGGAACGATTCCCTAAGGTAATGAAGCACCGGGCGAACCGGTTCCGTACCATTTGTACTGCCTGCGGTCCGCCGCCTTGTCCTGATTTTTGTTAATTCACTATATTTTTCCATTTCCGATTCATTGGTACGCAAATGGGTGGCAAGATACAGATTACACGGTG
>NZ_QNRU01000004.1:60132-128479 GCF_003315235.1 Neisseria gonorrhoeae | reverse complement strand
CGGCGCGGCAGGAAAAGCGGTTGTCTTCGGCATTCCGAAACGCAACGGGCGGGCCTATACCGTTGCCGCGGACGATGCCGAGCCTGAAACGTTGCCCCCTGCCGTTAAAAAGAAAATCATGCCGGACGGTATTGTTTATGCCGATAGCCCGGGCAGCCGCGGCAAGTTGGACGCGGGCGGTTTTACCCGTTGCCGCATCAACCGTTCCAAGGAATTTGCAGACCGTCGGAACCACATTAACGGCATTGGGAGCTTTTGGAATCAGGCAAAACGCGCCTTGCGGAAATACAACGGAATCGATCGTAAACCTTTCCCGCCGTTGTTGAGGGAATGCGAATTTCGACTTAACTTCGGCACACCGTCCCGGCAGCTAAAAATCCTGCGGGATCGGTGTGGAATTTAGGGATAATCTAGTACAGTCCCTTTCTTTTTGAGCTTCAGATGTGGTGGACGATGAGTTTTTTGCCTTCGTAGTCGAGTACGTCCACGTCCATGTCGAACAGTTCTTTGATGTTGTGTACGGTGAACACTTCTTCGGGTGTGCCGGTCAGGGCGGCTTTGCCGTTTTTCATGGCGACGACGTGGTCGGCGTAGGCGGCGGCCTGGTTGATGTCGTGCAATACGGCGACGGTGGTGCGTTTGTGTTCGTGCGTGAGCTTTTGCAGAATCTGCATGAGCGAGCGGGCGTGATACATATCGAGGTTGTTCAGCGGTTCGTCCAAAAGGACGTAGTCGGTGCTTTGGCAGAACACCATCGCAATCATGGCGCGTTGGCGTTGTCCGCCGGAGAGTTCGGTCAGGTAGCGGTCGGAGAGGTCCTGCAGGTGGAATTCTTCGATTGCACCGTTAACGATACGGCGGCATTCGGCAGTCGGTCTGCCTTGATGGTAGGGGTAACGGCCGAACATCAGCAGGTCGCGCACGGTGATGCGGCTCATGATGCTGTTTTCTTGGGTGAGGATGGAGAGCGTGCGGGCGAGTTCGGCGGTGGGGGTGCCGGCAAGGTTTTTGCCTCGGTAGGCGATGCTGCCGCTTTCAAGCGGGCGCAGCCGCGCCATAAAGGAAAACAGGGTGGATTTGCCCGCACCGTTGGGGCCGATTAGCGCGGTAATGCCGCCTTCGGGGATGTCGAGGCTGACGTTGTCGAGGATGGGGTGTGTGCCGATGCGGTAGCTGACGTTGCGGATGGTAATCATGGCGGATGCTTGTCGGGCGTAGGTTTGTTGTTGTTTGGCGGGGGTTCGGACGGCATTTGAAATTCGGAATGCCGTCTGAACGTTCACAGTTCGCGGACGATGACGAACTGCGGGTCGTCCGCCGATTCGGTCAAAAATGCTTTAACGCGTGCCTGCCAAAGTTGTCCGAAGCGTTCGAGTTCTTTTGCGCTTGCGCTGCCGCCGACGGCTTTGGGCATGATGTCGCGCATTTGAGGTGCAAAGGGTTGCAGGGCGGCGTTGAGGCTGACGGCGACGGTTTTGCCGCTGTCTTTGCGGCGCAGGGTCAGTGTGCCGTTGATTTCGCCTGCACCAAAGGATAAGAGGTTGCGGCGGGCGAAGCGTCCCTGCATTCCGATGCCTCCGAAGCCGGTTTCGGGGGCTGCGCCGGTAAGGAGTTGGACGACGGACGCGGTTACGCCGACCGTGCCTTCGTCGCGCGTTCCCTGCATGGCGGCTTCGATGCCGCCGCGTTCGGGCAGCTCTTCGCCGTAAAGTGCTTTCAGGCCTTTGATAACCATCAGGTACGCGCCCGCGACGGTCGGGCAGGAATGTCCGCACAGGCGCACGGCATCGGCGTAGCGGTAAGTGAGGATGCCGTTTTCGGCCGCGCCGAGGAATGCGGCAAGCGGGTCTTGTACGGTCAGCGTCGGGGCGCGGTCGAAAAATTCGGGTAAACGTTCTTGCGTCATATGGTTTGTCCTTTCGGGGCGGGCTGCCGTTCAGACGGCATCCGTCATTTTTTGTGTTTTAAAACGAGATAGAGGAAAACGAGTCCGCCCGCAAATTCGACCACCACGCTTAATACCGCCTTCATGCCCAAGAAGTGTTCGAATACGGTTTGTCCGCCGACCAAGAGGATGCCGCCGACGCAAACCGTCATCGGCAGGCGGACGGAATGGCGCACGGACGGGGAAAAGTGGTTGGCAAGCGAGGCGGCGAGAAGCCCGAAAAAGCTTACCGGGCCGACCACGGCGGTCGCCGTCGCCACCAATGCGGCAATCCAAAGCAGTATCCATAAGGTGTTGCGCGTGTAGCTGATGCCCAAATTGACGGCTTGGTCGCGCCCCAAAAGGTGTACGTCCGAGCGGTAGCGTTCGCGCCAAACGACCGCCGCGCTGACGAGCAGGACCAGCGCGCCTATGCCCAAAAGCTCGCTGCGGACGGTATTGAATCCGGCAAACATATTCGCCTGCGCGGCGGTAAATTCTTCGGGGTCTATCATGCGCGAAAGCAGCGAGGAAAGGCTGCGGAACAAAATCCCGAAAATCACGCCGATTAAAATCATGTGCGGCAAATCGCGCCCGCCCTGACGGATGAGCGTGTAAAACAGCAGCAGCGAGCCGCCCATCATAACAACCAGTTCAAAGCCGAATTTGCCCGTCAACGGCAGGGATGTATAGCCCACGCCGCCGAACGTAAACACCAGCAAGGTCTGCAAAAACACATACAGCGAATCGAAACCCAAAATCGAAGGGGTCAGAATCGGGTTGTTGGTCAGCGTTTGGAAGAGTTGAGTGGACACGCCGACCGCATAGGCGACCATCAGCAGCGCGGCAAGCTTGGTCAGGCGCAGGTGCAAGACAAAGTCCCAATCGCCCTTGACGTTGAGCGTCATAAACAGGATGCAGGAAACCAGCAACAGCGCAAAGGCGACCCGCAACGGACGGCTGCTTCCTGCCATAAAACCGATATTTTTTTCAGACGGCATGGGCAGGTTTCCTTAATAAAAGCCACAAAAACAAAGCCGTACCCAACACACCAAAAACCGTAGAGACCGGAATTTCAAACGGAAACACAATCACGCGTCCGATAATGTCGCACAATAAAACCAAAGACGCGCCCAAGAGGGCGACCGCAGGCAGGCTTTGGCGCAGCCTGTCGCCCATCAGGCGGCTGACGATATTCGGCACGACCAGCCCGATAAACGGAATATTGCCGACCGTTACAATGACCAGCGATGTAATCAGTGCCACAATAATCAAACCCGACCACAACACCGCCGTCCGGTTCAAACCCAAATTCACGCTCACCGTCTCGCCCAGCCCCAAAATCGTCAGCCGGTCGGCAATCAGGTAGGCAAACACCGCCAAACCGCCCGTAATCCAAAGCAGCTCGTACCGCCCCAGCAGCACGCTTGAAAAGTCGCCCTGCTGCCACACGCCCAACATTTGCAGCATCTCAAACTCATACGCGACAAACGTCGCCACCGCCTCAACCACGCCGCCGAAAATAATCCCCACCAGCGGCACCATCAGCTGCGCCGTCGGCGGCAGGCGGCGGATCAGCAGCATAAAGACCAACATCCCGATCAGCGCGGCAACGGCGGCAACCGACATTTTGACCGGCAGCGGCGCGGCAGGCAGCAGCAGGGACATCAGAAGCAAACCCAAAGCCGCACTTTGGCCCGCACCCGCCATAGAAGGCTCGACAAAACGGTTGCGCATCAGAATCTGCATAATCATCCCCGCCACCGCCATCGACGCGCCCGTCAACACAATCGCAAACGTGCGCGGCAGGCGGCTGATGAACATGACCTGTTGGCTGTCGGACAGCGAAAACACATCCGACCAGCGGAAATCGGCAACGCCGACCGACAGGCTGACGGCAAACAACACCGACAGCAGCAGGAGGTTGGCCAGGTTGAGGGAAAAAGGTTTGGCAGTCATAAACAGAAGGGAAAAGCGTTACGGCGTAGAAGATTCAAACAAGGCAGTCCGAACCGTCGGAGCGGAAAACCTTGTTTGAAACCTCCGGACGGGCAGAGGATGGGGCAAGTTCCAATCAAAACGCTTGCCGCCATTCCCGCGATAACGCCCGTATCGGGCAATGCCGTCTGAAACACAGGAAGCGGTTTGCATCCGTGTTTCAGACGGCATCGAATGCCGCCGTTTCATTATTTCGCGGCGTTGAACGCATCCGCAACCTGTTTGCTCGCGTTCAGCAGCTCTTGCGCGCCGCCGGCTGCCAAATAAGTTTCGGGAACGAGGTAAACGACCTGTCCTTTTTTCCATGCGGTCGTTTCGGCAACCAGCGGATTGTTCAACACGTCTTTCGCCGCCTGACCCTCTTCGCCGATGGCCGCGCTGCGGTCGAGGACGAACAGCCAGTCGGGATTTTTCTCTTTCAAGTATTCGAAGCTGATAGGCTGGCCGTGGCTGCCTTCTTTAATTGATTCATCGACAGCGGGAACGCCGATGTCTTTGTGCAGCCAGCCGCCCAGTCGTGAAGACGGGCCGAAAGCCGACATCTTGCCGCCGTTGACCAAAACCACCAAACCTTTGCCTTTGCCTTTGCCTTGCGCGGCGGTTTTCGCCGCTTCAAAAGACGCGTCGATTTCCGCCTTCAGCTTGTCGGCTTCCGCCTGTTTGCCGAAGATTTGCGCCAGCGCGTCGATGCGCTCTTTGGCACTTTCTTTGAGGTTGGCGGTGTCGGCGGTCATCTCGATGGTCGGCGCGATTTCGTTCAATTTGTCAAACGCCTTGGCGGCGCGGCTGCCGATGATGATGAGCTGCGGCTTGTAGGCATTGAGTGTTTCGTAATCCGGCTCGAACAAAGTTCCGGCAGGTTTTGTCGTTTTGAAATATTCCTCTAAATACGGCAGGCGGTTTTTATCGACGGACAAACCGGTTTTCACGCCCAGTTTGCTCAAGGTGTCGAGCATACCCAAATCGTAAACGGCGATGCGTTCGGGGTTTTGCGGTATTTGAACGTCGCCGCGCGCGGTTTTGACGGTAACGGACGCGCTTTCGGATTGTGCGGCGGAAACCGCCTGTTCTTTGGCTTGTGGGGCAGGGTCGGAATTTTGCGGCGAACACGCGCCCAAGGCGAGGACGGTGCAGAGGGTCAATGTGGTCAAACGCAACATAGGGTGTCTCCAAAATGGGGATATTGGGGCAAAGCCGCCGGTCGGACAAACCGGAACGGCTTTAGAAAGGATAAATGATAATCTATATCAAATTATCAGGACAGATGCCGTCTGAAAGGCTTTCAGACGGCATTTTTTCGGGATGTGCGTTTTAGAACTTGTAGTTCACGCCCAGGCGTACATCACGTCCCACGCCCGGCAGGGTATTGGTCCAGCGTTGGCTGTGCGGATAGTAGAACTTGTCGAACACGTTGTTAACCGAAAGATTAACATTGAGCGTGTCTTTGCCCAGCGGTTTCCAGTTGGCGAAGACATCGTTCACACCGAAACCTTGGCGTACAACGTTTTCCAATTTGCCGTCGCGGTCTTTTTGACCTGCCGCCAATATCGAACCCACGGCTTTTTGAACATAACGACCGCGCCAGCCGATTTCCAGATTCGGGTTTTTGAAGCGGTAGGCAAGGGAGGCCGTCCAAGTGCGGCCGACTTGTGCGCCAAATTCAGGGTTCGCGCTCAACAGCTTGTCTTTGTGCGTATCGTAAAAGCGCGGTTTGCTGTGGCTTACGCCGACTTTGGCGGTCAGGCCGCCGGTGCGGTAGGACGCGCCCAATTCGTAACCGTGGTTTTTGATGTAGCCGGCGTTGACGGCTTCGCGGACGGCGACGGAGTCGTGGCGGTTTTGCGGATTGGCAAGCGCGTCTTTGATGGTCTGCCGGAAGTAGCTGCCGTTTGCGGCAAACGTGCCGTCGTTGTAGTTGAAGCCGATTTCGGTATTGCGCGCGCGTTCGGCTTTCGTGCCGTCGGCAATCGAGATGATGCCGCGCTTGCCGTGGGTTTGCAGAGCGTCATACAGGCGCGGGCTGCGGCCGGCGTAGTTGTGGCTCGCGCTGAAGCTCCAGTGTTCGCGCGGCTGCCAAATCACGCCGAAACTCGGGTTGAGGCTGCTGCTTGAAACGGTTTTGCCGTCGTGGGTTTTCACCTTGAAGCGGTCGTAACGCAGCCCGCCGGTCAGGGTAAAGCCGTCAATCTCGTGAATGGCTTCGATATACGCGCCGGTATCGGTTTTGGTCGGGTTGGAAAGTTTGTAGGCGTAAACAATTTTTTCATTTGCACGGTTTTTTGCTTTTTGTGCTACATCTACGTCGACTTCTGTTCCGTTGGGTCCTTTTTCCTTATCGGAGATCTTAAATTCGCCGTTCAAAAACGCTTGCGGTTTGATTTCCTGATGGCGGTAGTTGATGCCGTATTTCAACAGGGTTTGTTCGGCAAGGCGGCTGTCGAAGTTGAAGTTCATGCCCCGAGTGGCGATTCGGGTATGGTTGGGGCCTTTTACATTGCCTGCGTAGCCGTTATCTTTGTCATCGGCGGAATAGCGTTTTTTTTCCAGCACATAGGCGTTGGCATCCAGTTTTTCGACAAAGCCCAAATCTTTGCCGGTGTACGCCAAATTGGTGTTGGATTGTGTGGTTTCGCGGTAGGCAGGGGCTTGGCGTTTAATAGTTATCCGTGAATTTTCGCCGCCGACGGCAAACTCTTCACGCACAGTGCGGATGCCCCGGTGTTGGTCTTTCATATGGCTCAATACGATGCGGTGGTCGCCGTCGCCGAAGGTTGTTCCGATTTTGGCGAGGTAGCTGCGTTTGTCCAGCGCGCTGTACGGTACGGTTTTGCCGCCGTTGACATTGCGGAAACCTTTGCCGGCTTCGTAATCTTTTTCATCGTTGCGGTTGTAAGAGAACAAACCGTCGAAGTTGCCCTCTTTTCCGAATACGCTTGCGCCGTAGCTTACGCCTTCGTTGCTGGCAAAGCCGCTGTTGAGGCGCACGCCCCAGTTTTTATCCAAGCCTTTGAGCAGGTCTTGGGCATCGACGGTTTTGGCGATGATCGCGCCGTTGGTCGCGCCGATACCGGCAGAGGCGGAACCCGCGCCTTTCTGTACGGAAACGACTTTAACCAAAGCGGGATCGACAATAAATCTGCCTTGGTGGTAAAGGATTTGGCTGTCGGAATAGGCGTTGTCCACCTTGATGTCGACAGAGTTCTGACCCATACCGCGCAGCGTCAGGAATTGGGACGTGCCGTTACCGCCGCCGAAATCGATGGAGGGCTCTTCTTTTAAGAGTTCGCGCATATCGGTTGCGGTGCTTTCGTCTTTTTGTTGAAGCGTAACGATGTTGGTACGGATTTTGCTGCCTTGGCGGTCGCCTTTTACGGTAACGGTATCCAATGCGACATTGGCATTATTTTCTGCCGCGTGGGCAAAGCCGGCGGCAAGTGTGAGCGAGAGCAGGCTGAGGCGGAAAAACGGGGCGTTCATTTGTTCGTCCTTTTGAGTGTATGAAGGGAAGTTAAGCCAAACCGTTAAGGTTTGGCAGGATAAGAAAAAATAATAATAATTATTTTTGTTTATATTAGCGGGGGGGGGGGGGGTGTGTAAAGCTGATTATCGTTTTTATTTGCGAAGCGTTGTTTTTTGTTGACAGGTTTTGTCGGAAATGTATAGTGGACTAACAAAAATCAGGACAAGGCGGCGAAGCCGCAGACAGTACAAATAGTACGGAACCGATTCACTTGGTGCTTCAGCACCTTAGAGAATCGTTCTCTTTGAGCTAAGGCGGGGCAACGCCGTACCGGTTTAAATTTAGTCCACTATAAAAAACGGCGGAAATAAATTTTTTTCCGCCTCACTTGAATTTTCCCGCACACACCCTAATTTTGCCGACTTGTACGGGCGGGCCGTTAGGCGGCAGCCCGGTTTCCACTTCAATTTGTCCGAACCGTTCGGGCAGATGATTGTTTTCAAACCATTTATCGGAGCATAAATATGACCATCCGTCCTTTACACGACCGCGTCGTCGTCAAACGCTTGGAAGCTGAAGAAAAAACCGCATCGGGCATCGTTTTGCCGGGCGCGGCCGCCGAAAAACCCGATATGGGCGAAGTCATCGCCGTGGGTGCGGGCAAAATCGGCAAAGACGGCGCGCGCCGTCCGCTGGATGTCAAAGTCGGCGACAAAATCATCTTCGGCAAATACAGCGGCCAAACCGTAAAAGCCGACGGCGAAGAGCTGTTGGTAATGCGCGAAGAAGATATTTTCGGCATCGTTGAAAAATAAATACGGACACGATGCCGTCTGAAACGGCAAACCGCCTTCAGACGGCATAAACGGTTTTATCAGACAGTTTTAATGATTTTTGGAGAATTGAAATGGCAGCAAAAGACGTACAGTTCGGCAATGAAGTCCGCCAAAAAATGGTAAACGGCGCGAACATTCTGGCAAACGCCGTGCGCGTAACCTTGGGCCCCAAAGGCCGCAACGTGGTGGTTGACCGCGCTTTCGGCGGCCCGCACATCACCAAAGACGGCGTTACCGTCGCCAAAGAAATCGAACTGAAAGACAAGTTTGAAAATATGGGCGCGCAAATGGTAAAAGAAGTCGCGTCCAAAACCAACGACGTAGCCGGCGACGGTACGACTACCGCCACCGTATTGGCACAATCCATCGTTGCCGAAGGCATGAAATACGTTACCGCCGGCATGAACCCGACCGATCTGAAACGCGGCATCGACAAAGCCGTTGCCGCTTTGGTTGAAGAGCTGAAAAACATCGCCAAACCTTGCGATACTTCCAAAGAAATCGCCCAAGTCGGCTCGATTTCCGCCAACTCCGACGAACAAGTCGGCGCGATTATCGCCGAAGCGATGGAAAAAGTCGGCAAAGAAGGCGTGATTACCGTTGAAGACGGCAAATCTTTGGAAAACGAGCTGGACGTGGTTGAAGGTATGCAGTTCGACCGCGGCTACCTGTCCCCTTACTTTATCAACGACGCGGAAAAACAAATCGCCGGTCTGGACAATCCGTTTGTTTTGCTGTTCGACAAAAAAATCAGCAACATCCGCGACCTGCTGCCCGTGTTGGAACAAGTGGCGAAAGCCAGCCGCCCGCTGTTGATTATCGCTGAAGACGTAGAAGGCGAAGCCTTGGCGACTTTGGTCGTGAACAACATCCGCGGCATCCTGAAAACCGTTGCCGTCAAAGCCCCCGGCTTCGGCGACCGCCGCAAAGCGATGCTGCAAGACATCGCCATCCTGACCGGCGGCGTAGTGATTTCCGAAGAAGTCGGCCTGTCTTTGGAAAAAGCGACTTTGGACGACTTGGGTCAAGCCAAACGCATCGAAATCGGTAAAGAAAACACTACCGTCATCGACGGCTTCGGCGACGCAGCCCAAATCGAAGCGCGTGTTGCCGAAATCCGCCAACAAATCGAAACCGCGACCAGCGATTACGACAAAGAAAAACTGCAAGAGCGCGTTGCCAAACTGGCAGGAGGCGTGGCAGTGATCAAAGTCGGCGCGGCGACCGAAGTCGAAATGAAAGAGAAAAAAGACCGCGTGGAAGACGCGCTGCACGCTACCCGCGCAGCCGTTGAAGAAGGCGTGGTTGCAGGCGGCGGCGTAGCCCTGTTGCGCGCCCGTGCCGCTTTGGAAAACCTGCACACCGGCAATGCCGACCAAGACGCAGGCGTACAAATCGTATTGCGCGCCGTTGAGTCTCCGCTGCGCCAAATCGTTGCCAACGCAGGCGGCGAACCCAGCGTGGTGGTGAACAAAGTGTTGGAAGGCAAAGGCAACTACGGTTACAACGCAGGCTCCGGCGAATACGGCGACATGATCGGAATGGGCGTACTCGACCCTGCCAAAGTAACCCGTTCCGCGCTGCAACACGCCGCGTCTATCGCCGGTCTGATGCTGACGACCGACTGCATGATTGCCGAAATCCCTGAAGAAAAACCGGCTGTGCCCGATATGGGGGGAATGGGCGGTATGGGCGGCATGATGTAAGCAATGCCGTCTGAAACCTTCAGACAACAAGCCGCACGGTCAACGCCGTGCGGTTTTTTTGCGAATAAGTGCGGCTAAGGCGCAAACCTTAAAATTATAGCGGATTAACAAAAACCGGTACGTCGTTGCCCCGCCCCGGCTCAAAGGGAACGATTCCCTAAGGCGCCCAAGCACCGGGCGAACCGGTTCCGTACCATTCGTACTGCCTGCGGCTGGCCGCCTTGTCCTGATTTTTGTTAATCCGCTATATTTCCCGCCATCCCAAAAACGAAGAGCGGCAGGAATTTATCGGAAAAACAGCACCTCTCCGCCGTCATTCCCGCGAAAGCGGGAATCTAGGTTCGTCCGGTTTCGGTTATTTCCGATAGATTCCTGCCGCGTTGGGGGTCTGGATTCCCGTCTGCGCGGGAATGACGGGACTTTAGGTTTCTGTTTTTGTTTTTCTGTTTTTGCGGGAATGACGGGGAAGTTGGCGGTTGTTTCTTATGGAGTGGTTTTTGTATTTGGATAAAAAATTTTTCGTTTTCAAGCCTTCACCGCTTGCCATCGGCGTTAAAATTTTTTACGATAAGCACATAGATTGTAAACAATCGGCCACAAGCCGGTTTGTTTTTTCAGAAGACATTATCCCTGTCAGACGCTGTTTCTATATATGTTTGCCTATAACGGCTTGTTTTTAATAAATAATTCAAGAGGTACCAACGTGTCTGATTCCAAAACGAAAGAACGCGCCACATTCGGCACGCGCCGCGCGTTTATGATTGCCGCCATCGGGTCCGCCGTCGGCTTGGGCAATATTTGGCGTTTCCCCTATATTGCTTTTGAAAACGGCGGCGGCGCATTCATCCTGCCCTATCTGGTAGCGCTTCTGACGGCGGGCATCCCGCTGCTGCTGCTCGATTATGCCATCGGCCACCGTTACCGGGGTTCTGCGCCCTTGGCTTTCCGCCGCCTCGGACGCTGGTTCGAGCCGGTCGGCTGGTGGAACGTGATGACCAATATCGTCATCTGCATCTATTACGCAGTGATTATCGGTTGGGCGGCAAGCTATACCTATTATTCGGTCAACGCCGCCTGGGGTGCGGATCCGCAGGGTTTTTTCTTTAAGGACTTCCTGCAAATGGCGGGCCCGGAAGCCTTGGGTTTGGATTTTGTCGGCAAAGTCGCCGGCCCTTTGGCGGGCGTGTGGGTTTTTACCGCCGCCATTATGGCTTTGGGCGTGCAAAAGGGCGTGGCGCGCGCCTCGTCGTTCTTTATGCCGCTGCTTTTGGTGATGTTTTTGATTATGGTCGGCATTTCGCTGACGCTGCCGGGTGCGGCAAAGGGCTTGGACGCATTGTTTACGCCCGACTGGTCGAAACTCGCCGATTCCAAGGTCTGGGTGGCGGCATACGGGCAGATTTTCTTTTCGCTTTCCATCTGCTTCGGCATTATGGTTACCTATTCTTCTTATTTGAAGAAAAAAACCGACTTGGGCGGAACGGGGCTGGTGGTCGGTTTTGCCAACAGCAGCTTCGAACTGCTCGCGGGCATCGGCGTGTTTGCCGCATTGGGCTTTATGGCGCAGGCGGGCGGCAAGGCGGTCAACGAGGTTGCCTCCGGCGGCATCGGTTTGGCGTTTATCGCCTTTCCGACCATTATCAACCAGGCGCCGATGGGCTGGCTGATCGGCATATTGTTTTTCGGTTCGCTGGTGTTCGCCGGCGTTACGTCGATGATTTCCATCCTTGAAGTGATTGTGGCGGCGATTCAGGACAAGCTGAACATCGGGCGCGTCAACGCCACGCTGCTGGTCTGCATTCCGATGGGCATTGTTTCCACGCTGCTGTTCGGTACGGCGACGGGGCTGCCTGTTTTGGACGTGATGGACAAATTCGTCAACACCTACGGCATTGTTGCCGCCGGCTTTGTTTATGTTGCCGCCATCATCATCGGCGGCAGGTTGCCGGAATTACGCAGGCACCTGAACGCCTTGTCCTCCATCCGCGTCGGCGGCTTGTGGACGGCCTGCGTCGTGTTTACCGTCGTGATGCTCGGCTATATGCTGTATCAGGACACCGCCGGATTGTTGGAAAAAAACTACGGCGATTATCCGGATGGTTTCCTCAATATTTTCGGCTGGGGGATGTCGGCGGCGTTAATCATGTTCGGGCTGCTGCTGTCGCTGCTGCCTTGGAAACACGGTCAGGATTTTAATGTCAAAGACGAACACGAACATGAACAAGGAGGAGAAAAATGAGTACTTCCGCCATTGTGATGATGGTTGCCGCCATCGCGGTGATTTGGGGCGGGCTGCTGCTTTCCCTGTTAAGGCTGCCGGAAGAGTAAGCCTTTAGAACGTTAAAAATGCCGTCTGAACCGCTTCAGACGGCATTTGTTTTACGGCTGCCATTCGCGTTCCACCTTGCCCGACGCATCCAAAGTTTGCGCTCGGACGATATGCCCGTCCCCCGGTACAGGATGCGCGTCCGCAATATGCCCTGTTCGGTATAGCCTTGCGCCACGCCGTTTTCAACCGGCGTGTGCGAATGCAGTTTGCCGTTTGGATGGTAAATATCGACAAAGCGGTCGAACACGCCGTTTTTGACGATGCTTTTCAAGACGCGCCCGTTTGAGGCGCGGGTGCTGAATGCGCCGTCCGGCGTGCCTGAAGGCGGCCGGCTGTATGGGTTGGCGGGTTGGATGGGCGCGCTTTTCGGCAGGGTGCGAAGCGGCGGCCGGTCAGAGGGAAGGGCGGTGCAGCCCGCCGAAAGTAGGGCGGCGGACGAAGCGGTAAGCAGGAGGATAATCGGAGCGTGCTTCATTTCAATTCCTTAGATATTGCACCCCATAAAAGGGGCGCGTAATTTTTTTCAACAATTCCCTTCGTCAGTCGGGCGAGACGGGGATTTGTTGCGTCGTCATTTGAAAACAGGCTGTGTTTGAATATTCCGCCAAGATGTCACTTTAAACGGACAATGCCGTCTGAAGGCTTCAGACGGCATTTTGATGTTCGGCTTATAGGCAGGCGAGTTCGTTTGCCATTTGCTGTTCCAAGGTTTCGCGCCGGCGGATGAGTTTGTATCCGCCGCCGTCAACCAACACCTCCGCCGCACGGTTGCGCGTGTTGTAATTGCTAGCCATACTGGCCCCGTATGCGCCCGCGCTGCGGATAAGCAGCAAATCGCCTTCTTCGCAGGCGATGGTGCGGTCTTTGCCGAGGAAGTCGCCGGTTTCACAAATCGGGCCGACGATGTTGGCGGTCAGAGGCTCAATGTTTTTGGTTTCAACCGCTTCGATGTGGTGGTAGGCATCGTATAGGGCTGGGCGCATCAAATCGTTCATCGCCGCATCGACCATCACAAAGTTTTTCTCTTCACCGTGTTTGACAAATTCGACGCGCGTCAGCAATGCACCTGCGTTGCCGACCAAGCTGCGGCCTGGCTCAAGAATGAGTTTCAGACGGCGTGTCCCCATCAGTTTTTGAACCGCTCGGGCATACGCACCCAAATCGGGGACGCCTTCGTCTTTGTAAACAATGCCGACGCCGCCGCCTAAGTCCAAATGTTCCAAAACAATGCCTTCGGCGGCAAGAGCGTCAACCAAAATCAAAATGCGTTCGCAGGCTTCGACCAGTGGGCTTAAGTCGGTCAGTTGCGAACCGATGTGGCAGTCGATGCCGATGATTTTCAAATTGGGCTGTTGTGCGGCATGGCGGTAGGCTTCGAGCGCGTCGGCGTAGGCGATGCCGAATTTGTTGGCTTTCAGACCTGTGGAGATGTAGGGATGGGTTTTTGCATCGACATCGGGATTGACGCGCAGGGAGACGGGCGCGGTTTTGCCCAAACGCGCGGCAATTTTCTGAATGCGGTCGATTTCGGGGATGCTTTCCATATTGAAGCATTTTACGCCGGCATTCAGCGCGAACTCGATTTCCGCCTCGCTTTTGCCTACGCCGGAAAAAATCGTTTTCGCCGCATCGCCGCCTGCCGCCAAAACGCGTGCCAATTCGCCGCCCGACACAATGTCAAAACCGCTGCCCAAAGAAGCAAAGTGTTTGATAATGCTCAGGTTGCCGTTTGCCTTGACGGCGTAGCAGACAAGCGGGTTCAAAGCGGCAAAGGCGGTTTGATAGTTTTCAAATGCTCCGGTCAGCGCGGATTGGCTGTACACATAAAGCGGCGTGCCGAATTCTTCGGCAAGGCGGGGGTAGGGGACTTGTTCGCAAAACAGGGTCATATTTTCGTTTTCATTTTTGGGTTGGTGGGGCGGATTGCGGTTTGCCTTGAAGCTGCAAACCGGTTTGGATCACGCCGAAACGCGCCGTATCGCCTTCTTTGGGCAGGTAGAGGCCGCCTTTGTAACCGCAGGCGGAAAGCAGGAGGGCGGTTGCCGCCGCAAAAAATACGCCGTATTTCATCGGTAAACTTCCTTCATAAGCGCGAATGTGGCAAGATTCGGCATCTTAAACAAAAAACATGCAAAAAGCTATGATGACCGAAAGCGAGTTTATCCGCGCGAGCGAAGCATTATTTGAACACATCGAAGACCAAATCGACGAAAACGGCTGGGATTTCGACTGCCGGTTTGCCGGAAACGTCCTGACCATCGAAGCCGGAGACGGCACGCAAATCATCGTCAACCGCCACACGCCCAACCAAGAATTGTGGATTGCCGCAAAAAGCGGCGGCTACCATTTCGCCGAACAAAACGGCAAATGGCTGGCAACGCGCGACAGCCGCGATTTTTACGACGTTTTAAACGAAGCCCTGAGCGCGGCTTCGGGCGAAGCGGTTGAGATTGCCGAATTGTGATTCAATTTTCGATAGAAAAAGATTGTTACCCAATGGCACAATTACCTCTATATCGGACTGCCGAAATCGGAAATTTTACTGTCGGCACGCCTAAAGTTTTAGAATCATTTTCCAAACATATCCCTTATGGTGTTGTCTTTGAAGATGATGGCAACACGGGCTACTTCTATGCCGCTTCGCAAGAGGGGATTTTGGATGCCTTGCACATCTACAATGTCGAAGATGTATCCGACAAACATATCCCCAATCATGTCTTGATTTTATGGGATGGCGCCTGCACCATAGCCGCATTGTGTATCAACGACTACATCCATGCCGTCTATGATTTTGTCGAACAGGCAGGATATTGCCGCAACGGCTTCCCTGAAGCAGGCGGCGAATGGGTAAAAGTCGAAAACCGCGTCTTGGACGATGAATTGCTGGACAAAATCCTATCCCGAAAACCTACATAACCCGCACAAAAGGATACCCAAATGCCCCTGTTAGACAGTTTCAAAGTCGATCACACCCGTATGCACGCCCCTGCCGTACGCGTGGCGAAAACCATGACCACGCCCAAAGGCGACACCATTACTGTATTCGACCTGCGCTTTTGCATCCCCAATAAAGAAATCCTGCCCGAAAAAGGCATCCACACGCTGGAGCATTTGTTTGCCGGCTTTATGCGCGACCACTTGAACGGCGCCGGCGTGGAAATCATCGACATTTCCCCGATGGGCTGCCGCACCGGTTTTTATATGAGCCTTATCGGCACGCCTTCCGAACAGCAGGTTGCCGATGCGTGGTTGGCTTCGATGCAGGATGTTTTGAATGTCAAAGACCAAAGTAAAATCCCCGAGTTGAACGAATACCAATGCGGCACTTATCTGATGCACTCGCTCGCCGAAGCGCAACAAATCGCGCAAAACGTGTTGGCGCGCAAAGTGGCGGTTAACCGAAACGGCGATTTGGCTTTGGATGAAAGCCTGCTGAACGCTTAATCCGCCGCAAATGCTGTCTGAACAAGGGTTTCAGACGGCATTTGCCTTTTCCGTTATAATCCGGGGTTGTACGGGGGCGGGTTTTAAGCCGGCATCGTCCTTCCCTATTTTTTCTGTCCCTTATCGGTTTCAAGCGGGTTTTTTATGTCCAACAGACCTACACTCCTCCTCGTTGACGGCTCTTCCTATCTCTACCGCGCGTATCACGCGATGGGGCAAAACCTGACTGCGCCTGACGGTGCGCCGACGGGTGCGCTGTATGGCGTATTGAATATGTTGCGCCGTTTGCGGTCGGAATATCCGCACGATTATTGCGCGGTGGTTTTTGATGCGAAAGGCAAAAATTTCCGCCATCAAATGTTTGAAGAATACAAGGCGACGCGCCCGCCGATGCCGGACGATTTGCGCCCGCAGGCGGAAGCCCTGCCGGATTTGGTGCGCCTGACGGGCTGGCCGGTATTGGTGATTGGGCAAGTGGAGGCGGACGATGTGATCGGCACGCTGGCGAAACAGGGGGCGGAACATGGTTTGCGAGTCATTGTTTCGACGGGCGATAAGGATATGGCGCAGTTGGTGGATGAGCGCGTTACGCTGGTGAACACGATGAGCGGAGAAACGCTGGATATTGAAGGCGTGAAGGCAAAATTCGGCGTTCGCCCCGACCAAATCCGCGATTATCTCGCGCTGATCGGCGACAAGGTGGACAACGTACCGGGCGTGGAAAAATGCGGCCCGAAAACGGCGGTGAAATGGCTGGAAGCCTACGGTTCGTTGCAAGGCGTGATGGAACACGCTCCGGAAATCAAAGGCAAGGTCGGCGAAAACCTGCAAGCCGCGCTGCCCCAACTGCCGCTGTCGTATGATTTGGTCACGATTAAAACCGATGTGGACTTGCACACCGAGCTTTCAGACGGCATCGAAAGCCTGCGCCGTACCGCGCCGAAATGGGCGCAGCTTGCGGTTGATTTCAAACGCTGGGGCTTCCGTACTTGGCTGAAAGAAGCGGAATCAAACATGAATACCGGCTCGACCGATGATTTGTTCGGTAGCGACAGCATCGGCGAGCAGGCGGCTTTGAATGCGGAAATACCGTCTGAAAAACGAGCTGAAAAAGCCACCGCCCCTGAAAAACTGGATTATCAAGCCGTTACCACCGAAGCTCAGTTTGCCGCCTTGTTGGACAAACTAGCGAAGGCGGACACAATCGGCATTGATACGGAAACCACGTCATTAGATGCGATGAATGCCGAGCTGGTCGGCATCAGCATTGCGTTCCAAGCAGGCGAAGCGGTTTACATCCCCGTAGGCCACAGCCTGACTGCCGCGCCCGAACAGCTTGATTTGCAAGACGTATTAGGCCGTCTGAAGCCGCATTTGGAAAACCCCGCCCTGAAAAAAATCGGTCAAAACCTCAAATACGACCAACACGTTTTCGCCAACTACGGCATCGCGTTAAACAACATTGCCGGCGACGCGATGCTCGCTTCCTACATCATCGAGAGCCATCTCGGACACGGCTTGGACGAATTGTCCGGACGCTGGCTCGGTTTAGAAACCATTACCTACGAATCGCTGTGCGGCAAAGGCGCGAAGCAAATCAGTTTTGCCGATGTCGCCATCGGGCAGGCGACCGAATACGCCGCCCAAGATGCCGATTTCGCCCTGCGCCTCGAAGCGCGCCTGCGCGCGCAAATGGACGACAAACAACTTGAAATGTATGAAAAAATGGAGCTTCCCGTCGCGCAGGTATTGTTTGAAATGGAATGCAACGGCGTGCAAATCGACCGCGCCGAACTCGCCCGCCAAAGCGCGGAACTCGGCGCGGAGCTGATGAAGCTCGAACAGGAAGCCTACGCCGCTGCAGGTCAACCGTTTAACCTCAACTCGCCCAAACAGCTGCAAGAAATCCTGTTCGACAAAATGGGCATCCCGACAAAAGGGCTGAAAAAAACCGCCAAAGGCGGCATTTCCACCAACGAAGCCGTGCTCGAACAGCTCGCGCCCGACTACCCCCTGCCCAAAATCATCCTGCAAAACCGCAGCCTGGCGAAACTCAAATCCACCTACACCGACAAACTGCCCGAAATGATTTCGCCCCGGGATAACCGCGTGCATACCACCTATGCCCAAGCCGTCGCCATTACCGGCCGCCTCGCCAGCAACAACCCCAACCTGCAAAACATCCCCATTCGCACCGCCGAAGGCCGCCGCGTGCGCCGCGCCTTCACTGCACCGCCGGGCAGCGTCATCGTTTCCGCCGACTATTCCCAAATCGAGCTGCGCATTATGGCGCACCTCTCCGGTGACAAAACCCTCATTGCCGCATTTCAAAGCGGCGAAGACGTACACCGCCGCACCGCCGCCGAAGTGTTCGGCACTGCGCCCGAAAACGTCTCGCCCGAGCAACGCCGCTACGCCAAAACCATCAACTTCGGCTTAATCTACGGTATGGGGCAATACGGTTTGGCAAAATCATTGGGCATCGACAACCTTTCCGCCAAAAACTTTATCGACCGCTACTTCGCCCGTTATCCCGGCGTTGCCGAATACATGCAGCGCACCAAAGAACAAGCCGCCGCCCAAGGCTACGTCGAAACCCTGTTCGGCAGAAGGCTCTATTTGCCCGACATCCGCAACAAAAACGCCAACGCCCGCGCAGGAGCCGAGCGTGCCGCCATCAACGCCCCCATGCAAGGCACCGCTTCCGACCTCATCAAACGCGCCATGATAAACGTGCGAAACTGGCTTTCAGACGGCATCGGCAGCAAACTGGTCATGCAGGTGCATGACGAACTGGTGCTGGAAGTCGTTGAAACCGAACTGGATTTTGTCAAAGAAAAACTGCCGCAGATTATGGCGAAAGTGGACGGCGGATTATTGGATGTACCGCTGGTGGCTGAGGTTGGCGTAGGGGAGAATTGGGAAGAGGCACATTGAGAATGCACAAGTATTGAACTGTTACGTTTTGATTTATCAAAATTTAAGGAAGTAAAATACCCGATTCGAATGATTGGAAATCAATAGCAAGCCGTAGGTCGGATACTTGTATCCGACAAAAGCCTGCCATCTCAAATAGCAGTCGGATTCGAGAATCCGACCTGCCAAACCGGGCGCGGACGCTCCGGTCGGCAGTTAGCGCACAAATCGAACAGAACATCACAAAAAAGCCTGATTCGGATTTTCCAATCGGGCTTTTTTGCGCCCGTTTTGTCATCCCGTGAAATATCCGCATAACAAAAATAATGCAAAATCATGACAAAACCGGCGCGAGGTTACACAAACGGATGAAATCAACCGATATTCAAACACAGCCATTTTTAGCGCATTTTCAGCGTATCTTTATGCGGAAAATTTCGTGAACAGGTTTTTTGCACAGGCTTCCGCCGCGTTTCGCGGGATGGGAAACCGTATTAGAAAACGGACGCACGCAACATAAACCCCGAAAGTGATGATAAGATGATGATTTAACGTACTGCTTTAATTATTTAAGGAATTATCGTGTTTCCCGACAAATACAAGTTGAGTTTGGAAGAAAATATTTTTCTGGCAAAGAAAGTATTGGTTGCTCAAATTCACAACCTCAGCCGTTTTGAGAATTGTCAGACGACCTTGTTGCAGACCGAGCAAATTATCAATGACAAAAATGTAGCCTCCGCGTCACTGGAAGACATCCAAACCATCTTGAACCTGAAACGTGCCTATCAATATGTGATTTCGCATATTTCAAACGGCGAACCGGTCAATATTTCACTCCTTAAAAGAATCAACAACATTGTTGCCAAGGACGATTCTTTGGTACCCGTGGATTTCCGTACCGGTTCGGTCGGCGTAACGCTATTGGACGGTTCCCGTCATGCCCCGAATCCGGTGAAGGAAATTGAAGTGGCCCGCGTGTTGCAAAATATCGGACTGCAAAGCGGTTCGACGACGGAAGCAGCCGTTCGTTTCATGCTCTATTGTATGCGGCAGCAGGTTTTTTGGGACGGCAACAAACGGACGGCAACCCTATTTGCCAACGGCCTGATGATGGCGGGGGGCTGCGGTATCCTGGAAATCTCCGAAATGCAGATGCCGCGATTCAATGAAAAACTATCCGCATTCTATCGCACCGGCGACGATACCGATATTTCCAAGTTTGTGTATCAAAATTGTATATCGGGCATAGACTATTTCGGCGCGGACGAAGATATATAGTGGATTAAATTTAAACCGGTACGGCGTTGCCTCGCCTTGCCGTACTATTTTTACTGTCTGCGGCTTCGCCGCCTTGTCCTGATTTAAATTTAATCCACTATAGATTTCCCCGACTCGCCGAACATGGGCTAAAAATCAATTTGACGGTTATCAGACGATGGAGTAGGCACAAGGTGGCAGAAAAAGGGGTTTGACAGTGCACGGCGGCATCGTCAAACCCCTTTCGGCATATCCGGCGGTTACCAGCGGTAGCCTAATTTGATGCCCGCGCTGTGCTGCGCTTCCAATTGCGGCCCCTTGGCGGCGGCAGCGTGGAGGGACAGCGTGAAACCTTTGATTTCGGCGTTTACGCCCCATTCCGCACTGCGGGTTTTGCCGAAATCCTGCGCCAATACGGCGGTATTGACGCGCGTTCGGACTTTGCCGGAAGCGGCATCGGTATAGGACAGGCTCAAATAAGGCGTGATGGAAATGTGTTGCGCCGGTTTGAATGAATAATCTGCCTTAATGCCCGCGCGGTAGCGGTTGAATGCAAGGCCCGGGGTGGCGATATTGACGTTTTCGTATCGGTAATCCGCTTTTTGGACGAAATAGCGCGTTGCGCCGATGTGCGGTTCGATGCCGAATCCGCCGAAACCTGCGCGGTATCTTGCCTGAATGCCGTAATGCAGCACGCGGCGGCGGATTTTGCCTCTGATGCCGTCTGAAAGGCTGCCGCTACTAAAACCCGCGCCCGCGCTGATGCCGATGTCGAACCTGCCGATGCCGTATTGCCCGAAAACGGCACCGTGGGCAAGCCGTGCCGAGTTGCCGATGCCGTCGTCGAAGGTGTTTCCGGTCCGGTTGTGCGAAAACAGGATGCCGACGCGCCCGCTGCCGAGGTTTTTCTGCATACCGATTTGGCGCAGGTCGGTTTGTTGGCGGTAGGCGCGGAAATCTTGCGAACGGTAGTGTTTGGTGTCCCGGATGCCGCTTGTCCAAACGGCGTTGCGGCGGTCTTCGGCAAACACGCGGTCCAATTCGTCCTGTACGGCGAAAACGCTGTTGAGCGTGGCGGAAAATTCACTCAAACCGCTATTGGCATAACGGCTGATCAGGTCGCGCTGCGGTTGGGGTTGCGGTTGGGGCTGCGGTTGCGGCAAATCCCGGCGGGCGCGGCGGGCGCGGGGGAAGGCGGTGGTAGCCGGCCGGGTTTCCGCTTCGCGCTGTTTCGCCAAGGCGGTGTCTTTATCCGCCTGCACCCGTTTTTTCTCTTCCTCCGCCTGCATAATGCCGGCATTTTCCCCGCCTGCCTGCCTGCCGGGCCGGTTCGGCAACGCTTTCTGCCTTTTCGGTGGCATTGCGCCCGGCCGCAATCAGCGCGTCAAGGCTTTGCGCGTTGTCTTTTTCCGCCTGTTGTTTGGCGGCAAGTTGTGCCTGTTTTGCCGTCAAGGCGGCCTCTGTTTCTCCCGCCTTGCCGAGTTTGTCGGAAAGCTCTTGTTCTTTGACCGGATTATGCAGGCGGAACTCGCCGTCTTTGCGGATAAGCTGATAACGCCATGCGCCGGCATCGACGTGTTCGTTTTGCAGGGTGAAATTAAGATTTTCGGACAGCGGTGTGTTGTCTTTTCCTTCCACTACCGTCAATTGCTCGAGACTTACGGGTTCGTTGCCGGTATTGTTGACAGCCAAGGTGTAAGTGCCTTCGGAACTTTCCGCCAGCTTCAATTTGCCGCTGCGGTAGCCGAAGAGTTCCGACATAAAGCGGAATGTTCCCTGACCGTTCAATTTGCCGTTTACCGTCAGCGTGTTGAAACGGGATTCTGCCGAAGTTGGCGGCGTAACGGATAATAGGGAACGGCGCGAACGGCGGCGCGGCGCATCTGCCGCACTGCCGGTTTGCGCGCCTGCCGCATCGTGTCGATAGGCGGAATTGAGTGTAATGGTGGCGTTGTCAAGGTTTAAATTGCCTAATTCCGTGCCCGACGGCAGCGTCCATTCGCTGTCTTTTAAGTGTAATGCCGTATCCTTGCCGCCGCTGATTTTTCCGGTAAAGCGGCTGTTTTCAAAATGGAATACTGCCTTATCGGCTAGGGAGACATTGCCGTTGAGTGCGGAATGGCTTACGTTTGCCTTAGCGTTGTCGGAAAGCGTCAGACTGCCGTTTTGTACGGCGTTGTTGCTTAGATTAAATGAAGCATTGTCCGAAGCCGATGTGTTGCCGTTTAATGTGGCTTGATTAAATGTTGCTTGGGCATTGCCCACGAGGCTAAGGTTGCCGTTTTGGGTGGCGTTGCGCGTAACCGTATAGTGCGTGTCTCCGCCTGCACTAAGATTGCCGTTGAGTGTGGCAAGTCCTGTGAGATTTAAATGAGCGTGATCGGCAAGGCTGACATTGCCTCTGATGTCGGTCTTGCTCAATGAAGCAATCACTTTATCGTCGGTAATGGTTTTTTCGGTACAACTTGTCAGACCCGTCCAGTCCGAACGTGTACAGATTGTGTGGCTTTGATGCGGTGCGACACCGAAAACTGCTTGGGCGTGATTGCTTAAATGCCAATCGCCTTCCACTTTGGCAACATTGCGGGAAACCACCGCTTGTCCGCCCTGAATATGGAAGTTTTCCGCTTTAAATGTGCGGTCGATCCAATCGTTGTCCCACACGATTTCTCCTTGTGGGATACCTTCCATTTTTGACCACCCGCTTCCTAAATGATTGTAGGCGTGCGGTGTCGGTCTGCCGCTGAAAAACAGTTTGCCGTTTGTTTGCGTGATATTGCCGTTTAAATTTGTTCCGCCGGAAAGCAGTAAAGTGCGATCCGCTTCTTCCGGTTGGTAATTCAGATTGAGCCGCCCGTTCGTTTTGGTTGCATCTTTCTCGCCAAACCAACCGTTGTAGGCAATTTCTTTTTTGCTATCCAAGTTGTTGTTATTGCCGGTTGTAGTAATATCTTTATTGCCTGTAATGGTAACGGTGGATTCTTTGTCTTGATTGTGGTTGACAATCATCGCCCCTTCATCGGTATTTTGAATGCGGTGGAACGAAAGCGAATGCCCGTTCAAATCCAAACGTCCGCCGCGAAAGCCGAAATAGAGTTTGTCGGGGTTGAATTGATTATCGGCATTCAGTTGCACCGTCCCCCTGCCGCTGACCAAGCCGATTTCACTAAAGGCTTGTTTTTTGCCTTGATCGTCCGCCTGCTGATCTAAGATGACTTTACCGTCGCCCACGCTGACCGAGCCTTGGTTTTCCCCTTTGGCTTGAACCAGCAGCGTGCCTTTGCCGATTTTGGACAGGCGGTCGTTTGCCACGCCGTTTACTTTCCAAGTAACGGTACTGCCATCACTGATATGAACGCCCGCGCCTTGCCACGTTTCGTTGTTTTTAGGCGAGACCGTAAAATTACCCTCAAAATACAAACCGCCCGCGCCTTGGTTGATGTTGCTGGTAAGTATCAATTCACCTTTTCCTTTGTCAATAAAGGAAATATTTTCTCCATTATTCAGTCTGGGTCGATAACTGTTGACCCCACCTGCAGCATGATAAACAGGTTCTCTTGCTGTCTCGGATAAAGAAACATTAAACAATTGAACGGTTCGTGTTTTTAATCTATAAGGTAGAGAATAGTGTTTATGTTTGGCATCGATTTTTCCTGCGCCATTATTATTGTCGTTAAAAAAGTATTTCCCATTTTGATGTGGTTCGTAGAATACTGAATGGGTATCTCCAGCAAAGATTTCATCATAGAACCAATCTTTACGAACTAGCTGGAAGCCATTGCTTTTTCCTATATAGGGGTTGCCTGTTTGCAATACCCCATTAATTAACCACTTTTGCTTTTGGGCATCATAGATAAACATTGGTGAGCCACTGTCGCCAAATGAGCCTCCTGTTGGTAAAAAACCATATGGGCTATGTTTAATTTTTTCGCTACCTAAGTTGACTGTGCCACCACCTGATCCATTTTGTGCAAAGGTATTGCCACCGACGAGCCAAGAATATGCGCTTGCAATATGATATGAACTTTCGCGGTTATTGGGTTCGTCTTCATCAGACCGCCAATATTGTCTGCCTGCTCCGATTCGAACACGATCAGGGTATTTATTTAAATCAGCGTATTTCCACCCATCCATATAACTGGTCATCTCAACAGGTTCTGCATCTGTGACAAATTTGTGCAAACGCGGCATATGATAATCGCCGCCATAAGGATGGCCGTTAGTCCCTGCTTTATAATTATTTCTTTTCACAATTTGGTAAGAAAAGCGGTGCTGATCGGGATTGCTTCCCTCCGCACCAAAATCAACATTGTTATAGCCGCCGTTATGTGCCACGCTCACAATATATTGATCGCCCGCCAATGCCGCCACGCCGTTACGCGATACCACAGAAAAATCAATCATCGGGGCTTTCGTCATCGATTTGCCGACCAACTCCCCTTTTTTGTTGTAAACCTCAATATCTTTCGCCCCGACTGCAAACTTGCCTTTATTTTCGGCAAAGTCGCGATAGTATTGGTAGTTGATGCCGAAATAAGTGTGTCCCGCCCGGGCTTGGGGCAGAATGCCGAACGACAGGCATATGGCTAAGTAAGCGGGCGAGAAGCGGATGCGGCCGGTTTTAGGGGCTTTGCGGTGTGTTTCGGTTGTCCGTTTGTCGGTTGTTTTCATTATTTTTCCTTATCTGACGGGATTCGGTTTGTTTGGGAGGGCGCGGCTTCCGCTTCCGGGCGGCGCGCGGGATGTGGCTATATGTGCGGTTCGGCGTATTTTGCCGCTTCTGTTCGGAGATGGTGCAGGGAAGGGCGGGAAGGAAAAAAAGGGGATTTTTATCAACTCGCCGGAGCAATCGATGGGTTGCACATAAAGGCATCATTTTGAATACGAAATCATATCACACTTTACTTTATCCCCGTTCCTTTTCGGTCGGAACCCCGCCGTTTTCGGCGGTAAAAACCGACCGGAGGCGGAATGCGGGGCAGGGTTTTGTGCCGTGCGGTGTCGGAATATCGTTTTACACAAGCCGGCAATGCCATCTGAAAGCCGAACCGTCGGACTTCAGACGGCATTTGCTATAATCGCGGCTGTTTTGAATTTTCGGGGGTTTTATGTCGGATAACGTTCCAACGATTGCGGCAGTCGCGACCGCGCCCGGACGCGGCGGCGTGGGCGTGATACGCATATCGGGGAAAAACCTGTTGCCGATGGCGCAGGCTTTGTGTGGGAAAACGCCCGAGCCGCGCGTGGCAACCTATGCTGATTTTACGGACGCGGACGGACAGGCAATCGATAGCGGGCTGCTACTGTTTTTTGCCGCGCCGGCAAGTTTTACGGGCGAAGATGTCATCGAGCTTCAGGGACACGGCGGGCCGGTAGTGATGGAGATGCTGCTGAACCGCTGTTTGGAACTGGGCGCGCGCCTTGCCGAGCCGGGCGAGTTTACCAAACGTGCGTTTTTAAACGACAAACTGGACTTGGCACAGGCGGAAGGCGTGGCGGATTTGATTGACGCATCCGGCCGTTCGGCGGCGCGTCTGGCGTTGCGCTCGCTCAAGGGCGATTTTTCGCGGCGGATACACGGTTTGGTCGAAGACTTGATTACCTTGCGGATGCTGGTCGAAGCGGCGCTGGATTTTCCCGAGGAAGACATCGATTTTCTCGAAGCGGCGGACGCACGCGGCAAACTGGACGGCTTGCGCCGCGCCGTGGATGATGTGCTTGCCAACGCGCAGCAGGGCGCGATTTTACGCGAAGGTCTGAATGTCGTATTGGTCGGTGCGCCGAATGTCGGCAAGTCCAGCCTGTTGAACGCGCTGGCGGGCGACGAAGTGGCGATTGTTACCGATATTGCCGGAACGACGCGCGACGCGGTCAGGGAACGTATCCTGATTGACGGCGTGCCGGTGCATATTGTCGATACGGCAGGTTTGCGCGAGACGGACGACGTGGTCGAACGCATCGGCATCGAACGCAGCCGCAAAGCCGTATCCGAAGCCGATGTCGCGCTGGTGTTGGTCGATCCGCGCGAGGGTTTGAATGAAAAGACGCGGATGATTTTGGATACGTTGCCGTCGGATTTGAAACGCATTGAAATCCACAGCAAATCCGATTTGCACGCACACGCGGCAGGCGGGTTCGGTACGGGCGCGGAAACCGTCATCGCGCTGTCGGCGAAAACCGGCGACGGCTTGGACGCGCTGAAACGGACGCTGTTGTGCGAGGCCGGTTGGCAGGGCGAAAGCGAAGGGCTGTTTTTGGCGCGGACGCGGCACGTCAACGCACTCAAGGCGGCGCAGGAAGAATTGTCGCTGGCCGTTTTGTGCGGCAACCATCAAATCGAGCTGTTTGCCGAACACTTGCGGCTGGCTCAGGTCGCGTGCGGCGAAATTACGGGGGAATTTACGGCGGACGACCTGCTCGGCGTGATTTTTTCGAGGTTTTGCATCGGAAAATAAGCGGGCCGGAGGCATTGTGGCGGTGTCCGGCTGAACATTCCGTTATCCCATAAAAACGGGAATCCGATCCGTTCGGTTTTGGTTTTTTGAATTTCGGGCAACGCTTAAATCTTCATTCCGCGCAGGCGGAAATTATCGGCGCGGTACGGCAACTTTTTTCAATACTGAAAGCCCCGTCATTCCTGTAAAAACAAAAAAATCAAAAACAGAAAACTGAAATATCGTCATTCCCGCGCAGGCGGGAATCCAGCCCCGTCGGCACGGAAACTTATCGGGAAAACGGTTTCTTCAGATTTTACGTTCCGGATTCCCGCTTTCGCGGGAATGACGGGATTAAAGTTTCAAAATTTATTCTAAATAACTGAAACTCAACGAACTGGATTCCCGTTTTTGCGGGAATGACGAATTTTAGGTTTCTGTTTTTGGTTTTCTGTCCTTGTGGGAATGATGAAATTTTAAGTTTTAGGAATTTATCGGAAAAAACAGAAACCGCTCCGCCGTCATTCCCGCGCAGGCGGGAATCCAGCCCCGTCGGTACGGAAACTTATCGGATAAAACGGTTTCTTTAGATTTTACGTTCCGGATTCCCGCTTTCGCGGGAATGATGGGATTAAAGTTTCAAAATTTATTTTAAATAACTGAAACTCAACGAACTGGATTCCCACTTTCGTGGGAATGACGAATTTTAGGTTGCTGTTGTTTCGGATAAGTTCCTGTGGCTTTGCGTTTCTAGATTCCCACTTCCCTGGGAATGACGGAGAGTTGCGGGAATGACGGAGAGTTGCGGGATTGGGCTTGGTACAAGCCTGAAAGGGGGCGGCGGTGCGACCGTAAAAAATGCCGTCTGAAACCCAAATCATCGGGTTTCAGACGGCATTGGCACATCAGGAGCTTAGAACTTCGCTTCGATGGTGAAATTGTAGCTCCTGCCCGGCGAGGTAAAGCGTTGGATGCCGGCGTGGGTTTTGTTGTTGACGCGGTTGACCGTGCCGAACTCGCGGACGCTGCGTAAAGATTCCCAAGTGTAGTACTGCTTGTTGGTAATGTTGTACGCGGCGGCGCGGAGCGTAACCTGTTTGCCGATGTTGAGGTAGGCGGAAAGGTCGAACAGCGTATAGGCCTTGCTGTGTTTGGCATAAGGCCACGGTTTGTTCAAGTCGTCGTTGCTGTGGACGGTGTCGGACGGCTTTTTGGCGGCGGTGCGCGCGGCGTAGGCGTTGACGCCCCAGCGTTTGGAAGGCGCGTCATAGCCCAGGCTGTAAACCGCCGTCCACGGCGAAAGCGCGTTGATGGGCGTTTCTTTGCCGTTGTTTTGCGTTGCCTTGCCCTTGATGTAGCTGACGTTGAGGCCGGTGTGCAGCCCTTTGGGCAGCCCGATGCTGTCGAGGTTCCAAGTGCCGTTAAACTCTATGCCTTTCACCCAGGCGGCGGTGCGGTTTTGGTTTTGCCAAACGGGCGAGCTGACCAATGCCGTGCCGTCTGAAAGCGGGGCGTATCTGGGGTTGTTTTTATCGTCTGACGAAACGCCCATATACGTCAATTCGATAAAGTCGCGGTATTTGGTTTTGAAGCCCGAAAGCTTGAAGCTGCCAGCTTTGCCGCTGCCCGCCAGGCCCAATTCCCAGTTTTTGGCTTTTTCCGCTTTCAGTTCGGGATTGGTTTTCAGGTAGAAATCGGGGTGTGGGAACAGCAGCCAGGTTTCGTCCGAAGTCGGTGCGCGGAAGCCGGTGCTGTATTTTGCCAACAAGTGCAGATGCTTGGTAAACCGCCAGTCGAACCCTGTGCCGTAGCTGAAGCCCGCGTGCGCGCGTTCCGAACCCAAATGGGGAATCTGCCCCCGGATGGCGGTGGTGTATTTCGGATCGTCTTTCGCGCTGCTGCTGTTTTTGTCGTAGCGTATGCCCGCATTCAGGCGGAAGCGGTCGTTGCCGCCCAAGTGAAACACATTGTTCCAATAGGCAAATTTATATTTCGACCGGTTTTCGATCAGCATCGTGATTTTGGCTTGGTTGGAAGCGAGGATTTTGGGGTCGTACAGTTTTGCGAAATAACTGTAATCCGAGTTGGCATTGTCCCCTCTGCCGCCGCCTAAGCCGTATTGCGCCGCCCAAACGGCTTTGGAAAAGTCGAGTTGTTTTTCAAAATCGGCAGTCCATTGCGCGGTGTTTTGGCGGATATGCCGGAACGAATGGTAAACCTCGCCGTTGATGCCGTTTGTATCGTAATTTTTCGGGATGTCCCAAGTCCAAGTGTTCATATCGATGCGCTGCTTGTCGTAGCGCAGCTTGAGGCTGTCCCACGGGCCGTGTTCCAATTCGTTTTTGTATTCGACGCCGGTGCGGCGGCGGTAGCTCACGTCTTGGCGGTGGCGGTAGTCGCCCGTTGCGGCAGACGTGGTCGTACCCGTCCACAAATTAGACAGCTCGTTGGTAAAACGGTCGGTGCGCGAGTCTTCAAAAATCCAGCCGATGCGGTTGCGGTCGTTGAAATTGTAGCCCAGCTTGAACAGGGTGCTTTTGTTTACCCATTCTTGCGGGTCGGGTTGGGAGCGAGCAACCCCTGTGGCTTTGTAGGTAAGGTATCTGCTGGGCGAGGGGTTGGCCGGGTCAAAGACATATCCGTCGTTTTTAATTTCGACATCGCCCTCGGTCGAGCGGTTTTTGGTTTCTTTGCCGAAGCGGCGGGTATAAACCAATAAGGCATCCAAACCAAAGAGCCTGCCGGCGGCGGTAATGCTGCTGAATTTTTGGCTGTTTTTGCCGACGCTGCCGCCCTTTATCCCCAAATGGTAGGGCTTGTCTTCGGAAACATAGTCGCTTGCGGATTTGGTTTGGTAATTGACTGCGCCGCCCAATGCGCCGCTGCCGGATTTGAGCGAGTCCGCGCCTTTGGTGATGGTTACTTCGGAAAAGTTTTCCGGCTCGGAAGTGTTGCGGTTGGCGTTGAAGTTGCCGTACGCGCCGAACAATTCTTGGAAGGCTTCGGAAGAGCGGCTTTCCGCCTGCGCCAGCCCGTCAACGTTGATGGCGACGCGGTCTTTGTCCACGCCGCGTATGGTAAAGCCGTTAGAACCCGCCCTGCCGCCTTCGACGACGGAAATGCCGGGGTCGTAGCGCACCAGGTCGTGTTCGTCGTTGGCCAAGAGCTTGTCTAAGGTTTTGCGGCGGATTTTTTCTTCGCCGAGTTTTTGGGTTTTGTGCGTGCCGGTAACGGTGATTTCGTTCAGCGTTTGGGCGGACTGCGGCGCGGGGTCTGCCGCAAAGGCGGGAAACGCTTGGGCGATGGCGGCGGCAGCCAATACGGGTTTGAAGGGAATGGGCATAAGAAACCTTTGCAGGGATGAGGTGGTTTATTGTTTAGTAAGGTGGTTGGTATCTTGACTGGTGTCATCAAGTTTTTTTTCATAACTCACACCGCCGAATACGGTATCGAGGGAGCGGTCGCCGTCAAAGGTGATTTTGCCGCCTATGCTGACTTCGCTGCTGCGGGTGCTGGCGAACTTGCCAAAAAACTTGCCTTCCAATTTGCCGTTTTTCCCGCCGGACGTGGCATCGCCGGAAAAGGTCGGACCGGTAATCGTTGCGTTTTGAATATCCACATCCGGCCCGTAATCGCTGTTGCCGAGGATTTTGCCTGCCAGTGTGTTGCTGTTGAAATTGGCGGTGATAAAGGAAAGGACGGGGGTATTGGCAAGTGTCCCATAATAAGAACCGCTTTTCGGCGGCGTATAAGAGGAAGTAACAAATTGCCCGTTTCTGACGCGGATGCCCCAAACCTGATAAGTGATTTTACCTTTTGACAATGCGGTTTCGGGCGTGCTGCTGCCGTAGGAGAACGCAGGAGGCGGCGTTTTGCCGACGGGGAAGCCGCCGGCGAAGAGGTCGATTTCGCCGTTGGGACCTATCCACGCCCCGAATTTCATATAATCTTGTTTGGTAATTTCCGCATACGAAGTAGCCCCGGAGTCGCTGCAGCAGATAAAGATGCGGCTGCCGTCGGCGAGCCGCTGCCCTGCGTGGCGGTCGGGAATTTTGAAATCGGGGGAGGAGTAGCTGACGGTTATGGGGTCGGCGTAGGATGAAAGGGCGTATTGCGCGCCGCCGGGTGTTTTGAAGATGAATGATGTTTCTTTTGATTTATAGCCGAAATAGTCTTTTTCTACTTCCCGCTGCCGAATGGAAATGCCGGATGTGTTTTGCGGGGCGGCATCGAGCGAGCGTCTGCTGCGGCTCGGCGCGTCGGATGCGCTTCCGGCGCCGGCGGTGTTGATGTTTTCGATATTGCCGTTATCGCTTGATAACGTTACCTCGCCGGCGGGCAGCGGCGTGGCGGTGGGGATGGACACGGGGACGTGCGGTTCGGCTACCCCCCCCCCGGCACAGGCGGCAAGGGCGGCGGCAAGCGGCAGTAAGGGCAGGGCTTTGTATTTCATCGCATACTCAATCTTGATGATGTATTAATAATAGTTTTGATTATCAATTTAAATGTTATATGATGTCAACTGTTTTATGGGGCGGCGCGGAAATCGGACGTGCCTGCGTTTGCCTGCCGTGTTTCTACCTTTGTTTTTTATAGCGGATTAACAAAAACCGGTACGGCGTTGCCTCGCCTTGCCGTACTATCTGTACTGTCTGCGGCTTCGTCGCCTTGTCCTGATTTTTGTTAATCCACTATATGATGCGCCGCGTCCGCCGCGCGTGGGGCTTGCGGCGTTTCTGCCGCCGCCGTCCGGCGGTGTTTTTTAAGGAAGGCAAATTGAAGGATAGTGTGTATCGGGTATGCCGGCTGTGTGCCGCGCTGTGTGTTTGGGGTGCGGTCGGCGCGTATGCCGCCGGCTTGCCCGACGTTCGGGACGATGCGGCGGCGTTGCGCGCCCAGCGTGCGGCTGCGGAGGGTTGGGCGGGAATGCCGCCGGAAGGGGATTCTGCCGCAAACGGCGGTTCGCGCGTAATCGACGGGGATTTCCTGCTGTCGCGCCCGCAGTTGTTGGAACACGTTTTGCGCGACGCGCTCAACGGCAATCAGGCGGATTTGATCGCTTCGTTGGCGGATTTGTATGCCAAGCTGCCGGATTATGATGCGGTGTTGTACGGCAGGGCGCGGGCTTTGCTGGCGAAATTGGCGGGAAGGCCGGCGGAGGCGGTGGCGCGCTATCGGGCGTTGCACAGGGATAATGCGGCAGACGAGCGGGTTTTGCTGGATTTGGCGGCGGCGGAGTTTGACGATTTCCGGCTGAAGTCGGCAGGGCTGCATTTTGCGGAGGCGGCAAAATTGGATTTGCCGGCGCCGGTTTTGGAAAATGTGGGGCGTTTCCGGAAAAAAACGGAGGGGCTGACGGGCTGGCATTTTTCGGGCGGCATCAGCCCTTCTGTGAACAAAAACGCCAACAATGCCGCGCCGCAATACTGCCTGCAGGGCGGCGGCAGCCGGATATGCAGCGTTACCGGACCTGTCCGTGCGGCAGGGTTGGATTATGAGGCCGGGGCGGAAAAGCTGACTGCGCTGGCGGACAACCATTATCTGCTGTTCCGCGCCAATGTCGGGGGCACAAGCTATTATTTCAGCCGCAAATCGGCTTATGACGATGCTTTCGGCAGGGCTTATTTGGGCTGGCAGTATAAAAATGCGCGGCAGACGGTGGGGGTTTTGCCGTTTTATCAGGCGCAATTGTCGGGTAGCGACGGCTTTGATGCGAAAACGAAACCGCCTGCCGACCGCCGGCTTGCGCCGTATATGCTGGCGCACGGGGCGGGTGTGCAGTTGGCGCATTCTTACCGCCTGAGCCGCCGGTCGCAGCTTTCGGTGTCGCTGGAACGTTACCGCCAACGCTACCGCGAACAAGGCCGGGCGGAACGCAACGACGGTTGGCAGGACGGGCTTTATGTGTCGCTGGCAAGGCGGTTGGGCGGCTCGGCAACCGTGTTCGGCGGCTGGCAGTTTGCGCGGTTTGTGCCGAAACGCGAAACGGTGGGCGGCGCGGTCAACAATGCCGCCTACCGCCGCAACGCCGTCCATATCGGTTGGGCGCAGGAGTGGGGCGGGACGGGCGGTTTGAACAGCCGGATTGCCGCGTCTTACGCCCACCGCAACTACAAAGGCATTGCGGCATTTTCGACGGAGGCGCAGCGTAACCGCGAATGGAATGTCTCGCTGGCTTTGAGCCACGACAAGTTGTCGTACAAAGGCATCGTGCCGACGTTGAACTACCGCTTCGGTAAGACGGAAAGCAATGTGCCGTATGCAAAACGCCGCAACAGCGAGGTGTTTGTGTCGGCGGATTGGCGGTTTTGAATGGTGGGATAATGCCGTCCGAACTTTGCGGCAGCAGGTTCGGACGGCATTTTTGCGCGTTCAGGCAAGGACGGCGGCAAATACGCCGCGCAAGGCGTTGGAGAGGCGGATTTCTTCGGCCCCTTGCAGTGTTTTTTGTGTGATGTGTGTTTCAATCACTTGATTTGTGTGCAAATATTTTTGCGGTTCGTCCGACACGGCTTGGCGCATTATGCCGTTTAAAATGTCTAAATCTAAAGAGGGCGTGAGCCATTGTCCGCGATGTTTGACGAACACGTTGCTCCTGCCGCCTTCGAGTAGGATGCCGTCCGAATTGAAAAACAGGCTGTCGAACGCGCCTTGCGTTTCGGCGGTTTGCCACGCTTGGTCGAAGATGGCGCGGTGTGTGGTTTTGAAGCGGCGCAGGTAGTTTTGTGCGGGCAGGATGGTCGGCGAAATGATGACGCGCTGTTTGTCGGTCAGACGGTTTAAAACGGCGTGGGACAGGCTGATGCCGTCTGAAGCGAGCAGGGCTTTGATGCGGAACGCGCCGTCGGGCAAGTCGGCAATGTATTGTTTGATTTGATTTTCGCAGCCGTCGGGCAGGGGCAGGTTGAGGGCTTGGGCGGAGGTTTTCAGACGGCATAGGTGGCGGTCGAGCAGGGCGCATTGCCTGTTTTCCGCGCGCAGGGTTTCAAAAATGCCGAAATCGGGGCGCAGTTCGTTGAGGAATCGGGCTTTCCAGCCGCATTCGCGATATTCGGCGGCGGGGTCGCTGTCGATGACGATGCCGGAACCGACACCGTACACGCCCCGATACGGCGGATTGGCTTCAAACGGATGCGGCGTTTCCCCGCCTTGTCCTGCCGTTCGGGCTTGCGCGTTTGAATCCGTGCCGCCGATGCCTGAAACAATGCCGTCTGAAACGGGTTTGAGCGACAGGGTGCGGATGACGACGTTGAACGCGCCTTCAAACCCCAAGCCGCCGGAACACGGGTTCAAATAGCCGATGCTGCCCGTATAAAGCCCGCGCGCTTCGGTTTCGAGCGATTCGATAATCTGCATACTCATTTTTTTGGGCGCGCCGGTGATGCTGCCGCAGGGGAAGGCGGCGCGGAGGGTGTCGGCGAACGAGGTGTCCGGCAGGGCTTGCGCCCGGATGGTGCTGGTCATCTGCCAGACGCTGCCGAAACGCGATACTTTAAACGGCTCGGGTACGCATACTTTACCGGTTTGGGCGATTTTGCCGAGGTCGTTGCGCAGCAAATCGACAATCATCACGTTTTCGGCGCGGTTTTTCGGGTCTGCTTGCAACTCGGCGGCGCGGCGTTCGTCTTGTCCGTCGCCCAAAATCGGCGCGGTGCCTTTCATCGGTTCGGTGCTGATGATGCCGTCTGAAGCGATGTTGAGGAAGAGTTCGGGCGAGAAACACAGCGTCCACGCGGATTGCCCGGCTTCATCGGGCAGGTGGGACAATACGGCATAGGGGACGGGCTGGCGCAGGCGGCGGTAGAGGCTGACGGGGTTGCCGTAGGCTTGCAGGTGCAGGCGGGTGGTGTAGTTGATTTGATAGGTGTCGCCGCGCCGGATGGCTTCGTGGATTTGGCGGATGCGGTCGAGGTAATCGGTTTCGGATACGGAGGATTGCGGCGTGGAAATACCGGCGGGGATGCCGTCTGAATGTCGGGCAAGCCAGCTTTCGGCATCGGTGTCGGCGCAGTCGGCAAACCAGTGCAGGGCAATGTTGCCGCCGCGTTCGGATTCCATCCCCATCAGCGGCAAACCGAATTCGTAGTCTGCAAACAACACCGAATGCAGCCCTTTTTGCCATCCCGATTGCAGCGCGCCGTCTAAAGCATCGAGTTCTTCGGGACGGAAAAAACGGCTTTCCACATGATTTTGATAGAGTTTTGCGCGGCCGCTTACGGCATCGTCAAACAGGGCGAAATAAGGCATGGCAATTCGGGGCAAATGTTTTGATTATACGCCCCTTTTACACGGATTTCCAGACGGCGGGGCAAATTCGGGCAAAATGTAATTTTATGTAGAGAAAGCGGTGGCGAAAGTGTAAAATTGTGAAAACGGACTTTCATTTCCAACCTGAAATACAATAGGAGACCTTTATGGCAGACCGCCAGTTGCAACCGTTTGAAAACGTAGAATTAGGCGAAAAGCAAGACCAGCTCCAGGTATTTGAAAAAGCTGTTTTGGAACATGAAGGCAAAGGTTCTGCCGAAGATTCCGGCACAGCCCCGCTGCCCGAAAACTACCCCTGCCGCAAACGTATGCTCCGCGCCGCCTACGAAGCCGAAAAAGCCAAACTGCAAATCGAATTGCTGAAAGTGCAAAGCTGGGTCAAAGACTCCGGCCAGCGCATCGTCAGCCTGTTTGAAGGCCGGGATGCGGCAGGCAAGGGCGGCGCCATCAAACGCTTTATGGAACATTTAAACCCGCGCGGCGCGCGCGTGGTCGCTTTGGAGAAACCGACTGACACCGAACGCGGACAATGGTATTTCCAACGCTACATCCAAAACCTGCCGACTGCGGGCGAAATGGTATTCTTCGACCGCTCGTGGTACAACCGCGCCGGCGTGGAACGCGTGACGGGCTTCTGCGAACCCAACGAATATATGCTCTTTATGCGCCAAGCCCCTGAGTTGGAACGTATGCTTGTCGCCAGCGGCATCCACCTGTTCAAATTCTGGTTCTCCGTATCCCGCGAAGAACAACTGCGCCGCTTCATCTCCCGCCGCGACGACGCCCTGAAACACTGGAAACTTTCCCCCGTGGACATCCAGTCGCTCGACCGCTGGGACGACTACACCGAAGCCAAAAACGCGATGTTCTTCCACACCCACACCGGCGACGCGCCTTGGGTCATCATCCGTTCGGACGACAAAAAACGCGCCCGTTTGAACTGTATCCGCTACTTCCTGCACCAGTTGGACTACCCGGGTAAAGACGTGAAAGCCATCGGCAAAGTGGACGATAAAATCGTTCTTGTTCCCGATACGCGTTACAATAGAGAAAACCATCGATGTCGGTCATGACTGATTGCCGGTGAAGTAATAAAAATGCCGTCTGAACCCGATTTCAGGTTCAGACGGCATTTTCTATCCGTGTGTCAAACCGGCATCAGATGTCGGTTTCCAGATAAATGACTTGGGTTTGCAGGTATTCTTCCAAACCGTGTTTGCCGTCCGCGCCGCCGATGCCGGATTTTTCCCAGCCCGCGTGGAAGCCCTGCATGGCTTCGAAGTTTTCGCGGTTGATGTAGGTTTCGCCGAATTGCAGGCGGCGGGTAACGTAGAAGGCTTCGTTCAGGTTGGTGGTGTACACGGAGCTGGTCAGACCGAATTCGCAGTCGTTTGCCAGGGCGATGACCTGGTCGAGCGTGTCGAAAGCGGAAACGGGCAGCACGAGGCCGAAAGTTTCTTCTTTCATAATGTCCATACTGTTGTCGGTGTCGGTCAGCAGGGTAGGCTCGAAGAAATAGCCGCGTCCTTCGGTGCGTTTGCCGCCGCAAACCAATTTCGCACCTTGTTTGACGGCCCGTTCCACTTTTTCGGCAACGGCTTTGACGGCGCGCTCTTCAATCAGCGTGCCCATTTCCGGCGCGCCTGCTTCGGCTTCGGCAGGGTTGCCGTAGCGCACGCCTTTCATCGCGGCGGTCATTTTTTCAATGAACGCGTCTTTCAGGCTGCTGTGGACATAGACGCGCTCGGCGCAGTTGCAGATTTGACCGGTGTTGCCGACGCGCGAAGCCAAGATGGATTTCACCGCTAAATCCAAATCCGCGTCTTTCAACACGATGGCGGGGGCTTTGCCGCCGAGTTCCAGCGAGACTTTGGTGATGTTGGCGGAAGCGGCTTCCATCACTTGGCGACCCGCTTCAACCGAGCCGGTCAGGCTGACCATATCGACTTGCGGATGGGCGGACAAGGCGTTGCCGATTTCCGCACCCGGACCGTCCACCACGTTGAACATGCCTGCGGGCAGTCCGACCGCATCGATGATTTCGGCGAAGATGTGGCAGTTGATCGGGGTTACGCTGCTGGGTTTGACGACGATGGTGTTGCCCGTAACCAGATCCGGGCCCATTTTGCGGGCGATCAGGAAGAAGGGGAAGTTCCGCGGCAAAATGCCGGCAATCACGCCCAGCGGACGTTTGAACGATAAAATGTTTTCGCGCGGGCGGTCGCTTTGGATGATTTCGCCTTCGTAACGGCGCGCCCATTCGGCTTGGTAATCGAGATAGTCGGCAGTGAACATCACTTCCACACGCGCCAAGTCTTTGGTTTTGCCGCCTTCGGCAACGATGGTGTCGGTCAGCTCGTCGGCGCGTCCGCGTATGCCTTGGGCGATTTTACGCAAATACGCGCCGCGTTCGACCGCAGGCAGACGCTCCCAAGCCGGTTGCGCCGCGCGCGCCGCGGTCAACGTCCGCCCTGCCGCCTTTGGGTTCGCGGGCGATGGTTTCTTCGGTGGACGGGTTCAATACGTCGCGCCATTCGCCGTTGAAATCGTTTTCAAAGCGTCCGTTGATGTACATGGCCAATTGTTTCATTTCGGGCCCTCCAGTTTTGTAGTCGGATGTAGTTTTGGTTTATTCCCAAATAAATTACCGTACAAGTTTCTTTACACGCGGATTTTGGGTTTCAAGTCAAATACGGCTTACCGGTTTTCTTTTTTAGTTTCCGCAGGCGTGCTGCCGAAATATTGCCTGAATGCCTGAATAAAGCTGGAAACGTGGCGCTAGCCGCACAAATACGCGGTTTCGCCCACGTTTTTGCCCCCGTTTTGCAACAGATAGAGCGCGTGCTGCATTTGTTTGTGGTGCAGCCACTCGCTTGCCGTAATGCCGAAATGGTCGCGCATACGGCGTTGCAGCGTCCTTTCGCTGATGTTCAGCGCGGCTGTCAGCCGGTTGACTTGGTGTGCGCCGCCGTCGAACGCGGCATTCAGGGTGCGGCTGAAGTCTTCAGACGGCATAGCGTCTGCTTCCGCCGTTTGCCCCGCCGCCGGCTCGATGCCGTCTGAAACCGTGTCCCACAAATCCGACAGCAGCCGCAACACGTCCGCCTCGCGGCGCAATGTTTCGCCCAAATGCCCCTTTGGGACGGTTTGCAGGCAGGATGCCGCCAAGCCGCGCAGGTTTGGGGGCAAATCCCATATCCTGACCGGTTCGCGGTAAAGCAGGGGTGCGAAACGCGCGTATTCCGGACGCGGCAGCCATTGTTCCATACCTTTAATGGTCATTTTGACCGTTTTGCCGCCGCGATAAAGATAGCGGCTGAACAGGACTTCTTCCCCGACGGCAATTAGGACAATCTTGCTGCCGTCCGCATCGATGCGGAAGCGGCGGCGGTTGATGCCGAAGTCCAAACGCCCTTCCAGCAACAGCACGAACGACACATAAGGTTCGGCGAGGCGGCTGCTGCAAAAATCGCACCGTGCCGTTACCGTACCGCCGTGGATGGAAATGCCGTTGGACAAAGTATCGAAACGGTAGCTGCCCTCCACATAAGCCGCCGCCGCTTTTGACCAGATTGACGAACCGGCTGCTGTTCAAATGTTCTGCTTTTTCCATAGTTTTCTGATAAAGGTTATCATTTGAAAGATAACATTTTTCGCCACAGCAAACAATCCGCCGCCGACAAAGGCATTTTCACAACACTTGCCGTCCGTATGCCGTCTGAAAATTGCCCGTCTTCCCGATAAGCCTTAAAATACACGCCGTCAAACCTACCGTCCGCCCGTACATGAGCCCATCCCCCTTTATCGAAATGAAAGACGTCGCCTTCGCGTATGGCGACCGCCCGATTCTGAACGACATCAATTTCAGCATTCCGCAAGGCAATTTTGCCGCCGTGATGGGCGGTTCGGGCAGCGGCAAAACCACGCTGATGAGGCTGATTACAGGACAGATTCGTCCGCAGTCCGGGCAGGTTTTGATTGAAGGACGGGATTTGGCGGGTTTTTCGGCTGACGAACTCTACGAACACCGCCGCCGTATGGGCGTATTGTTCCAACACGGCGCGCTGTTTACCGATTTGTCGGTATTCGACAATATCGCTTTTCCGATGCGCGAACTGACGCAACTTCCGGAAGCGGTTATTCGCGATTTGGTTTTGTTGAAATTGAACGCGGTCGGTCTGCGCGGCGTGGAAAACCTGATGCCGTCCGAGTTGTCCGGCGGGATGTCGCGCCGCGTCGCGCTGGCACGCACAATCGCGCTCGACCCCGAAATTATGTTGTACGACGAACCGTTTACCGGCCTCGACCCGATTTCCTTGGGCGTGATTGCCCACTTGATCAGCCGCGTCAACAAGGCCTTGCGTTCGACCAGCATTATGGTAACGCACGACATTGAAAAATCTTTGGAAATCGTCGATCAGGTAATTTTCTTGGCGCACGGCGAAATTATGTTCTCCGGCTCGCCGCAGGAAATGCGCGAACTGGATTCGCCTTGGGTGCGCCAGTTTGTCGGCGGGCTGGCAGACGGCCCCGTGGCATACCGCTATCCGGCGCAAACGTCGTTGCAGCAGGATTTGCTCGGGTAAATGAGCAGGTGCCGTCTGAAACCGTTGAACCTTACATATAGAAATTTATGAATTTTATCCGTTCCGTCGGGGCGAAAACCCTCGGCCTTATTCAATCCTTCGGCAGTATCACGCTGTTTCTGCTGAACATTTTGGCGAAATCCGGCACGGCTTTCGCCCGTCCGCGCCTGAGCGTGCGCCAAGTGTATTTTGCCGGCGTGCTGTCGGTGCTGATTGTTGCCGTTTCGGGGCTGTTCGTCGGTATGGTTTTGGGTTTGCAGGGCTATACGCAGTTGTCGAAATTCAAATCCGCCGATATTTTGGGCTATATGGTCGCGGCTTCTCTGTTGCGCGAACTGGGTCCCGTGTTGGCGGCGATTCTGTTTGCCAGCAGCGCGGGCGGTGCGATGACCAGCGAAATCGGTTTGATGAAAACGACCGGACAGCTCGAAGCGATGAACGTGATGGCGGTCAACCCCGTCGCCCGCGTGGTTGCCCCGCGTTTTTGGGCGGGCGTGTTTTCTATGCCGCTTTTGGCTTCGATTTTCAACGTCGCGGGCATTTTCGGCGCGTATTTGGTCGGCGTGAGCTGGCTGGGTTTGGACAGCGGTATTTTCTGGCCGCAGATGCAGAACAACATTACGATACATTACGATGTAATCAACGGTTTGATCAAATCCGCCGCGTTCGGCGTGGCGGTAACGCTGATTGCCGTGCATCAGGGCTTCCACTGCATCCCGACTTCGGAAGGCATTTTGCGCGCCAGCACGCGCACGGTGGTTTCGTCCGCCCTGACGATTTTGGCGGTCGATTTTATATTGACCGCGTGGATGTTTACAGATTGACAGACTGTCTGAAGACGAAACGCGGAACATCGGATATTCAAGGAACTTTAATGAAAAAGAACATATTGGAATTTTGGGTCGGACTGTTCGTCCTGATCGGCGCGGCGGCGGTTGCCTTTCTCGCTTTCCGCGTGGCGGGCGGCGCGGCGTTCGGCGGTTCGGACAAAACTTACGCCGTTTATGCCGATTTCGGCGACATCGGCGGTTTGAAGGTCAATGCCCCCGTCAAATCCGCAGGCGTATTGGTCGGGCGCGTCGGCGCTATCGGGCTTGACCCGAAATCCTATCAGGCGAGGGTGCGCCTTGATTTGGACGGCAAGTATCAGTTCAGCAGCGACGTTTCCGCGCAAATCCTGACTTCGGGACTTTTGGGCGAACAGTACATCGGGCTGCAGCAGGGCGGCGATACGGAAAACCTTGCTGCCGGCGACACCATCTCCGTAACCAGTTCTGCAATGGTTCTGGAAAACCTGATCGGTAAATTCATGACCAGCTTCGCCGAGAAAAACGCTGAGGGCGGCAATGCGGAAAAAGCCGCAGAATAAACATACACATCCATTTTCAGGAAAGACATCATGAAAAAATCCTCCTTCATCAGCGCATTGGGCATCGGTATTTTGAGCATCGGCATGGCATTTGCCTCCCCGGCCGACGCAGTGGGACAAATCCGCCAAAACGCCACACAGGTTTTGACCATCCTCAAAAGCGGCGACGCGGCTTCTGCACGCCCAAAAGCCGAAGCCTATGCGGTTCCCTATTTCGATTTCCAACGTATGACCGCATTGGCGGTCGGCAACCCTTGGCGTACCGCGTCCGACGCGCAAAAACAAGCGTTGGCCAAAGAATTTCAAACCCTGCTGATCCGCACCTATTCCGGCACGATGCTGAAATTCAAAAACGCGACCGTCAACGTCAAAGACAATCCCATCGTCAATAAGGGCGGCAAGGAAATCGTCGTCCGTGCCGAAGTCGGCATCCCCGGTCAGAAGCCCGTCAATATGGACTTTACCACCTACCAAAGCGGCGGCAAATACCGTACCTACAACGTCGCCATCGAAGGCACGAGCCTGGTTACCGTGTACCGCAACCAATTCGGCGAAATCATCAAAGCCAAAGGCATCGACGGGCTGATTGCCGAGTTGAAAGCCAAAAACGGCGGCAAATAACCGACAAACCATACCGTCCGAGGGCGGTATGGGTTTTTCGAACAAACGCTATGCATACAGAACTCAAAAACGGAACACTGCACATCGGCGGCGACATCACCGTCAAAACCCTGACCGGGGACGCATTTGGGCGTTTCCGGCAACAATGCCGTCTGAAAGAAACCATTGCCGTCGATTTCGGAGGTGTCAAACGTGCCGATTCCGCCTGCGTGTCGCTGCTGCTCGAAGTGCTGCGCGGCTGCAAAGGCAGCGTCAGGCTGACCGGCATTCCCGAATCCGTGCGCGCGCTGTCCGAACTGTACGAAATCAAAGACTGGCTGAAATCATGAAAAAAACCGCCTACGCCATCCTCCTGCTGATCGGGTTCGCTTCCGCCCCTGCATTTGCAGAAACCCGCCCCGCCGACCCTTATGAAGGCTACAACCGCGCCGTTTCCAAATTCAACGACCAAGCCGACCGCTACATTTTCGCCCCTGCCGCGCGCGGCTACCGCAAAGTTACGCCGAAACCCGTCCGCGCCGGCGTGTCCAATTTTTTTAACAACCTGCGCGACGTGGTCAGTTTCGGCAGCAATATCTTGCGTTTGGACATCAAACGCGCAAGCGAAGACCTCGTCCGCGTCGGCATCAATACCACCTTCGGTTTGGGCGGGCTCATTGATATTGCCGGCGCGGGCGGCGTTCCCGACAATAAAAACACTTTGGGCGACACGTTTGCCTCGTGGGGCTGGAAAAACAGCAATTATTTCGTGTTGCCCGTCTTAGGCCCGTCCACCGTCCGCGACGCGCTCGGCACGGGCATTACCTCTGTTTATCCGCCCAAGAATATCGTTTTCCATACCCCTGCCGGACGCTGGGGCACGACTGCCGCTGCCGCCGTCAGTACGCGCGAAGGCCTGCTCGATTTGACCGACAGTCTGGACGAAGCCGCCATCGACAAATACAGCTACACGCGCGACCTCTATATGAAAGTCCGCGCACGGCAGACCGGTGCAACACCTGCCGAAGGTACGGAAGATAACATCGACATCGACGAATTGGTCGAAAGTGCCGAAACCGGCGCGGCAGAGCCCGCCGTTCACGAAGATTCCGTATCCGAAACACAGGCAGAAGCAGCAGGGGAAGCCGAAACGCAACCTGGAACACAACCCTAAAGCCATGCCGTCTGAAAATCCGTGTTCGGACGGCATTCCCTTCCGTCGGAACGGACAGTCCGACACTACAGATTGGGCTATAATCCCTTTTTTGCGCATACCGCGCGACAGCAAAGGAAAAACCATGTACGAAGTCAACCGCAGCGTATTCGTCCTCATCCCTTTAGAACCTTTTTGGAACTGGCTGCAAACCCTGCCGGGCAACCACCTCGACGGACTGACCCTCGAAGACATCCAAGCCGATGCCAATTCCTACCTTGTCCGCCCGTGCGAAACCGCCGACGAAGTATGGGACGAAATCGAAGCCCGTTTCGAAGACATTTTCGCCGCCGAACTTGCCGACTGGTGCGAAGACGAACGCGAGTGGCCCGCACTCGATGCCGACATTTTCAACGAATGGTTCGACATCCAGCTTTCTACCGTCATCACCGACCTCGAACACGAACCGCTTGCCCGCGAAGCCTTCCAACCCATCAACCTGAACTGATGAAGCTGACCGTCCGCAATTACCATCTCGACGGCTACGGTCATGTCAACAATGCACGCTACCTCGAATTTCTCGAGGAAGCGCGCTGGGCGTTTTTTGAAAAACGCGGACTGATGCACGAGTTGGCAGGCCTCATACTGATTGTCGCCCGCATCGACATCCGATACAGCCGTCCCGCCGTCGAAGGCGACGTATTGCAGTTTTCATGCCGCCTGAAAACCCCCGGCATGCGCCGCATTGTGCTGACCCAGACGATTACACTGCCAAACGGCAAAACCGCCGCAGAAGCCGACATCACCCTGATGCCCGTCCACGCCGCCACACAACGCACCGTCAGCCTGCCCGCCACCCTTGCCCGCGCACTGGAAGCCTTGTCCGAATGAAAAAAATACTCACCGCCGCCGCCGTCGCACTGATCGGCATCCTCCTTGCCACCGTCCTCATCCCCGACAGTAAAACCGCGCCCGCCTTCTCCCTGCCCGACCTGCACGGAAAAACCGTTTCCAACGCCGACCTGCAAGGCAAAGTCACCCTGATTAATTTTTGGTTTCCCTCCTGTCCGGGTTGTGTGAGCGAAATGCCCAAAGTCATCAAAACGGCAAACGACTACAAAAATAAAGATTTCCAAGTCCTCGCCGTTGCCCAGCCCATCGATCCGATAGAAAGCGTCCGCCAATACGTCAAAGACTACGGACTGCCGTTTACCGTCATTTATGATGCGGACAAAGCCGTCGGACAGGCATTCGGCACACAGGTTTATCCGACTTCCGTCCTTATCGGCAAAAAAGGCGAAATTCTCAAAACCTACGTCGGAGAACCCGATTTCGGCAAACTCTACCAAGAAATCGATACCGCGCTGGCGCAATAGCGATGCCGTCTGAAGCGCAAAAAACAGAAACGATGTTCCTGTTTTTTCAGATCATCCGCCCCGACACGTTCAGGCGGCATTCAACCTTCCGGCAGATTCTTTTTTACCACCGCAGGATTGCCTGCCGCCAAAGAGTAGGGCGGAATGTCTTTTGTAATTACCGCGCCTGCGCCCACGACCGAGCCGCGTCCGACGGTTACGCCCGCCATCACAATCACCCTGCGCCCCGGCCAGACATCGTCCTCCAACGTAATCGGACGGATTTCCGTGTAGCCCTCAAAGCGTTTTTTTCACGGTCAAACTTGTGGTTGGTCGAATAGAACAGGCATTCCGGCCCCATCATCACATTTTTGCCGACCACCAGCCCACGGCAGATTTCACAGTTTGCCCCGATGCCCGAGCCGTCGCCCAAAACCGTATCCGGAAACACATACGCCCCGCGTCCGATATGCGGCGAAATCCGCCGCGCCAGAAAACCGAGCACCCGTCTGCCGATGATGCCGATGCCGCGCATATGCGACGGCGGCAGCACCGAACCGGCAAAACGCAGCAGCAGGAAAAAGAATTTTGATTCCATCAAACCTTCCTCAAAAGAACTTTTTACATTTTATCGAATATCCTCTTGACGAAACAACAGAAAATAGCGAGAATGCCGAGCTTGTCTGAGGCATAGGTACATCCCCTATGCCCGCTTTTTTGAAAGGAAATCAAATGAAACAAGGTATTCACCCGAACTACCACGAAGTTAACGTTACCTGCTCTTGCGGCAACAAATTCGTAACCAAATCCGCAATGGAAAAAGAAAACTTTAACATCGAGGTTTGCTCCCTGTGCCACCCGTTCTATACCGGCACCCAAAAAATCGTCGATACCACCGGCCGCGTGGACAAATTCAACAACAAATTCGGCAACCTGTTCAAACGCTGATTGCCGCTTTGCAAGAATTAAGCCCTGCCATCATTTCGATGGCAGGGCTTTTTAATATTTGGCACACTGACTTCTTATCTATATAGTGGATTAACAAAAATCAGGACAAGGCGACGAAGCCGCAGGCAGTACAAATAGTACGGCAAGGCGAGGCAACGCCGTACCGGTTTTGTTAATCCACTATATTTTGACGGGGTTGAAGTTGACATCTACAAAGTTTAATGTTTGAATACATTAAAAAATATATTTGAATGGGATGTTTTATGATTCAAAATGTTGTTACTTCAATAATCCTGTATTCTGGGACAGCCGTAGACTTACTTACTTATCCTAATGTTATTTTTTGCCAAAAAAAAAGCAGAAAAGACATCATTAACATCTATTTAGGACAATTTCTAGGCTCTGTTAGCCTGATATTGCTAAGTTTGCTTTTTGCATTTGTCTTAGATTATATTCCTAGTAAAGAGATTTTAGGTTTGCTCGGCTTGATTCCGATTTTCCTAGGCCTCAAAGTTTTGCTGTTAGGAGATTCCGATGGAGAGTCTATTGCCAAAGAGGGTTTGCGCAAAGATAATAAAAACCTGATTTTTCTAGTCGCTATGATTACTTTTGCAAGTTGTGGCGCTGACAATATTGGTGTCTTTGTCCCATATTTTACTACCTTAAATTTAGCGAATTTGATAGTGGCTTTACTTACCTTTCTAGTTATGATTTATCTCTTGGTTTTTTCTGCCCAAAAATTGGCACAAGTCCCTTCTGTCGGAGAAACTTTGGAAAAATATAGCAGATGGTTTGTTGCCGTTGTTTATTTAGGATTGGGGATATATATCCTGATTGAAAACAACAGTTTTGATATGCTATGGACTGTGTCGGGCCAGGAAAAAATATTATGAAAAAGATAGTATCTGCAAAGACTGCCCCGTGCAGTCTTTTTTGTTGCCGGTCTTTTTGTGTCTGATGCCGTCTGAAGCAGTCTCTGCACGACCTTTGTGCGAATATTTGCTACACTTGGCAATCCGTCCATTTCTTCTCACGCTTATGCTGACCTATACCCCGCCCGATGCCCGCCCGCCCGCCAAAACCCACGAAAAACCGTGGCTGCTGCTGTTGATGGCGTTTGCCTGGCTGTGGCCCGGCGTGTTTTCCCACGATTTGTGGAATCCTGCCGAACCTGCCGTCTATACCGCCGTCGAAGCACTGGCAGGCAGCCCCACCCCCTTGGTTGCCCATCTGTTCGGTCAAACCGATTTCGGCATACCGCCCGTGTATCTTTGGGTTGCCGCCGCATTCAAACATTTGCTGTCGCCGTGGGCAGCCGACCCGTATGATGCCGCACGCTTTGCAGGCGTATTTTTTGCCGTTATCGGACTGACTTCTTGCGGCTTTGCCGGTTTCAACTTTTTGGGCAGACACCACGGGCGCAGCGTTGTTTTAATCCATATCGGCTGTATCGGGCTGATTCCGGTTGCCCATTTCCTCAATCCCGCCGCCGCCGCCTTTGCCGCCGCCGGACTGGTGCTGCACGGCTACTCGCTGGCACGCCGGCGCGTGATTGCCGCCTCTTTCCTGCTCGGTACGGGTTGGACGTTGATGTCGCTGGCGGCAGCTTATCCGGCGGCGTTTGCGCTGATGCTGCCCCTGCCCGTGCTGATGTTTTTCCGTCCGTGGCAAAGCAGGCGTTTGATGTTGACGGCAGTCGCCTCGCTTGCCTTTGCCCTGCCGCTTATGACCGTTTACCCGCTGCTCTTGGCAAAAACGCAGCCCGCGCTGTTTGCGCAATGGCTCAACTATCACGTTTTCGGTACGTTCGGCGGCGTGCGGCACATTCAGACGGCATTCAGTTTGTTTTACTATCTGAAAAATCTGCTTTGGTTCGCACTGCCCGCGCTGCCGCTGGCGGTTTGGACGGTTTGCCGCACACGCCTGTTTTCGACCGACTGGGGGATTTTGGGCATTGTCTGGATGCTTGCCGTTTTGGTGCTGCTCGCCTTTAATCCGCAGCGTTTTCAAGACAACCTCGTCTGGCTGCTGCCGCCGCTTGCCCTGTTCGGCGCGGCGCAACTGGACAGCCTGAGGCGCGGCGCGGCGGCTTTTGTCAACTGGTTCGGCATTATGGCGTTCGGGCTGTTTGCCGTGTTCCTGTGGACGGGCTTTTTCGCCATGAATTACGGCTGGCCCGCCAAGCTTGCCGAACGCGCCGCCTACTTCAGCCCGTATTACGTTCCCGACATCGATCCCATTCCGATGGCGGTTGCCGTACTGTTCACACCCTTGTGGCTGTGGGCGATTACCCGGAAAAACATACGCGGCAGGCAGGCGGTTACCAACTGGGCGGCAGGCGTTACCCTGACCTGGGCTTTGCTGATGACGCTGTTCCTGCCGTGGCTGGACGCGGCGAAAAGCCACGCGCCCGTCGTCCGGAGTATGGAGGCATCGTTTTCCCCGGAATTAAAACGGGAGCTTTCAGACGGCATCGAGTGTATCGGCATAGGCGGCGGCGACCTGCACACGCGGATTGTTTGGACGCAGTACGGCACATTGCCGCACCGCGTCGGCGATGTCCGTTGCCGCTACCGTATCGTCCGCCTGCCCCAAAACGCGGATGCGCCGCAAGGCTGGCAGACGGTCTGGCAGGGTGCGCGCCCGCGCAACAAAGACAGTAAGTTTGCACTGATACGGAAAATCGGGGAAAATATATTAAAAACAACAGATTGAGCCGAATTTCTGGATTAAGTGCCGGAAATCGCGTATAATTGCGCGATTAAACCTTTATATAGTGGATTAAATTTAAATCAGGACAAGGCGACGAAGCCGCAGACAGTACAAATAGTACGGCAAGGCGAGGCAACGCCGTACCGGTTTAAATTTAATCCACTATAAATCAGCCGTTTTGCAGGCATCACACAGGAGCGACAATTATTATGATGACCCTCTATTCCGGCATTACCTGCCCCTTCAGCCACCGCTGCCGCTTCGTTTTGTACGAAAAAGGTATGGATTTTGAAATCAAAGACATCGATATTTACAACAAGCCCGAAGACCTCGCCGTCATGAACCCGTACAACCAAGTCCCCGTGCTGGTCGAGCGCGATTTGGTGCTGCACGAGTCCAACATCATCAACGAATACATCGACGAACGCTTCCCCCATCCGCAGCTTATGCCCGGCGATCCCGTTATGCGCGGCCGGGGGCGGCTGGTGCTGTACCGTATGGAAAAAGAATTGTTCAACCACGTCCAAGTTTTGGAAAACCCCGCCGCCGCCAACAAGGAACAGGCAAAAGCGCGCGAAGCCATCGGCAACGGCCTGACGATGCTTTCCCCTTCGTTCAGCAAAAGCAAATACATCCTCGGCGAAGATTTTTCTATGATTGATGTTGCCCTGGCCCCGCTGTTGTGGCGGCTCGACCATTACGATGTCAAACTGGGCAAAAGTGCCGCGCCGCTGCTCAAATACGCCGAGCGTATCTTCCAGCGCGAAGCCTTTATCGAAGCACTGACACCCGCCGAAAAAGCCATGCGCAAATAAGTCCGAAATGCTTGCAAAACCCGCCGTTTTGCAGGCATTTTCACATTCAGGCACACCACACGGAACCCATCATGCCCACCTCAACCAAACCCTACATCCTCCGCGCACTTTGCGAATGGTGCAGCGACAACAGCCTCACGCCGCACATCCTTGTCTGGGTAAACGAGCATACGCGCGTCCCCATGCAGTACGTCCGCGACAACGAAATTATGCTCAACATCGGCGCGACCGCCACGCAAAACCTTCGAATCGACAACGATTGGATCAGCTTTTCCGCCCGTTTCGGCGGACAAGCGCACGACATATGGATACCTGTCGGACACGTCCTCAGCCTTTTCGCACGGGAGACCGGAGAAGGTATGGGGTTTGAATTGGAGGAGTACCGCCCCGACACGCCGTCTGAAAACACTTCTGCCGAAACCGCGCCCCGGCCCGCCAAAAAAGGTTTGAAATTGGTCAAATAAATCTATGCCGTCTGAACGGAATCGTGTTTCAGACGGCATTTTGTCCGATGGGGCGCAAACGGAATCCGTTTGTCGGCAAAACCTGTTTCGGCGTATCGAAACCGTGTTGCCCCTGCCGATTCGATATTAGGACATTGAAAATGCCGTCTGAACCTGCGATACGGGCTTCAGACGGCGTTTTGTCCGATATTCGGGCAATCAGGCGGTCAGTACGGTTTTCAAGATTTTGTTGACTTCGCCCATATCGGCTTTGCCGGCGAGGCGGGTTTTCAATACGACCATCACTTTGCCCATATCCGCCATACCTGCCGCGCCGGTTTCGGCAACGGCTGCTTCGACGGCGGTGCGGATTTCGCCGGCGGAGAGCATTTGCGGCAGGTAGCGGTGCAGCACGTCGATTTCGGCGTTTTCTTTGTCTGCCAAATCCTGACGGCCGGCTTCAGTGTAGATTTTCGCGCCGTCTTTGCGCTGTTTGACCATTTTGGTCAGGATGGCGGTGATTTTGGCATCGTCGGCTTCGGTGCGTTCGTCTACTTCAAACTGTTTGACGGCGGCATTGATGAGGCGGATGGTGCCGAGGGAAACTTGATCTTTGGCGCGCATCGCGGTTTTCATATCTTCGGTAAGGCGGGTTTTCAGGCTCATGATGTCCTCGCTGGGATGTCGGATGGAAACGGCGGGTTTCGATGCCGTCTGAAAAGCAAAACACACCGCAGAGCAGGTCTTGCGGTGTGTCTTCATATCACAGGGCTGACCTGTAATCTGTACTTGAACGTTTAGTACATTTTGGGCGGCAGCTGTTGGCTGCGCAGGCGTTTTTGCAGGCGTTTTACGGCTGCCGCTTTTTTGCGTTTGCGTTCGGTAGTCGGTTTTTCGTAGGCTTCGCGGGCGCGCAGCTCGGTCAGCAGGCCGGTTTTTTCTACGGCGCGTTTGAAACGGCGCATAGCGACTTCAAATGGTTCATTCTCTTTTACGCGGATTGCAGGCATTTTATTTCCTTTAATAAATTCGGTTGTTTCATCTGCCCATCATATCGGTGGAAAGGGTAGGGCAGACGGTGTTGTAGGTTTTCCGTATCGCTGTGCCTTTCGGCGGCGGGATACGCGCCGTGACGGAAACATCACCTCCTAACGGGTCGGCTTGTGCCGTGTCAAGCTGCTTGAAAAAGTAGGAAAAACAATTTTCGGATTGTCTTATATTTATGGTTCGCCGTCAATGCCGTTCGGGATAAAAATGCCGTCTGAAAGACCGGGCGGGTTTCAGACGGCATCGGCACGTCAGCGTGCGGGAACGGTGCCCATACGCTGTTTGAGCGGGATGTGCGGCGCGCCGAAGAGGGAGGCGTAGTAGGCGGCATTGGTCATCACTTTTTTGACATAGTCGCGCGTTTCGGAAAACGGGATGGTTTCGGCATATACCGCGCCTTCGAGGGGTGTGTCCGCCTGCCATCGGCGCGCTCTGCCGGGGCCGGCGTTATAGCCTGCGGTGGCGAGGATTTCGTTGTTTTGCAGGCGGCGTTTGGTGTCCGCCATATACCACGTCCCCATACGGATATTGCCGTCGGCGGTGTAGAGCTGGGCGGCATCCATACCGATTTTGCCGGCGATTTCGCGCGCGGTGGCGGGCATAACCTGCATCAGCCCCTGCGCGCCTACGCGGGATTGCGCGCCTATAACGAAGCGGCTTTCCTGACGAATCAGGCCGTAAACCCAAGCCGGATCGACATTAACATTTTGCGCGTGGCGGATTACCGTGTCTTTAAACGGCGAAATATAGCGCAATGTGTAGTTGAGTTTGCGGTCGGTGCGTTCCGCGCTGTTGACCGCCATATCGTAAAAACCGTGGTCGAACGCGGTTTGCGCGGCGGCCAGCAGCTTGTCTTCGTCAAAGCCGCGTGTGGCGAAACGCCATTCCGCCTGAGCCTGACGGCGCATTTTCGCATCGCCGGCGGTTCGGCTGTTTCGGAACAGCACCAGCGCGCGCTTAATCGCGCCGTCTTCCGCCATACGGAGGACGCTGTTTTTGCCGGCATCGGGCACATTGTTGCGCGTATCGATTTTGCGCCCCAATTCTTCCCCTGCCAGTACGGCATAAAAATTCCTGCCCGTCGCTGCCGCCTGTTTGTAAAGTTTTTCCGCTTCTTGCGTGTTGCCCGTTGCGGCGCGGCTGCGTGCCAGCCAGTAGAGCCAGGTCGGGCTTTTTTGCAGTTTTTCGGGCATATGCGAGATCACGGAGGCCAGCTCGTCCCAACGTCGGGCGCGCAAGGCGGCGCGGGCGTACCACTCGATTTGGTCGTCGGTCAGTTGGCGGCGGTCGGCAACCTTGCCGTAATAGTCCAAGGCGGCAGGCACATTGAGGCTTTGCGACTGATAATGCCCCAATACGCCCCACGCGAAACTGCGTTGTTCGGGGCTTAAACCGCTTTCCATTTCGGACAGCAGGGCGGCGGCATTCGGCGATTTGCGTGCTTCTTTGCCGATGACGTTCAACAGGGCATATTCGCGCGAACCTTGTGTACCGCCGTCAAACGGGCTGCCCAATGCGGCGGCAAGGTTGCGCGCGTCCGTCGTTTGGCGGCCGGCCAGCAGTCCGCGCACGCGCCTCCAGGCATCGTTGCCGTCCAACAAGCCGGATGCGGCTGCCTGTTCCAACAGTTTGGTGCAGCCCGAAGGCAGTTTGCCCGTATTTTTAACTAGTTCGGCGGCACGCGTATAGTCGTTGCGGCTCGAATCGGCGTAGCATTCGACTTCTTGGGCGCGCCCTTCAGGTTTGAGTTTGGCATATTCCTGTGCAAACAGCGTCCACTGTCTGCGCGCGCCCAAAGACTTCAGCCACTCGTTGCGGACATTTTCCGCCATCGCGCTGTCGCCGGCGTTTTCCAAATAGGCGGCGGCTGCCGCATCGTTTTTCTGTTTCACTGCATCCAGTGCGGACGGGTAGCCGCCGTAATCTGCCAGCGTTTTTCCTTCCGGTTCGGCAGGGCGGGTGGGAACGCTTGCCGAAAGGTCGGCAGTTTCTATATTGTCTGCCGGGGTCTTGCCGGCTGGCAGTGTGTTTGTCGAAGAACACGCGGCAAGCACCAGGGCCGCCAGCAGCGGCAGGGAATGCTTCATAGAGGGTAGGTACATCGGATTTCCTTAAGAATCGGAACCCTGAACGGTCAGGGTTGGAAAAGACAAAATGCCGTCTGAACAGGCGTTTGCATGAATTATATGCCGAAACTGCACCGCCTTTGGAATGTTTCCGACATAATTTATAGTGGATTAAATTTAAACCAGTACGGCGTTGCCTCGCCTTGCCGTACTATTTGTACTGTCTGCGGCTTCGTCGCCTTGTCCTGATTTTTGTTAATCCACTATATATTTTTCAATTATTTGCCGTTTTGGTGCGAACCGCTGCCTTTGCCCGTTTCAGACGGCATTGTCCGAAATGGTTGCCCGCTTCCTGCCTTATTGACAAAAAAACGCTTTCCCGATAATATCCTACGAAAATTAACCTGCCGATTTGACACAGCTTGCGGGCATAACAGCTAAAGCGTTCCGACAATTTCAGCTTTATCTTCCGCGCCCGTTGTGTCCGACATCGGGCTTTGTTGTATGGGAAAGACAATGATTATTTTGGACAAGGTTTCCAAGCATTACCAAACGCGCGACAAAACCCGTTTTGCCGCCGTCGAGCCGACCAGCCTCGAAATTCAAGACGGCGAAATCTTCGGGCTGATGGGCTATTCCGGCGCGGGCAAATCCACTTTGTTGCGCCTGATCAACCTGTTGGAACGCCCCGACACGGGCAAAGTCAACGTCTGCGGACAAGAACTGACCGCGCTCGATGCCGCCGCATTGCGTCAGGCGCGGCAGAATATCGGCATGGTGTTTCAGCAGTTCAACCTTTTAAGCAACCGCACCGTCGCCGGCAACGTTGCCTTTCCACTGGAAATCGCCGGATGGCCGTCTGAAAAAATCAAAGCGCGCGTTGCCGAGTGCCTCGAAATCGTCGGCTTGACCGAACGCGCCGGCCACTACCCCGCCCAGCTTTCAGGCGGGCAGAAACAACGCGTCGGAATCGCCCGCGCGCTCGCGCCCAAGCCGCAAGTCATCCTCGCCGACGAACCCACTTCCGCCCTCGACCCCGCCACCACGCGCAGTGTCTTGGAATGTTTGGAAGACATCAACAAACGCTTCAACGTTACCATCGTCATCGTAACCCACGAAATGAGCGTCATCAGACGATTGTGCGACCGCGCCGCCCTGTTGGATAAAGGGAAAGTGGTGGAAATCGTCGAAGTACGCGGCAACCAAATCCACGCTCAATCCGAAATCGGGCGCGAACTGATTCGGGAGGACTGATATGGCAGACTTAACATTCGAACAAGCCGTTTCCACCATCGTCGGCATGAAAGACGAAATCGTCCGCGCCTTGGGCGAAACTTTCGTGATGGTCGGCTTGTCCACCACATTCGCCGTCATCTTCGGCACGCTCTTGGGCGTGTTGCTCTTCGTAACTTCCAGCCGCCAACTGCATTACAACAAGCCGGTGAACTTCCTGCTCGACAACCTCGTCAACCTCATGCGCGCCTTCCCCTTCGTCATCCTGATGATTGCGATGATACCCGCCACACGCGCCATCGTCGGCAGCACCATCGGCCCGGTTGCCGCCTCGCTGGTGTTGAGCGTGTCGGGATTGTTTTATTTTGCCCGACTGGTGGAACAAAACCTGCGCGAAGTCCCAAAAGGTGTGATTGAAGCCGCCGCCGCGATGGGTGCGCCGCCGATTGCCATCGTCCTCAAAGTCCTCTTGAACGAAGCGCGCGCGGGCATGGTTTCCAGCATTACCGTGCTTGCCATCGGGCTTTTGTCATACAGCGCGGCGGCAGGCATGATAGGCGGCGGCGGCTTGGGCGACCTCGCCATCCGCTACGGCTACTACCGCTACCAAACCGAAGTCATCGTCTTCATCGTCGCCCTCCTCGTGCTGCTGGTCATCCTGATTCAAAGCACCGGCAACGCGTTGGCGCGGAAACTCGACAAACGTTAAACCCGAATGCCGTCTGAACGCCAAAAACCCCGCCGCTATCCGAAAAATGCTATAAAATCCCCCTGTTCGCGGCAAATGCCGTCTGAACGCCGAATCCGGACGGCAGGACTCCCTGCCTGTCATTTTTGTTTGAAACCGCCACAACATCAGGAGAAAATATGAAAACCTTCTTCAAAACCCTTTCCGCCGCCGCACTCGCGCTCATCCTCGCAGCCTGCGGCGGTCAAAAAGACAGCGCGCCCGCAGCCTCTGCCGCCGCCCCTTCTGCCGATAACGGCGCGGCGAAAAAAGAAATCGTCTTCGGCACGACCGTCGGCGACTTCGGCGATATGGTCAAAGAACAAATCCAAGCCGAGCTGGAGAAAAAAGGCTACACCGTCAAATTGGTCGAATTTACCGACTATGTGCGCCCGAATCTGGCATTGGCGGAGGGCGAGTTGGACATCAACGTCTTCCAACACAAACCCTATCTTGACGATTTCAAAAAAGAACACAACCTGGACATCACCGAAGCCTTCCAAGTGCCGACCGCGCCTTTGGGACTGTATCCGGGCAAACTGAAATCGCTGGAAGAAGTCAAAGACGGCAGCACCGTATCCGCGCCCAACGACCCGTCCAACTTCGCACGCGCCTTGGTGATGCTGAACGAACTGGGTTGGATCAAACTCAAAGACGGCATCAATCCGCTGACCGCATCCAAAGCCGACATCGCGGAAAACCTGAAAAACATCAAAATCGTCGAGCTTGAAGCCGCACAACTGCCGCGCAGCCGCGCCGACGTGGATTTTGCCGTCGTCAACGGCAACTACGCCATAAGCAGCGGCATGAAGCTGACCGAAGCCCTGTTCCAAGAGCCGAGCTTTGCCTATGTCAACTGGTCTGCCGTCAAAACCGCCGACAAAGACAGCCAATGGCTTAAAGACGTAACCGAGGCCTATAACTCCGACGCGTTCAAAGCCTACGCGCACAAACGCTTCGAGGGCTACAAATACCCTGCCGCATGGAATGAAGGCGCAGCCAAATAAGGCAGTCGTATAAAATGATGCCGTCTGAACCGCATTCCGTGTTCAGACGGCATTTTTGTCCTTTAATCCGCCATTCCCTGCCATTCCGCCAAATCCGGCGTATCGATTCCGAACAGCGACAGCGTGTGTGCGATACTGTGCGCCACTATGTCGTCCGCCGTCTGCGGCTTGCGGTACATCGCAGGAACAGGGGGAAACACCACGCCGCCCATTTCCGTTACCCGCTTCATATTGTCCAAATGGGCAAGGTTCAGCGGCGTTTCGCGCACCATCAGCACCAGCCGCCGCCTTTCCTTCAAAACCACATCCGCCGCACGCGTCAAGAGATTGTCGCCGAAGCCGTGCGCGACAGAGGCAAGCGTCCGCATCGAACAGGGTGCGACCAGCATCCCGTCCGTTTTAAACGTACCGCTGGCAATGCACGCCCCGATATTGCCGATCGGATGGACGAAATCAGCCAAGGCATATACTTCGTCTTTCGTATAATCCGTTTCCGAAGCGCGCGCCATCTCCGCGCCTTTCGATACCACAAGGTGCGTTTCGACATCTTGCGCGCGCAAAAGTTCCAAAGCCTTCACGCCGTATTGGAAACCGCTCGCCCCGCTGATGCCGATTATCAAACGCCGTACCATCATCCGCCTTTCCCATAAAACCGCCTGCAACGGCAAACCGGCTATTATAGTGAAAAAACAGAAATCCGATAAACACGGATACAAATTGTCGGCAACACCCAATATCCGATAAAATACCCGATTTAACATCCTATCTGAATAGGCACGGGAGGGCGGTATGGCAAAAGTAAAAGGCGGATTGGGGCGCGGCTTGGATTCGCTGCTCGCCAACGGTGCGGACAACAGCAGCGGCGACCGGCTGACTGCGGTTGCGGTTAAAGATATCCGGCCCGGCCGCTATCAGGCGCGCGTCCAAATCGATGACGAAGCCTTGCAGGAACTGGCAGATTCGATTAAGGCGCAAGGCGTGATACAGCCCGTCATCGTGCGCGAACACGGACTGTCCCGATACGAACTGATTGCAGGCGAACGCCGTTGGCGCGCCGCTCAGATTGCCGGCCTGTCCGAAATCCCCGCCGTTATCAAAACCATCAGCGACGAAACCGCATTGGCAATGGGTTTGATCGAAAACCTCCAGCGCGAAAACCTCAACCCCATCGAAGAAGCACAAGGCTTGAAACGCCTTGCCGACGAGTTCGGGCTGACCCACGAAACCATCGCCCAAGCCGTCGGCAAAAGCCGAAGCGCGATTTCCAACAGCCTGCGCCTTTTAAGCCTGCCCGAATCCGTGCAGGAAATGCTTTACCAACGCCGCCTCGAAATGGGGCACGCCCGCGCACTGCTGACCCTGCCCGTCGTCGAACAGCTCGAATTGGCGCAAAAGGCCGTCAAAAACGGCTGGTCGGTGCGCGAAGTCGAACGCCGCAGCCAGGCCGCCCTTCAAAACAAACGTCCCGAGCCAAAAAAAACTGCCGCCGCCGACATCGGCCGCCTGAATGATTTGCTGACTGAAAAATTGGGTGTCAACGCCGAAATCAAGACCGCCAACCATAAAAAAGGCAAAATCATCCTGCATTTCGACACGCCCGAAACCTTCGACCATATCTTGAAGCAGTTGGGCATAGATTACCGGCCTTAATTTTGCGGGATATGCCGTTTGAAATATAGAGAATAGCTTTCCAGATTTTAAGTGGGAAATATAATTCTATTGACATTTTTTCTGCTTCGCGTAAGAATCGTTTTCCTGTTTTCATTTTTAATTTTCGAGGAAATTATGAACACACGCATCAACTTTACCGCAACTGTGGGTAAGCGCGTGAGCCAATGCTATGTTACCAGTGTAATCAGCACAATCGGCGTTACCACTTCCGATGCAATTTGTTCGGGAGGCGGAACGAACAAAGCCAAAAGTCAATGCAATGCTTTGCTTAAAGCGGCAGGCCGCTGCTAATCCTTTATTCGGAAAAGGTCGTCTGAAAATATTTTCAGACGACCTTTTATTTATTGAGCAAACTCCCCAAACTGCCGACAATCCGACCGATAAACTACTACAATTTCGCGTTGATTTTTTATTATTTCCACGTAAAGCAAACAAATCACGTAAGAACATTAAAAGTGTAAAGAAATTGCGGACAAACTCCTTAATATCCTGTAATCATATGTAATATGTGTTAGAATAGCGGAGTTGGATTTTGGGGAGTCGCTCGTCTGTATCGGCGGCGAGTTTCACAAAGATTAACATATTGCTTGACGTAATAAGGCTTCTAAATTATATTAGCCGCGCCCCAAACCTGAGGCGGAAACATTCCCTTTATGAAGCAGATTATCATCCTACAATCCGCCGTATTGTCCATATGCGCCGCAGTTGCCTTTGCCGTATGGGGTTTTGCCGGATTCCTTTCGGCGGTCGGGGGCGGTTTGTCCTACCTGCTTCCCACGTTTGTTGCAGTTTTACTTCTAAAACTTTTCAGGGGAAACCCCTTCCTGCAAAGCAGGATGTTCGTCTTCGGAGAGATTTTAAAAGTAGTGCTGTCGCTGTTGTCCATGCTTGCCGTATTTGCAATATGGCATCAATCGCTGGTGTTCGTCCCGTTTTTGATGGGGCTGCTCGGTGTCAGCCATCTGGTTTTTTTAGTATTGTTGAGAGTGAAAGATTATGGCAGGTGAAACCATTACCGCTGCCGACTACATCAAGCACCACTTGCAGAGCTTGACCAGTTTGTCGGATGTTACTCAGGGTCAGGGACTGAAAAACATTGCTGATTTTTCGTTTATTAACCTTGATGCCGTTTTTTTTGCCGTCCTGTTGGGCGTAATCGGCAGCTTCCTGTTGTGGCGCGGTGCAAAAAAAGCAACGGCAGGCGTTCCCGGACGTTTCCAGGCCGCCGTGGAAATCTTGTTCGAGTTTGTGGACGATATGTGTAAGAGCATCATTCACAGCGAAAAGTCTAGAAAAGCCGTCGCGCCGTTGGGTCTGACGCTGTTTGTTTGGATTTTCCTGATGAACGCGATGGATATGCTGCCGGTCGATTTGCTGCCGATGGTATGGCAGGGCATTACCGGCAACCATCACGCCCTGCTGCGCATCGTACCGACTGCCGATTTGAACACCGCTTTGGCACTCGCTGTCGGCGTGTTGCTGATTTGTATCTATTACAACATCAAAATCAAAGGATTGGGCGGCTGGTTTCACGAGTTGTTCAGTGCGCCGTTCGGTGCAAAACTCGCACCTGCGAACTTTCTGTTGAACTTGGTCGAGTTTCTTTCTAAAACCGTATCCCACGGTATGCGGTTGTTCGGCAATATGTATGCGGGCGAGCTGGTATTCCTGCTGATAGCCTTGCTTGGCGGTGCTTGGGCGGCTTCCGGCAGCGTTGAAGTCATGGATCCGATTCTGTTTGTATTCCACATTATTGCCGGTTTGGCATGGGCGATTTTCCATATTTTGGTGATTACCCTGCAGGCATTTATTTTCATGGCGTTGGCGTTCGTCTATATCGGGCAGGCGCACGATGCCCACTGATTTTCCCAAGTAGTTTGTTTTTGTAGTTTAACCTTTGTTTCTTTAAGGAGTTTAAAATGGGTTTGATTGCTATCGCATGTGGTTTGATCGTTGCATTGGGTGCATTGGGTGCATCTATCGGTATCGCAATGGTCGGTTCTAAATATTTGGAGTCTTCTGCTCGCCAACCTGAACTGATTGGTCCGCTGCAAACCAAACTGTTCCTGATTGCCGGTCTGATTGATGCCGCATTCTTGATCGGTGTCGCCATTGCACTACTGTTCGCCTTCGTCAACCCGTTTGCAGGTGCATAATCAGGACGGATTCGTCCGTTCGTACAGGTGCAGCCTGTTTGATTAACCCCAATACGAAGGTTAAGTAACGTGAATATCAATGCAACATTATTCGCTCAAATCATCGTCTTTTTCGGTTTGGTATGGTTTACCATGAAATTTGTGTGGCCGCCGATTGCAAAAGCTTTGGATGAGCGTGCCGCAAAAATCGCCGAGGGCTTGGCTGCCGCCGAGCGTGGTAAAAGCGATTTCGAGCAGGCTGAAAAAAAGGTTGCAGAACTTTTGGCAGAAGGGCGTAATCAGGTTTCCGAAATGGTTGCCAACGCCGAAAAACGTGCCGCCAAAATTGTCGAAGAAGCCAAAGAACAGGCTTCTTCCGAGGCGGCGCGCATTGCAGCTCAGGCAAAGGCCGATGTGGAGCAGGAATTGTTCCGCGCACGCGAATCCCTGCGCGATCAGGTTGCCGTGTTGGCTGTCAAAGGTGCCGAATCTATTTTGCGCAGCGAAGTCGATGCTTCCAAACACGCAAAACTGCTCGATACCCTGAAACAGGAGTTGTAATCTTATGGCAGAGTTCGCAACGATCGCCAGACCTTATGCAAAGGCATTGTTCGGTCTGGCTCAGGAAAAAAACCAAATTGAGTCTTGGTTGGGCGGACTGGAAAAACTTGCGGCGGTTGTTCAGGAAGGGAAGGTGGCTTCATTGATTGACCGTCCTGAAACGAATGCTTCAGAAAAAGCAGATATCCTCATCGATTTGGTCGGTTTGAAAGACAAGGAGTTAAAAAACTTTGTTATCGTCTTGGCCGGGCAGAAACGTTTGTCGATATTGCCGGAAGTGTATGCTCAATATCAAGACTTGACCTTATCATTCAACCATATCAAATCTGCCGTCATTTACAGTGCCTATCCGTTGACCGACAAACAGGTCGGCGAGTTGGCGCAAATGCTGAATAAGCGTTTCGACAGCGAGCTGAAAATCTCTGTCGAAATCGAACCGGAGCTGATTGGCGGCATAAAAGTTGAAGTGGGTGATCAGGTTTTGGATTTGTCTGTACAAGGCAAACTGAGTGCTTTGTACACGACTATGACGAATTAGGAGAGTTTTCATGCAGCTTAATCCTGCTGAAATTAGCGATCTGATTAAAGCCAAGATCGAAAATCTGTCTGTAAATGCCGAAGTGAGTACCCGTGGTACGGTGATTTCGGTAACTGACGGTATCGTTCGCATCCATGGTTTGTCAGATGCAATGCAAGGTGAGATGCTCGAATTCCCGGGTAACACTTTAGGCTTGGCGATGAACCTGGAGCGCGACTCCGTCGGTGCCGTAGTGTTGGGCGAGTACGAACATATTAAAGAAGGCGACACGGTTACCTGTACCGGCCGTATTTTAGAAGTGCCGGTCGGACGCGAATTGGTCGGACGCGTCGTCGATGCATTGGGTCGGCCTATCGACGGCAAAGGCCCGATTAATACAACTTTGACCGCCCCTGTCGAAAAAATCGCACCGGGCGTGATTGCACGCAAATCGGTTGATCAGCCGATGCAAACCGGTCTGAAGGCGATTGACTCTATGATTCCTGTCGGTCGCGGTCAGCGTGAGTTGATTATTGGAGACCGTCAGACAGGTAAAACGGCCGTAGCATTGGATGCCATCGTCAACCAAAAAGGTACGGGTGTTATCTGTATCTATGTCGCTATCGGTCAAAAAGCATCTTCTATTGCCAACGTGGTCCGCAAATTGGAAGAGCATGGCGCGATGGAACACACGATTGTGGTTGCTGCAACTGCATCTGAAGCGGCGGCATTGCAATATATCGCACCTTATTCAGGTTGTACGATGGGTGAATTCTTCCGCGATCGTGGCGAAGATGCCTTGATTGTTTATGACGATTTGTCCAAACAGGCTGTGGCTTACCGTCAAATTTCCCTGCTTTTGCGCCGTCCGCCCGGCCGCGAAGCCTATCCCGGCGATGTGTTCTACCTGCACTCCCGTCTGTTGGAACGTGCGGCACGTGTCAATGAACACGAAGTGGAGAAATTGACCAACGGCGAAGTAAAAGGCAAAACCGGTTCTCTGACCGCGTTGCCGATTATCGAAACCCAAGCGGGCGACGTATCTGCTTTCGTTCCGACTAACGTCATTTCGATTACCGACGGTCAGATTTTCTTGGAAACCGACCTCTTCAACGCCGGTATCCGTCCTGCAATCAATGCCGGTATTTCCGTATCCCGCGTAGGCGGTGCTGCACAAACCAAAGTGATTAAAAAGCTGGGTGGCGGTATCCGTTTGGCGTTGGCACAATATCGTGAATTGGCGGCGTTCTCGCAATTTGCATCCGATTTGGATGAAGCTACGCGCAAACAGTTGGAGCATGGCGAAGTCGTAACCGAACTGATGAAACAGAAACAGTTCAGTACGTTGAATACGGCTGAAATGGCTTTGACCCTTTGGGCAATCAACAACGGTTCGTATTCTGATGTTCCGGTTGCCAAAGCTCTAGCTTTTGAATCTGAATTTTTGAGCTTTGTCCGTACCCAACATCCGGAAGTTTTGGAAGCCGTCAATGCTTCAGGTGCAATGTCCGACGAGAGCGAGAAAACGCTTGAAGCAGCCATGAAATCCTTCAAATCTTCTTACGCCTATCAGGCATAAGGCTTGAAGTGAAAGGAGTCTGAAATGGCAGTAGGAAAAGAGATTCTCACCAAAATCCGCAGTGTTCAGAATACCCAAAAGATCACTAAAGCGATGCAAATGGTGTCAACCTCTAAAATGCGGAAGACTCAGGAACGGATGCGTTTGGCGCGTCCGTATGCCGAAAAAGTGCGTATGGTGATGAGCCATCTTGCGCAAACCAATACCGATCATGGTATTCCGTTACTGGAATCTCATCGGGAAATCAGACGTGTCGGTTTTATTTTGATTACGTCTGATAAGGGTTTGTGTGGCGGTTTGAACGCCAACGTGCTGAAAAAGTTTTTGGCACAAGTTCAAGAGTATCGGAATCAAGGTATTGAAGAGGAAATCGTATGCCTTGGCAGTAAAGGTCTGATGGCGTGTCAGAGCATTGGTCTGAATGTGGTTGCCAGTGCCGTAAATTTGGGCGATACCCCAAAAATGGAAATGCTGCTCGGACCTTTGACAGAACTTTTCCAACGGTATGAGAAACATGAAATTGACAGAATCCATCTGGTGTATTCGGGTTTTGTCAATACCATGCGTCAAGAACCGAGGATGGAAGTATTGCTGCCTATCGGTGAGAACGTGATTGGCGATTCAGCTCCCAAATCACCGTTCAGCTGGGAATACCGCTACGAACCGACTGCACTTGCAGTGTTGGAATATCTGGTTCGCCGCTATTTAGAGTCTGTGGTTTATCAGGCGTTGAGCGACAATATGGCATCCGAACAGGCAGCCCGCATGGTTGCCATGAAAGCTGCAACAGACAATGCAGGCAATGCCATCAAAGAGTTGCGTCTGGTATATAACAAATCGCGTCAAGCTGCGATTACCACGGAATTGTCAGAAATTGTAGCAGGTGCGGCGGCCGTCTGATGCCGTCTGAATCCTGTACGGAAATTAGGATACGATAATGAGCCAAGGCAAAATCGTACAAATTATCGGTGCGGTTGTTGACGTGGAATTTCCACGCGACATGATTCCGCGCGTTTACGACGCTTTGAAATTAGACGAAAACGGTCTGACTTTGGAAGTCCAACAGCTTTTGGGTGATGGCGTAGTCCGTACCATCGCTATGGGCAGCTCGGACGGTTTGAAACGCGGCATGACTGTGAGCAATACTGGTTCGCCCATTACTGTGCCGGTAGGTAAAGGTACGTTGGGACGCATTGTCGATGTATTGGGAACGCCTGTTGACGAGGCAGGTCCAATTGATACCGACAAGAGTCGTGCCATCCACCAAGCCGCTCCTAAGTTTGACGAACTGTCTTCCACAACCGAATTGCTTGAAACGGGCATTAAAGTGATTGACTTGCTGTGTCCGTTTGCCAAAGGCGGTAAAGTAGGTCTGTTCGGCGGTGCCGGTGTGGGTAAAACCGTGAACATGATGGAATTGATCAACAACATCGCCAAAGCGCACAGCGGCTTGTCCGTGTTCTCAGGCGTAGGTGAGCGTACCCGCGAAGGTAACGACTTCTACCACGAGATGAAAGATTCCAACGTATTGGATAAAGTAGCCATGGTGTATGGCCAAATGAACGAACCTCCAGGCAACCGTCTGCGCGTTGCTTTGACCGGTTTGACTATGGCTGAATACTTCCGTGACGAAAAAGACGAAAACGGTAAAGGTCGTGACGTATTGTTCTTCGTTGACAACATCTACCGTTACACTCTGGCCGGTACCGAAGTATCCGCACTGTTGGGCCGTATGCCTTCTGCAGTGGGTTACCAACCGACATTGGCTGAAGAAATGGGTCGTTTGCAAGAGCGTATTACCTCTACCCAAACCGGTTCCATTACTTCCATCCAAGCCGTATATGTACCTGCGGATGACTTGACTGACCCGTCTCCGGCGACAACTTTCGCCCACTTGGACGCGACCGTCGTATTGAGCCGTGATATTGCCTCTTTGGGTATTTACCCGGCAGTTGACCCGCTTGACTCTACTTCGCGCCAATTGGATCCGATGGTATTGGGTCAAGAGCACTACGACGTAGCGCGCGGTGTACAGTCTACTCTGCAAAAATACAAAGAATTGCGCGACATCATCGCCATTCTGGGTATGGACGAATTGTCTGACGAAGACAAACTGGCTGTAATGCGTGCCCGTAAAATCCAACGCTTCCTGTCTCAACCGTTCCACGTTGCCGAAGTGTTTACAGGTTCTCCAGGCAAATATGTCGCCCTGCGCGATACCATTGCCGGCTTCAAAGCCATCTTGAACGGCGAATACGATCATCTGCCCGAACAGGCATTCTATATGGTCGGCAGCATCGAAGAAGCGGTTGAGAAAGCGAAAACCTTAAACTGAGGAGGTCGGCATGAGCATCATGCAAGTTGAGGTGGTAAGTGGCGAGCAGAAAATCTATTCAGGCGAGGCAACATTTATCGTTGTTCCGACTGTACAGGGCGAACTCGGTATTTATCCGCGACACGAGCCGATTATGAGTTTGGTGCGTCCCGGTGCGTTGCGTTTGACCGTTCCGGGCGAGGATAAAGAGGTTTTGGTTGCTGTTTCCGGCGGTATTTTGGAAGTACAGCCTGATAAAGTAACTGTCTTGGCGGATGTTGCCGTCCGCAGTGCGGAAATGGATCGGGCACGTGCGGAAGAGGCGAAAAAAGCCGCAGAAGCGGGCATTTCCCAAGCTAAAGACGATAAGGCTTTGGCGGAAGCACATAAAGCATTGGCTGCCGCAATTGCACAGCTCAAAACTTTGGACTATATCCGTTCGCACAAGAAATAAACTTGTTTGGTTTGAAAAAGCACGACCGTTTGGCCGTGCTTTTTATTTTCCGGATTTAAATTAAAAAATTATCCATCCCCTGGTTTCAAATCAGGCTGTCTTCGAGATAAATCTATTCAAGCGGCTATGGAAACAGTAAAATAAAACCTTTATTTTATCGAACAATAAGCCATGCTTACCTTCCAACAAATCATCTTCAAACTGCAAACCTTCTGGGCAGACAAAGGCTGCACCGTCATCCAACCCTTCGACATGGAAGTCGGTGCCGGCACATCCCATCCCGCCACCTGCCTGCGCGCGCTCGGCCCCGAGCCTTGGTTTGCCGCCTACGTCCAACCCAGCCGCCGCCCCAAAGACGGCCGCTACGGCGACAACCCCAACCGCCTGCAACACTATTACCAATTCCAAGTCGCCCTCAAACCCGCCCCCGCCAATATCCAAGACCTCTATCTCGACTCCCTGCGCGAATTGGGCATCGATCCCAAAGTCCACGACATCCGCTTTGTCGAAGACGACTGGGAAAACCCCACCCTCGGTGCGTGGGGTTTGGGCTGGGAAGTCTGGCTCAACGGCATGGAAGTAACCCAGTTTACCTATTTCCAACAAGTCGGCGGTATCGATTGCACGCCCGTACTCGGCGAAATTACCTACGGCATCGAACGCTTGGCGATGTACCTGCAAGGCGTGGAAAACGTCTATGACCTCGTTTGGGCAAAAACGCCGGACGGCAATACCGTAAGCTACGGCGACGTGTACCATCAAAACGAAGTCGAGCAATCTACCTACAACTTCGAATACAGCGATGCCGACTGGCTGCTGCGCCAGTTCAACGACTACGAAGCGCAAGCCAAACGCCTGTTCGCCGAAGAAAACGCCGGCCTTGCCTTACCTGCCTACGAGCTGGTCCTCAAAGCGGGGCATACGTTCAACCTTTTAGACGCACGCGGCGCGATTTCCGTAACCGAGCGGGCAACTTATATTGGACGTATTCGTGCATTGAGCCGCGCCGTGGCGCAAAAATATATCGAAAGCCGTGAGAAACTGGGCTTCCCGTTGATTAAAAAATAACGATACGTCGTCTGAAACAGGTTTTCAGGCGACCTTTATTGCGTATCCATTAATACAGGCCGTACGGCATATGCAGGCTTTATAAGCATGGCCTACGGACAAACAGAAAGTCTCACATGACAACCCAAACCCTTTTAATCGAACTCCTTACCGAAGAACTCCCGCCAAAAGCCCTGAATAATCTGGGCAACCATTTTGCCGCTTCCGTTGCCGAAGGCTTGGAAAAAGCGCAACTGGTTGACGGCGCGGCCGAATTTACGGCTTATGCCTCGCCGCGCCGTTTGGCGGTTCAAGTCAAAAACGTGAAGGCCGTTCAAGCCGATCAGAAAATCGTGAAAAAAGGCCCTGCCGTGGCGAATGCCGTAAAAGACGGTACGCCGACCAAGGCTTTGGAAGGTTTTGCGCGCGGGGCGGGGGCGAAAATCGAAGACCTGACCATCATCCACGACGGCAGGCAGGACGTGTACGCCTACGAATACGTCCAAACCGGCAGACCGTTGGGCGGACTTTTGGAAAACATTATCAATCAAGCTGTTAAGAAGCTGCCGATTCCGAAAGTAATGCGTTGGGGCAGCAGCACGTTTACCTTCGTGCGCCCTGTTCACGGGCTGATTGTGCTGCACGGCGGCGATGTCGTGAACGTCAGCGTTTTGGGCCTGCAAAGCGGCAATCAAACCTTGGGACACCGCTTTCTTTCCGACGGCGAAATCATCATTGAAAACGCCGACAGCTACGCCGCACAAATGCGCGGGCAAGGCAAAGTCGTCGCTTCGTTTGCCGGGCGCAAAGCCGCGATTCAGACGGCATTGGAAGGGCAGGCACGCCGTCTGAACGCGACCGTTGCCGCCGATGAAGCCCTGTTGGACGAAGTAACCGCACTGGTCGAATGGCCTGTGGTATTGGAAGCCGGTTTTGAGGAACACTTCCTCGCCGTGCCTCAAGAATGCTTGATTTTGACGATGCAGCAAAACCAAAAATACTTCCCGCTGCTCGACCAAAACGGCAAGCTGATGAACCGCTTCCTGCTGGTTTCCAACCTGCAAACCGAAGACCCGTCGCACATCATCCGAGGCAACGAACGCGTATTGCGCGCGCGCCTGTCTGATGCCGAGTTCTTCTACAAACAAGACCAAAAAGCGACCTTGGAAAGCCGCCTGCCCAAGCTGGCAAACGTGGTGTACCACAACAAAATCGGTTCGCAGGCCGAACGCATCGAGCGTCTGCAAAGCATCGCCGCCCACATCGCCAAAGCATTGGGCGCGGATGCCGCGGCAGCCGAGCGCGCCGCGCGTCTTGCCAAAGCCGACTTGGTAACTGAAATGGTCGGCGAGTTCCCCGAACTGCAAGGCACGATGGGCAAATACTACGCCCGCTTGGACGGCGAAACCGAAGAAATCGCCGAAGCTATTGAGCAACACTACCAACCGCGTTTTGCCGGCGACAAGCTGCCCGAAAGCAAAATTGCCGCCGCCGTGGCACTTGCCGACAAACTGGAAACCCTGGTCGGCATTTGGGGCATCGGTTTGATTCCTACCGGCGACAAAGACCCCTACGCCCTGCGCCGCGCCGCCTTGGGTATTTTGCGGATGCTGATGCAGTACGGTTTGGACGTGAACGAACTGATTCAGACGGCATTCGACAGCTTCCCGCAAGGTTTGCTCAACGAGAAAACGCCGTCTGAAACCGCCGACTTTATGCAGGCGCGCCTTGCCGTGTTGCTGCAAAACGATTATCCGCAAGACATCGTTGCCGCCGTACTCGCCAAACAGCCGCGCCGTTTGGACGATTTGACCGCCAAACTGCAGGCCGTCGCCGTATTCAAACAACTGCCCGAAGCCGCCGCGCTCGCCGCCGCCAACAAACGCGTGCAAAACCTGCTGAAAAAAGCCGATGCCGCGTTGGGCGAAGTCAATGAAAGCCTGCTGCAACAGGACGAAGAAAAAGCCCTGTACGCTGCCGCGCAAGGTTTGCAGCCGAAAATTGCCGCCGCCGTCGCCGAAGGCAATTTCCAAACTGCTTTGTCCGAACTGGCTTCCGTCAAGCCGCAGGTTGATGCCTTCTTCGACGGCGTGATGGTGATGGCGGAAGATGCCGCCGTAAAACAAAACCGCCTGAACCTGCTGAACCGCTTGGCAGAGCAGATGAACGCGGTGGCCGACATCGCGCTTTTGGGCGAGTAACCGTTGTACAGTCCAAATGCCGTCTGAAGCCTTCAGGCGGCATCAAATTATCGGGAGAGTAAATTGCAGCCTTTAGTCAGCGTATTGATTTGCGCCTACAACGTAGAAAAATATTTTGCCCAATCATTAGCCGCCGTCGTGAATCAGACTTGGCGCAACTTGGATATTTTGATTGTCGATGACGGCTCGACAGACGGCACACTTGCCATTGCCAAGGATTTTCAAAAGCGCGACAGCCGTATCAAAATCCTTGCACAAGCTCAAAATTCCGGCCTGATTCCCTCTTTAAACATCGGGCTGGACGAATTGGCAAAGTCGGGGGGGGGGTATATTGCGCGCACCGATGCCGACGATATTGCCGCCCCCGGCTGGATTGAGAAAATCGTGGGCGAGATGGAAAAAGACCGCAGCATCATTGCGATGGGCGCGTGGCTGGAAGTTTTGTCGGAAGAAAAGGACGGCAACCGGCTGGCGCGGCACCACAAACACGGCAAAATTTGGAAAAAGCCGACCCGGCACGAAGACATCGCCGCCTTTTTCCCTTTCGGCAACCCCATACACAACAACACGATGATTATGCGGCGCAGCGTCATTGACGGCGGTTTGCGTTACGACACCGAGCGGGATTGGGCGGAAGATTACCAATTTTGGTACGATGTCAGCAAATTGGGCAGGCTGGCTTATTATCCCGAAGCCTTGGTCAAATACCGCCTTCACGCCAATCAGGTTTCATCCAAACACAGCGTCCGCCAACACGAAATCGCGCAAGGCATCCAAAAAACCGCCAGAAACGATTTTTTGCAGTCTATGGGTTTTAAAACCCGGTTCGACAGCCTAGAATACCGCCAAACAAAAGCAGCGGCGTACGAATTGCCGGAGAAGGATTTGCCGGAAGAAGATTTTGAACGCGCCCGCCGGTTTTTGTACCAATGCTTCAAACGGACGGACACGCCGCCCTCCGGCGCGTGGCTGGATTTCGCGGCAGACGGCAGGATGAGGCGGCTGTTTACCTTGAGGCAATACTTCGGCATTTTGTACCGGCTGATTAAAAACCGCCGGCAGGCGCGGTCGGATTCGGCAGGGAAAGAACAGGAGATTTAATGCAAAACCACGTTATCAGCTTGGCTTCCGCCGCAGAACGCAGGGCGCACATTGCCGATACCTTCGGCAGTCGCGGCATCCCGTTCCAGTTTTTCGACGCACTGATGCCGTCTGAAAGGCTGGAACGGGCGATG